>NZ_JBVJIJ010000023.1:110965-116758 GCF_055586325.1 Dactylosporangium sp. NPDC051087 | reverse complement strand
GGGACAGTGTGGGCGCAGGGTTGGGGGTGGGGTCGGATTTTTGGGGGCGCGTCTGTGGGGGGGGGGGGGCGGGGGGGTGGCCTTCTTGCTGGGGGTCCCCCCCCCCACCACCGGCTTCACCGTGCTGACCGGCGCCTCCGCCACCGCGCGGCTGGACGTCACCGGCACCGTGGACGCCAACGTGCGGGCCGCCTATGACATCCTCGTGCGCCCCAAGGGCAGCCGGCTGCCGCTGGAGGACGACCGGGCGCTGCTGCGGCCCAACGCGGTCTCCGGCATCTACGGCGGGCTCAGCATGGACGACTGGGCGAAGGTCCGCGCGGTGCCCGGCATCGACGTCGCCGCCCCGATCGCGATGGCCGGCGCGGTCAACGCCGCCGTCGTCGCGCCCGTCGACCTCACCGACCTCGTCGACCCCACCAAGGACCGGCAGGTCCTGCGGGTCGACCGCACCCTGCTCGCCGACCGTGGCCTGAGCCGCGCCCCGGCCACGCCCATCTGGGTGTATGTCACCACCCACGACGTCTCGTGGCCCATCCCCGACGCCAGCCCGGACCTCACCTTCAGCGGCGGCCAGAAGATGCCGTTCGCGCAGCTGTGCGGCGGCGCCTTCGGCTTCCTCGAGGACGGCCGGCAGCTCTGCCCGTTCGTCGAGCCGGGCCAGGTCACCGACGCCACCACGCAGAACGTCAACGTGGTCCGCCGGCTCCCGGACGGCAGGTTCGAGACCAACCTGCCGGGCGCGCGGGACCGGCTCGTCATCTCCGTCGCGTGGCACGAGCCGATGCTCATCGCCGCCGTCGACCCCGACGCCGAGGACCGGCTCGCCGGGCTGCGCGGCGCCACGCAGGGCACGTTCCTCACCGACGAGCCGCCCCGCACCACCGTCCCGCAGGCCGGCTTCGAGGAGCGCAAGGTCGTGCCCGTGCTCGCCTCGACCCGGCGGTATGCGGACACCACCACCGCGATCAGCGTGTCCCGCGGGCCCCTCACCGCGATGCCGGGCAGCTCCCCGGAGGCGGTGCTCGCCGCGATGGCCGCCGCGCCCGCGACGCACCTGCGCGACGACGTGCTGGACACCGAGGCGGCGTACCAGCACACCACCGAGACCGAGCTGGCCCGCTCCGGCGAGGGCTGGGGCTTCACGTACGGCCACGAGTGGCTCCTGCAGGCCGGCGGCATCACCTACCTCGAGGCGCCCGACGGCAGCCTCGCCGCGGTCCCCGTGCCGAACAACGCCGCCGCCTTCGTGCTGCCGCACTCCTTCGGGTTCCCGGCGCCGTGGCAGATCGACGACACGTCCTTCCGCACCGTGCAGAACGTGTCGTCCCGCCTGTACGGGGAAATGACGACGACCGAGTTCGGGGTCGTCGGCACGTTCGACCCGGCCCGGCTCACCACGTTCAACCCGCTCAGCCGCGTGCCGATGGAGACCTACGAGCCCCCGCTGGTCGTCGGCGCCGACCAGCCCACCCGGGACCTGCTCGGCGACCGCCCGCTCGCGCCGGGCGGCAACCCCGGCGGCTACCTGTCCTCGCCGCCGATGCTGCTCACCAGCATCGCCGCGCTGCCCGCCCTGCTCGCCGACACCCGCGGCGGCGACAAGAGCAAGCCACTGAGCGCGATCCGCGTCCGCGTCGCCGGCGTGCACGGCTTCTCCGCCACCTCCCGGGAGAGGGTCCGGCTCGTCGCCGAGGACATCTCCGCCCGCACCGGCCTCGACGTCGACATCACCTACGGCTCCTCCCCCGCCCCGCAGACCGTGAGCCTGGTCGCCGGCAAGTACCAGCGGCCGGAGCTGCGCGTCACCGAGCACTGGGTGAAGAAGGGCGTCGCCGCCAGCATCATCACCGCGATCGACCGCAAGAGCGCCGTCCTGTTCGTGCTGGTCCTCGTCGTCTGCGCGCTGTTCCTCGCCAACGCGGTCGCCGCCGGCGTCCGCGACCGGCGCACCGAGCTCGCGACCCTCACCGCCCTCGGCTGGCCCGCGCACCGGGTCTTCGCGTCGGTACTGGGTGAGGTCACCGTCATCGGCACCGTCGCGGGCCTCGGCGCCCTCGGCCTGGCCGCGCCGCTCGGCGCGCTGCTGTCCGTGCACACCACGTGGACGCAGGCGCTGCTCGCCGTGCCGACCGCGGTCGCGCTGTCCCTCGTCGCCGGCCTGCTGCCCGCCCTCACCGCGGCCCGCGGCCGCCCGGCCGCCGGGCTGCGTCCCGCCGTCACCCGCCCGCGCCGCACCGGCAGCCCCCGCGGCCCGGTCAGCATGGGCCTGCTCAACCTCGTCCGCGTCCCCGGCCGCACCGTCCTGGGCGCCGGCGCCCTCGCCATCGGCATCACCGCCGCCACCGTCCTCGGCGCCATCACTTACAGCTTCCACGGCGCCATCGTCGGCACCCTCCTCGGCGACGCCGTCTCCCTGCGGGTCAGGACCGTCGACACGATCGCGGTCGCCGCCACGGTCCTGCTCGGCGCGTTCGCGGTCGCCGACGTGCTGTATCTCAACGTCCGCGACCGCGCCGCCGAGCTCGCCACCCTTCGCGCCACCGGCTGGACCCCGGCGTCGCTGGCCCGCCTGGTCGCCGCCGAGGGCCTCGGCATCGGCCTGCTCGGCGGCGCCGCGGGCGCCGCCCTCGGCGTGACGGGCGCCGCCTGGCTCGTCGGCGACCTGACCGCCGGCCTGCTCACCACCGCCGCCGTGGCGGTCGCGGCCGGGGCGGCCCTGGCTACCTGCACCGCCCTCATCCCCGCCGCGCTCATCCAGCGCCTCCCCACCGCCCACCTCCTCGCCGGCGAGACCTGACCGTCCGCCCGTCACGGCGACGCCGGGAAAGAAGGCCGATCATCGATGGACGGGGCACATATCATCGCCCGGTGGACTTCTTCACCGGTGCTGACGGCACGAGGCTCGCATACCACCGCGGCGGCGCCGGCAGCCCGCTGATCTGCCTGCCCGGCGGGCCGATGACGGCGTCGTCGTACCTGGGGGACCTCGGCGGGCTGTCGGCGCGGCACGAGCTCGTGCGGCTGGACCTGCGCGGCACCGGCGGGTCGGCGGTGCCCGCCGACCCGGCGACCTACCGGTGCGACCGGCTCGCCGACGACGTCGAGGCGCTGCGTGAGCACCTCGGCCTGGACCGGGTCGACCTGCTCGCGCACTCGGCCGGGGCGGCCGTCGCGGTGCTGTACGCCACCCGCCACCGCGACCGGATCGGCCGGCTCGTCCTGGTCACCCCGTCACCGCGGGTGGTCGGCCTCGAGGTCGGCGACACCGACCGGCGCGAGGTCGCGGAGCTGCGTGGCAGGGAGCCGTGGTTCCCGGCGGCGTTCGCCGCGTTCGAGCGGATCTGGGCCGGCGACCCCGGCGCCGGGGACTGGGACGCGATCACACCGTTCATGTGGGGCCGGTGGGACGACACGGCCCGGGCGGTGGCCGCCGAGCAGGACGCGCTGCGCAACGACGAGGCCGCGGCCGCGTACTACACCGGCGCCGACCCGGCCGCGGCCCGCGCCGCCGTCGCCGACCTGCGGGCCCGGGTGCTGCTCACCGCGGGTGAGTACGACGTGGCGCTGCCGCCGAAGCGGGCCGCCGAGTACGCGGGACTGTTCCCGCACGCCGAGGTCGCCGTCCAGCCCGGCGGCGGGCACAGCCCGTGGCACGACGACCCGGCCTGGCTCGCGACGACCGTCGCCGGCTTCCTGCGGTAGCGGGGCCGGGGACATGGACGAGCGGGAAGAGCTCGGCTGGCAGGAGTTCGGGGACGCGTCGCGGGCCCTCGCGCAGCACGTCGCCGACGACGGGTTCCGGCCCGACGTGGTCCTCGCCGTCGCGCGCGGCGGGCTGCTGCTCGCGGGCGCCCTCGCGTACGCCCTCGACGTGAAGAGCGTCGTGATGATGAACGTCCTGTACTACACGGGTGTCGACGAGCGCCTCGACGCGCCGGTCGTGCTGCGCCCGACCCCCGACGGCGCCGACCTCGCCGGGGCGCGCGTCCTCATCGCCGACGACGTCGCCGACACCGGCGCCACGCTGCGGGTCGTGCGGGACTTCTGCCTCGCGCACGCCGCCGACGTGCGCATCGCCGTGCTGTACGAGAAGCCGGCGACCGCCGTGCGCTGCCGGTACGTGTGGCGCCGCACCGACAGGTGGATCAACTTTCCGTGGTCGGCCGAGCCGCCGGTGGCCCCGCGTTCCCAGTGAACGTTCAGCGAAGGCTGCTAGCGTCTGATCATGGTTGGTTGGAGTACCGGGCCGGGCATTGCCCGGCTGACGTCGCTTGAGGCCTCATGCTGATCCTGATCGGTCTCGCACTCATCGTCCTGCTCACGGCCGCCACCGGCTACTTCGTGGCGGCCGAGTTCGCCTATGTCGCCGTCGACCGGGGCAAGCTCAAACGCGCCGCCGACGAGGGCGACCAGTCGTCCCGGCGGGCGCTGCGGGTGACGGGACGGCTGTCGTTCATGCTGTCCGGCGCGCAGCTCGGCATCACCGTGACGGCACTGCTCGTCGGGTATGTCGCCGAGCCGTTCCTCGGCCGCGGCCTCGCCGACCTGCTCGGCCTCGCCGGGGTCCCGCGCGCCGCGAGCGCGTCCGCGGCCGTGGTCCTCGCCCTGCTGGTCGCGACCGTCGTGCAGATGGTCCTCGGCGAGCTCGGCCCGAAGAACTGGGCGATCGCCCGGCCGGAGGCGCTGTCCCGCGGCCTGGCCCGCTTCACGCTGTTCTACCTGGCGGCGGCCGGCCCGCTGATCCGGATGTTCGACGCCGCCGCGAACCGGCTGCTGCGCCGGGTCGGCATCGAGCCGATCGAGGAGCTGCCCGAGGGCGCCACCCCCGAGGACCTGGAGCGGATCATCGCCGAGTCCCGGACCGGTGGCCTGCTCGACGCCGACACCTCGCAGCTGCTGCAACGCGGTCTGGCCTTCCGCGCGCGGACCGCCGAGGAGGCGATGATCGCCCGGGTCGACGTGGTCACCGTCGCCGCGACGGATCCCGCGATCCGGCTCGTCGAGCTGTTCGACACCGGGCACACCCGCTTCCCCGTCGTCGGTGACAGCGTCGACGACCTGATCGGTGTCGTCGGCGGCGCCGACCTCGTCGCCCTGCCCGCCGCGCAGCGGCACCGGGTGACGATGGCCGAGATCGCGCTGCCGCCGGTCCTGGTGCCGTCGACGGCGGCGCTGCCCACGGTCCTGGAGCGGCTGCGCACCGAGCACCGCCAGCTGGCCTGCGTCATCGACGAGTACGGCGGCTTCGCCGGCATCATTACCCTGGAGGACGTCGCCGAGGAGCTCGTCGGGTCGATCCGGGACGAGGACGACGCGCCGGAGCCGTCGGCGGTCCGCCAGCCGGACGGCTCGTGGCTGGTCCCGGCCCGCTGGCGGGTCGACGAGGTTGCCCGGACGACCGGCGTGACCCTGCCGGAGAGCGACGACTACGACACCGTGTCGGGGCTCGTGCTGCAGCGGCTCGGCCGGATCCCGCGCCCCGGCGACACCGTCGAGGTCACTCTGCCGCCCGCGCAGCCCGACGAGGACGCGACGCCCAGGCCGGTGCGGCTCGAGGTGCTCACCGTGCACCGCCACGTGCCGGACACCGTCCGCGTCACCCGGATGCGGGTGACGGCATGAGCGGCCAGCGCAGCGGTCAGGCCGCGAATCAGCATGACAGCTTCGGCTCAGGCCGGCGCCGCAGCGAAGCGGAGGTGACGGCATGAGCGGCCAGCGCAGCGGTCAGGCCGCGAATCAGCATGACAGCTTCGGCTCAGGCCGGCGCCGCAGCGAAGCGGAGGTGACGGC
>NZ_JBVJIJ010000023.1:88335-110865 GCF_055586325.1 Dactylosporangium sp. NPDC051087 | reverse complement strand
ATGAGCACGGGATGGGCGTTGCTGGTGTCGGCGCTGCTGCTGGCGGCGAACGGGTTCTTCGTGGCCGCCGAGTTCGCGCTCGTGGCCAGCAAGCGGCACCGCCTGGAGCAGGCCGCCGCCGACGGCAGCCGGGCCGCGCGGGCCGCGCTCGCCGGCAGCCGGGAGCTGTCGCTGATGCTCGCCGGTGCGCAGCTCGGCATCACCCTGTGCTCGCTGGGGCTGGGCGCTCTCGCGGAACCCGCGATCGCGCACCTGCTCGACCCGCTGTTCCACGGCGCCGGCGTCCCCGAGCGGTTCAGCTACCCGATCTCGTTCCTGATCGCCCTCGCCGTCGTGGTGTTCCTGCACATGGTGGTCGGCGAGATGGCCCCGAAGTCGTGGGCGATCAGCGACCCGGAGCGCTCCGCCAAGGGTCTGGCGCTGCCGTTCCGGGCGTTCACCCGGCTCGTACGCCCCCTGCTGACCCTGCTCAACGGGCTCGCCAACGCCTGCCTGCGGCTGATCAAGGTGCAGCCGCAGGACGAGCTGTCGGCGGCGCACGGGCCCGAGGAGCTGATGATGCTGCTGGAGTCCTCCCGCCAGCACGGCACGCTCGCCCAGGACCAGCAGGAGCTGCTCAGCCGGATGCTGCAGCTGCAGGGCACCACGATCGCCGAGGTGATGACCCCCGGCGCGGACATGGTGACGGTACCGTCGGCGGCCAGCGCCGCCGACGTCGAGCAGGCGAACCAGGCCACCGGCCGCTCCCGCTTCCCCGTCGTCGACGCGTCCGGCGGTGTCATCGGTGTCGTGCACGTGCGCGACGCGTTGCGGGCCACGACGGCCGGCACCGCGGCCACCGCGGCGGACCTGATGATCGCCGCGTTCACCCTGCCCGCGCGCACCAGCGTGCTGGCCGCGGTGCGGTCGATGCGCGAGTCGAGGGCACAGCTGGCCGTCGCCACTGACGGCGGGACGCCCGTCGGCCTGGTCGCCCTGGAGGATCTCCTGGAGGAGGTCATCGGCGAGTTCGACGACGAGACCGACCCGATCACCCCGGCGGCGCGCGTCGGCGGGTGAGTCACCACCGCGCCGGCCCGCGGGTCAGGACGCCGGGTGTCAGTGGGTGATGTTGTAGGGGGCGCTGCGCCGGGCGGCGATCGGGGACCACTCCGCGAGGACCAGGGTGGCGTCGTCGGCCGGCGCGCCGCCCTGGTGCTCGGCGACGGCGTGCGCCAGGCGGCGCAGGGTCTCCGGCGCGGGCAGCCCGGCGGCGGCGTGCCGTTCGGTGAGGTCGATGAGCCGGTCGACGCCGAACTCCTCACCGGCCGCGTCGCGGGCCTCCGTCACGCCGTCGGTGTAGAGCAGCAGCCGGTCGCCGCCCTCCAGGTCCTCCTCGGCCACCTCGACGTCGTCGTGGACGCCGAGGGGCATGCGGCGCCCGGCTCCGAGGTCCCGCACGACCCGCCCGGTGCGCAGCAGCAGCGGCCTGGGGTGGCCGGCGTTGATGTACCGCAGCCGCCCCGCCTCCAGGTCGAGCTCCGCGAGGACGGCGGTCACGAGCCGGCTCTCGGGGAACTGCTCGGTCAGCGCCGTGTCCGCGGCGCGGGCCTGCGCCCGCAGGTCACCGCCCGCGCGGCGGACCGCCCGCATCGCCGACATCGCCACCCCGCACGCGAGGCTCGCGGCGAGGCCGTGCCCGACGGCGTCGAGGATGACGATCCTGGCCCGCGCGCCGTCGATCGCGTAGTCGAACCCGTCGCCGCCGACGTCGTAGCACGGCTCCAGGATCGCGCTGATCACCATCCGCTCGCACGCCGACGTCAGCGGCGGCAGCAGCTGCCGCAGCAGCTCCGCGGCCGGGGTCATCGGCCGGGAGCGGCGCACCTGGGCGAGGAAGTCACCCTTGTGGGAGGTGACGGTCACCAGGTGACCGATGAGCCCGGCGAGGGTCTCGCAGCGCGCCCGCAACGTCCCGTCGCGCAGCTGCGACTCCTGCGCCGCGAGGGTGAACTCGACCACGCCGAGCCGGTCGGTGCCGTTGACCATCGGCACGCACCACCCGTCGTCGCCCCTCTGCGTCGACCTGACCATCGCGAACGCCTGCCCCGCAACGGTCGTCTCCACCGGTTTCGGGTCCGGCAGCGGGTGCCCGGGGCGCGGCACCGGCCGCAGCGTGCGCTGTTCCTCGTCGACCAGGTAGATCGTGGCCCCGATCCCCAGCGGCGCCAGGGCCTCGTCCACGGCCGTCGCCAGCCCGTCGGGCTGGAAGAGATGCGATCCGTCCAGAATCGCGCTGAACGCTTCGAGCCAGCGCGCTTCCACCGTCGCCGCCATGCCTCGCTCACCCCTCGGCAAACCAAACACGGTCGCGTCCGCGACCCTCCCGTCACTCGGGTCGCAGCCGTTTCATCACCGCGACCGATATAACGGATTCCCATCCGCGCCGCGCCGGAAACGGACCCTGGGACCGCCCCGCGGGAGCCGCTACGCTCGGGTCGTGGAGTACTCCCTGGACCGCGACGAGTCGAGGCCGTCGGACGAGCGGGTCACCGCCGATGTCGCCGAACGCGACGGCGCGGCCGTCGTCACGGTGCGTGGCAAGGTCCTCTACGACACGCTCGCCCCGCTGGCAGACGCCCTGTCCACCCTGACCGGCCGTCCCGCCCTCGGCGTCGTGCTCGACCTGTCGGACGTGCCGATGTGCGACTCCAGCGGGCTCAACCTGTTCGTCAGGACCCGGTCGGAGCTCACCGCCACGGGCGGCTGGCTGCGGCTCTCCGGCACCCGCCCGCTGGTCGACAACGTGCTGCACATCACCAACCTCGACCGGATCCTCCCCCGCTACGCGACGGTCGAGGAAGCCACCGCCGGCCGGACCTGACCCCGTCGCGACCTGCGGCCTTCCGCACGGTGGCCGTCCGGGGGCATGGCCGGGCCTGACCGGCGATTCCACCGATGCCGTGGCCGCCGCGACGGCCGAAGGTGGCATGCATGGGACCCTGTGCTCCGCTACGACTCGCGATGTCCGCCGCACTGATCCTGGGCCTGGCGGCGCCGGCCGTGCCCGCCGCCGCGGGCGGAACACCCGGCGGCGCGACCGTCACCGGCCCGCTGCCCGGCGCCGTGCCCGGTGACCCGAAGGCCGGTGACGTCGCGGACACCTATCCGTTCTTCTCCACCACCGACGACCTCGCCGGGGCCGGCTACGTCGAGGAGGAGTTCCTCGTCGCCGGCACCGCCGACGGCTACGACACGGCCGGCAACCAGGTCGCCGCGGACGTGCCGTTCCGGACCAGGGTCGTCGTCCGGCGGCCGGCGCGGCAGCTCCGGTTCAGCGGCACCGCGCTCGTCGAGTGGCAGAACGTCACCGCCGGATACGACCTCGACGCGCTGTGGGACTTCGACGCGATCACCCGGGCCGGGCACGCGTGGGTCGGCGTGTCGGCGCAGCGGGTCGGGGTCGATCAGCTCCGCGGCTGGAGCCCCGCCCGGTACGGCACCCTCGACGTCACCGGCGGCGGCCGGTTCACCGCCGACGAGCTGTCCTACGACATCTACGCGCAGGCGGCCGCGGCCTTCCGGGCGAGGCTGCGGGCGGGCACGACGCTGGCGATCGGCGCGTCGCAGTCCGCGGCCAGGATGACGGTGTACTACCAGAGCATCCTGCCGAAGGTGACGCCCGTGTTCGACGGGTACGCGTTCGTCGTCGGGTCCGCGCCGACCCGCGCCGGGAAGGAGCCGGTGTTCCAGGTGCTGTCCGAGACCGACGTACGGACCCCTGACCGGCCTGCGGACACCGACCGGTTCCGCCGGTGGGAGGTCGCGGGCGCCGCGCACTCGGGATGGCGCGGGCAGGAGTACCGGGCGCCGATCTCCGTGCGGGATCTGGGCGCGGCACCGCAGTACACGTGCGGCAGCCCTCCGTTCTCCAGGGTGCCCATGGACCATGTCGTCGCGGCTGCCTACGAGCACCTGATCCGCTGGGTGCGGCGGGGCACCCCGCCGCCGGTGGCGCCGCCGCTGCGGTTCGAGGCGGACGGCACGAAGACCCGCGACGCGCTCGGGCTCGCCGCCGGCGGGATCCGGCTGTCGCAGGTGTCGGTGCCGACGGCGCTCAACACAGGCGACAACACCGGTGAGACGTTCTGCCGGCTGTTCGGCACGTATCAGCCGTTCGACGAGGCGACGCTGCGGCGCCTGTACCCGCACCGCGGCGCCCGGCCGGCGAAGGCGATCCTCGCCGACGTGGCGAACGTCCACGCCGGCTACCTGCTGCCCGCCGACGCCTGGCAGAACATCGTTTCTTATTGAACGCTTAGCGGGGCCGGTCATCATGGGACCATGCCGCGCATCCTGGTCGTCGACGACGACGCCGCCGTGCGGGACTCCTTGGCCAGGACGCTGCGGTTCGAGGGGTACCGGGTCGACACCGCCCGCGACGGCCAGGAGGCCGTGGACGCCGCGCACGCCGACGAGCCCGACGCGATGATCCTCGACGTGAGCATGCCGAGGATGGACGGGCTGCAGGCGTGCCGGCGCCTGCGCGGCGACGGGCTGCTGGTGCCGGTGCTGATGCTCACCGCCCGGGACAGCGTCGGCGACCGGGTCGCGGGCCTCGACGCGGGCGCCGACGACTACCTCGTGAAACCGTTCGCGTTGCAGGAGCTCCTGGCCCGGATCCGGGCGCTGCTGCGCCGGTCGCTGCTCACCGCGCCGGCCCGGCCGGCCGCGGACACGCTCGCGTTCGCCGACCTGCGCCTCGACCCGGCGACCCGGGAGGTGTGGCGGGGCGAGCACCCGCTGCGGCTGACCCGCACCGAGTTCACCATCCTGGAGGTGTTCCTGCGGCACCCGCGGCAGGTCCTGACCCGTGGCGTGCTGTTCGAGCACGTGTGGGGCTACGACTTCGGCGAGACGTCCAACAGCATCCACGTGTACCTCGGCTACCTGCGCCGCAAACTGGAGGCCGACGGCCGTCCCCGCCTGCTGCACACCGTCCGCGGCGTCGGCTTCGTCCTGCGCGAGGAACCCCTGTGAGCGCCGCGCGGCCACCCGGCGGGGACGCCGCGCGAAACCCGGACGGCGGCGCCGCGCTTCCGCCCGGCGGGACCGCGTCACGGGCAGGTGCGTCGCGGGCAAGTCCGTCGCCGCGGACAGGTGCGTCACGGGCAGGTGTACCGCCGCGGACAGGTGCGTCGCGGAGCGTGTTCGCCAGGTGGTGGCGGCGGCGGACGTTGCACGACCGGCTGTCGCTGCTGGTCACCGCGGCCGTCGCGGCCGCCGTGCTGACGGTGGCCGGGATCGCGTTCGCGGCCGTGTTCCAGATCCAGCGCCAGCAGCTGCGGTCCCAGCTGGACGCCGACGCGCGGTCGATCGCCGCGCAGCCCGAGCAGTGGCGCGACGGGCCACCGCCGGCCGGCCCCGGCGGCAGGAGGGACCTGCGGTTCCGCCGCGACATCGGACCGCGCTGGCAGATCCTCGGCCGGGACGCCGCCGTCACCTCCCGCTCCACGAACGGGCTGCCGGTGACCGAGGGGGCCCGGCGGGTCGCGGCCGGGCAGGAGGCGCAGCACCAGGAGCAGGTCGAGCTCGACGAGCACAGCTACCTGATGCTGACCGTGTCCGCGGGCCGCGGCGGCGGGGCGGTGCAGGTGGCGGTCGACCAGAGCCCGGCCAACCGCACCCTGGCCGTCTTCGGCCTGCTCATGGCCGCGGGCTGCGTCGTCGGCACCGGTGGCGCGGCGGCCCTCGGCCGGACCGTCGCCCGGGCCGGGCTGGTGCCGGTGCAGCAGCTGACGGAGGCCGTCGAGGACGTCGCGGTCACGATGGACCTCAACCGGCCCGTCCCGATCCACGGCGTCGACGAGATCGCCCGCCTCGGCCAGTCGGTGAACACGATGCTCGCCGCGATCGACGCCGCCCGCCGGTCGCAGCGGGCCCTCGTCGAGGACGCCGGGCACGAGCTGCGGACGCCGCTGACCAGCATCCGGACCAACATCGAGCTGCTGCTCGCGGTGGAGCGGCAGCCGGACCTCGCGCACCGGCTGCCGCCGGAGGAGCGGGCGAAGCTGCTGCGGGACCTGGAGGCGCAGGTCGGTGAGCTGGCGACGCTGACCACGGAGCTCGTCGAGCTGGCCCGGGAGGAGACGGCCCGGGAGCCGGCCGAGGACGTCGAGCTGACCGACGTCGTCGGCGCCGCCGTCGACCGGGTCCGCATCCGGGTGCCGTCGGTGACGTTCGGCACCGACCTGCGGCCGGTCACGGTCCACGGGCGGCCGAACGAGCTGGAACGCATGCTCGTCAACGTCCTCGACAACGCCGCGAAGTGGAGCCCGGCGGGCGGCGCCGTACACACGCGGCTGACGGCGGACGACGGCTGGTGCGTGCTGCGGATCACCGACGAGGGGCCGGGCATCGACGCGGACGACCTGCCGCACGTCTTCGACCGCTTCTACCGGGCGCCCGCCGCCCGTGGCATGCCCGGGTCCGGGCTGGGCCTGGCGATCGTCGCGCAGACCGCCGCCCAGCACGGCGGCACCGTCACCGCCGGCCCCAACACCCCGCACGGCACGGTCGTCACCATCCGCCTACCGGTCACCTGACCGCCCGCCGGTCACGCCACCCACCGGTCACCTGGCCGCCCACCGGTCACGTAGCCGCCCACCGGTCACGCCACCCACCGGTCACGTGGCAGCCCGCTAATCACGTAGCCGCCGGCCGGTCACGTAGCCGCCCGCCGGTCACCTGACCGCCCGCCGGTCACGCCGTCGCGGGGCGGTCCTTCCACAGGACGACGCCGGCGCTGGCGGCGACGACCAGGCCGATCGCGGCGATCTGCGCCGGGTGCAGGTCCTGCCCCAGGATCACGAAGCCCGCGAGGGCCGCGATCGCCGGGCCGAGGCTCATCAGCACCGCGAACGTCGACGTCGGCAGGCGGCGCAGCGCGGTCAGCTCGAACGTGTACGGCAGCACCGACGACAGCACCGCCACCGCCGCGCCCAGCGCCAGGACCCGCGGCTCGAGCAGCGTCCCTCCGGCGGTGACGATCCCGGCGGGCAGCGCGAGGACGGCCGCGACGAGCATCGCGAGGGTCAGCCCGTCCCGCTTCGGGAAGCTCGCGCCGGTCCGCGACGACAACATGATGTACCCGGCCCACGCGCCGCCGGCCAGGAACGCGAACCCGACCCCGACGGGGTCCAGCTGGTCGAACCCGCCACCGCCGAGGAGCCCGACGCCGGCGAGCGCGAGCAGCGCCCACAGCCACGCGACCCGCCGCCGGGCGGTGACCACCGACAGCGCCAGCGGCCCGAGCACCTCCAGGGTGACGACGGGCCCGATCGGCATGCGCGCGATGGCCGCGTAGAAGGCGAGGTTCATCCCGGCGAGCACGGCACCGAAGACGCCGACGAGCATCCATTGGCGGCGGGTGTACCCCTTGAGCCTCGGCCTGCCGACCGCGACGAGCAGGGCGGCACCGATGACGAGCCGCATCGACACGACCCCGGCCGCCCCGGCGATCGGGAACAGCGTGGTGGCGACGGCGGCTCCACTGTGGACGGACGTCTGCGACGCGAGGACCCGCCACACCCCACCGGCGCGCCCGGCGGGCTGAGCGGCGACAGGGGCGGGGGCGGTGAGGACGTCGGTCACACGGGCCACGCTAGGCAGCGCGGCGGATCATCGGAAATGCCGTTTCACAGCTGGTTATGCTTGACGCGCATGACCATCGAGCTGCGGCACCTCAGAGGCTTTCTCGCCATCGCGGAAGAGGGAAATCTCACCCGCGCGGCGGCCCGGCTGCACCTGACACAGCCGGCGCTGACCCGCACCCTGCAGCAGCTGGAGGCGCACCTCGGGGTCCGGCTCGTCGACCGCTCCACCCACCACCTGGCGCTGACCCCGGCGGGCCACGAGTTCCGCCGCAACGCCGCCGCGGCCGTGGCGGCCGTGGAGCACGCGCTCGACCCCGGACGGCACCGCGGCCGGCCGGTCCGGCTGGGGCACGCGTGGTCGGCGCTCGGCGCGTACACCACCACCTTGCAACGCAAGTGGAAGCGCACGCATCCGGAGACGGTGCTCGAACTCCTCCGCCTCGACGAGCGCAGCGCGGGCCTCGCGTCCGGCGCGGTCGACGTCGCCGTCCTGCGCGGCCCGCCGCACGTGCCCGGCGCGCACACCGCCCACCTCATGCGCGAGCCGCGCCTCGCCGCGGTCGCCGACGACAGCCCGCTCGCCGGCCGGGCGTCGCTGACCCTCGCCGACCTCGCCGCGGAGCCCCTGGCCCTGAACACCGTCACCGGCAGCACGACCCTCGCGCTGTGGCCGGCCGACGCCGCACCGACGCAGCTCGTCCCCGTGAAGAACACCGACGACTGGCTGTCGGTCATCATCGCCGGCGACGCGGTCGGCGTGACCCCGGCGGCAACCGCGGCCATGCACCCGAACCCCGCCGTGCGCTACGTCCCCCTCACCGACGCCCCACCGGTCGACGTGATCCTCGCGTGGCGCGAGCCCTTCACCCACCCTGCGGTGCCCGACCTGCTCCGCCTGGCCCACGACGTCGTCAGGCGCTGAGCACTCTCCCCCGCGCGGCCCGTCCGCCCCGGCGCCCATGGCGGGGCGCCCGTCCGTCGCTCCCGTGACCGCCGCGGGCGACCACGACCGGACGGCGCCGCAGGCCGTGACCATGCGATCCGCACCGCTCCTCCGCCACGTGAACGCAACGCCGCCCCCGCTTCCGGGCGCCCGTGACGGGAGTGCCCGGCCGTCGCTCCTGCGACCGCCGCAGGCGACCACGACCGGACGGCGCCGCAGGCCGTGACCATGAGGCCCGCGCCACTCCTCCGCCACGTGAACGCAACGCCGCACCGCTTCCGACGACGATCGCGACGCGCACGGCCGACCAGCGGCCGGTCACCGGGTGTCACCGCGGCGCACCGGAAACCACCGCGCACGCCGGCCATACAAACGCACCGTTGCCACCGCAGCGCGCCGCCCGCCTGGGCGCACCGTTGCCACCGCGAACCACCGGTCCGCCTGGGCACGCCGGCGCCATCGCAGGACGCCGTCGGTCGCGCGGGAGGCGACGAGCGCGTACACCGACTCCCGGCTTCGGCGCGCCCCCGCCATCTCTCCGCCCAGCCGCTCACATCGTGAACACGGCGATGCCGTCGGCGGACCACGCCCAGGGGCCGCCGAGCATCGCGCCGTCGGGGAGGGTGGTGAGGACGCGGCGGCCGCCGGTCGTGTCCAGCAGGGTGAGGTCGCTGCCGGTCTGCACGGCGACGGTCCGGCCGTCGGGGGAGAACCTGGCGTGCCGCCCCGCCGGCCCGGTCGCGACGTGCCGCCCCGATAGGCGCGCCACACGCGAACGTGGCGCCGAGGTTGGGGCCGTCATCTCTCCGCCGGGTCACTCACCAGCCGGCCCAGTCGTGACGTGCCGCCTCGGTCGGCGCGCCCCGTCATCTCCCTGCTCGGCCACTCCCCCGGCCCGCCGGCTCGCCGACCCGGTCGCGAAGTGCCGCCCCGGTCGCGCCCGTCACCTCTCCGCCCGGCCGCTCACCCGCCGACCCGGTCTCAACACGCCAACCCAGTCGGCCCGCGCCGTCACCTCTCCGTCCGGCCACTCACCCGGCGTGCCGGCCCGCCGGCCCGGTCGGTGCGCCGCACGCGAACGTTGCACCGAGGTCGGAGCCCGTCACCTCCGCCCGGCCGCTCACCCGCCGACCCGGCCACAACGCGCCAACCCAGTCGGCGCGCGCCGTCACCTCTCCGTCCAGCCACTCACCCGGCGTGCCGGCCCGCCGGCCCGGTCGCGACGTGGCGACCCGGATGGTGCGAACCGCCGCCCGACGGGGGCGCCGCATCCGAGCCCGCCGCACCGCCGCCCGGAATGTCCGCACCGCCATCCGGAATGTCCGCGCCGTCGCCGGGACCATCCGACATGCCGGAATTGTCCGGAACGCCGGTGGAGGGGGCAGTAGCGGGACGGGCGGGCCACCAGAAGCGTTCGCCGAGCAGCAGGGCGATCGCCGGCACCACGACGGTCCGCACGACCAGGGTGTCCAGGACGACGCCGATGCCGACGATGACGCCGATCTGGGTCAGCACGATGACCGGCAGCACCCCGAGGACCGTGAACACGGCCGCGAGCAGGATGCCCGCCGAGGTGATGACGCCGCCGGTCGCGCCGAGTGCCCTGACCACGCCGGCGCGGGTGTCGCGCAGCGCGGCCGCCTCCTGCCGGGCGCGGGTGACGAGGAAGATGTTGTAGTCGACGCCGAGCGCGACCAGGAACAGGAAGCTCAGCAGCGGCACCCCCGCGTCCAGGGCGGGGATGTCCAGGACGTGCCGCAGGACGAGGCCGGCCGCGCCGACGCTGGCGGCGTAGCTGACGATGACGGTGAGCAGGAGCAGCACCGGCGCCACGGCGGAGCGCAGCAGGACCACGAGGACGAGGAGCACCACGAGCAGGACCAGTGGCACGACGATCATGTTGTCGCGGCTGTACGCGTCGCGTTTGTCCAGGTCCGCGGCGGGCGCGCCGCCGACGAGCGCGTCGCTGCCCGGGATCGCGGCGAGGGCAGTGCGCAGGTCCCGCACCGCCTGGTCCGCGGCGGGCGTCCCGGACGCGTCGCGGAGGTCGACGCGCAGCTTGGCGAGCGCGCCGTCGTCGGAGGTCTCCGGTTTTCCGACGGCCGCGACCCCGCCGGTGCCCTCGACGGCAGCGGCGGCCTGCGGTGCGGTCGCGGCGACGACGATGACGGTCACGGGCTGGGACGACCCGGCCGGGAAGTGCCTGGCGAGGGCGTCCTGCGCGGTGACGGACTCGACCTCGGTGCGGAACTGCTCGGTCTGCGACAGCCCGATCGACGTGCTCAGCAGGCCCGCGGTGAGCAGCGCGAGGAGGACCGCGGCGCCGGCGAGGACCCGGGCGGGGTGCCGGCCGACGGCGTGCGCGACCCGGGACCACAGGCCGCGAGTGGTCGGGTCGTCGCTGCCCAGGCGCGGCACGAACGGCCAGAAGATCCCGCGCGGCAGGCAGACGAGCGCCGCGGGCAGCACGACGAGGCCGAAGAACAGCGCGACGGCGACGCCGATCGCGGCGGCCACGCCGAGCGTCCGGTTGGCGGTCAGCACCGCGGCGAGCAGCGTGAGCAGGGCGAGGATGACGGTGCCGGCGCTGGCGACGATCGCGGGTGCCGCGTTGTGCAGCGCGACCCGCATCGCCTCCCGGCGGTCCTCGGTGCGGCGCAGCTCTTCGCGGTACCGCGAGATCAGCAGCAACGCGTAGTCGGTGCCGGCGCCGAAGACCAGCACGGACACGATGCCGCTGACGGACGCGTCGGTGCGTTCGCCGACGAGCACGGCGACCCACGGCAGGAGTTTCGCCACGACCTGGTCGCCGACGCCGATGACGACGAGCGGGACGATCCACAGCAGCGGGCTGCGGTACGTGATGAGCAGCAGCACCGCGACGACGCTGGCGGTCGCGATCAGCAGGGTCACGTCGGCGCCCTCGAACGCGGCGGAGATGTCCCGGCCGAACGCGGGGCCGCCGGTGACCTGCGCGGTCAGCCCGTCCGGGAGCCCGCCGCGGACGGTCTCGCGGAGCTTGTCGACGGCGGCGGACAGGTCGTCGCCCTCGCCGGTGAGCGTGACCGGGAGCAGCGCCGCCCGGCCGTCCTCGGCGACGACCGCCGGTGCCTGGCCGCCGACCGTCGTCCGGGTCCGCTCGATGATCGAGCGATCGGCGTCGGTGAGTGGTGCGTCGCGGCGCTCGTACACGACGACGGCGACCTCGGCGCGGCCGCTGGCGAACCGGTCGGCGAGCTGCGTCACCTCCGTCGACTGTTTGCCGGCGGGCAGCCCGTCGCCGGGCTCCGCCTCGGGTTGCGCGGGCGAGTTGAGGAACACCAGCGCGGTCAGCCCGATGGTGACCAGCAGGATCAGGACCGCGCCGAGCCGGCCGGTGACGGCCGCTGCCACACGTGTGCCCACGCTCTAACCTCTCGAAGACCAGATAGTTCGACGATCGAAGTGATTGTTGCCCCCTTCATACCCGCCCACCCAAATCGACGCAACAATCGACGCAACTCGCCGTAGTCATCAGCGTACGCAAGAAATCCCGGGCGGCCACCCCTCCGCCGGCGGCCCGGCGGCGTGTCTGAGGGTGTGGAGGTGGAAGTGGACGCTGAGGAGTCGTTCCTGGCGTACGTGCGGGAGCGGGTCGCCGCGCTGTCCCGGATCGCGTACCTGCTGACCGGCGACCGGCACCTGGCCGAGGACCTGGTCCAGGAGACGCTGCTGCGGGTGGCCGGGCGGTGGGGGCGGATCGCGGCCGGCGGCGACCCGGACCCGTACGTCCGCCGCGTCCTCTACCACCAGCACGTGACCGCGTGGCGGCGGCACCGCGGCCGGACCGTGCCCGTCGCGCAGCCCCCGGACCGGCCCGCCCCCGACGGCACCGACGCCGTCACCGGCAGCGTCGCCGTGCGGGCCGCCCTGGCGAGGCTCGCGCCGAAGCAGCGGGCCGTGATCGTGCTGCGGTACTTCGAGGACCTCACCGAGGCGCAGACCGCCGACATCCTCGGCTGCCGCGTCGGCACCGTGAAGAGCAACACCCGCGACGCCCTGGCGCGGCTGCGGGCGATCGCCCCGGCGCTGCTGAGCGACACCGGACTGGCAAGCGACACGGACCGACTGGAGGTGCGCGGATGACGCGGCTGCCCGCCCAAGAATCCCAGGGACTCGCCCGGCGGCTCACGGAGACCGCCGACGACATGCCGGCCGCCCGCGTCCCGGCGGACCTGTGGCGCCGCGGCCGCCGCCGGCACCGCACCCGCCGGGTGATCGTCGCGGCGCTCGTGGCCCTCGCGGCGGCACTCCCCCTCGCCGCGCTGCCGGGTCCGGCGGTCCTGCCGGCCGAGGGCGGCGGCGCCGTGCCGGGCAGGCTGCACCAGCCGTGGCCGTGGCAGGCGAGCGTGGCGGGCGACCCGCGCGGCCCGGCCGCCCTCCTCGTCAGCGGCGGGGGCGGCTACCAGAGCATGGACCTGCCGTTCACGTACGGCAGCCGGATCAGCGCGATCGGTCGCGACGGCTCCTACCGGGTCCTGCCCTACGGCAACACCTACCTGCAGGCGGGCCAGGACGTGCTGCTGTCCCCCGACGGCCGGCGCGTCGCGGGCGACGGCACGTACCTGAGCCACCTCGGCACCGGCAGCGGTGACGTGTCCGTCGTGGACCTCGGCACCGGCGACGAGCGCCGCTACCCGGGCGCCGGCAACATCGACCCCATCGCGTGGAGCCCCGACGGCACTCGGCTGCTGATCCGCCGGTACAGCGCACCCGCCTGGTGGAGCGGCGCCTACGACGGGTCCGACACCGTCGAGTCCGACAACGGCACCCTGTGGCTGCTGGACCTCGGCTCCGGCGCGACGACCCGGCTGCTGACCCTCGGCCGCACCAGACCGGGCAGGGCCGCGTTCTCCCCCGACGGCCGGACCGTCGCCGTGCAGACCGGCAGCGACCTCACCCTGCTGGACACGACCGGCGGCGGCCGCCGCCGCCTCACCACCCTCCCCGACGGCGCGATGCTCGGCGGCCCCTGGGCATGGTCCGCCGACGGCATCGCCGTGTTCACGATCGCCGAAGGCTGCACGAGCACCTGCACCAACGCGGAGCGCAACGACCGGACCTGGCGGCTCACGGTGCTGTCCAGCGGCTCCGGTACCCCCACCGGCCGGACCTTCGCCACCTTCGGCGGCGCCGCGGCCAAGCTCGCGGGCTGGCAGCGCGACGGCACCGCGGTCGTCGTCCGCTACCTCGACGAGGAGTCCCAGCAGGGACCCGCCTACGACGCGCCGGACGCGTACCGCGCCGTCATCGACGTCGACCTCCTCGCCCTGGACCAGCGCGGCGGCACCACGGTGCTCCTGCGCGGGCCGCGCGGCGTCATCTGGGACCTCGACGTCGCCGTGGACCTGGTGGCGGCGGGCGCGTTCGGCGGCCCGTCCCCGTCGCCGTCGGTGCTCCCCCTCGCCCGCTGGGCGGCGACCACGGTGTTCGTCGCCCTGTGGCTGCTGGGTCTCGCCGTCTGGCTCGTCGCCGCCGTGATCCGCCGGTCCCGCGGACCGCACCGGACCAGGCCGGCGGGCACGGCACAGACCCGGCCGTGATCCGCGAGCCCCGCGGACCGCACCGGACCAGGCCGGCGGGCACGGCACGGACCCGGCGCGGGCACGGCACGGACCCGGCGCGGACCCGGCCGTGACCGCGGCCGGGTCCGCACGGGCAGCACCTGTCAGGAAGGCGGCAGCAGCGCCTGGTTGGTGGAGAACATGTTGGCCGGGTCGTAGGTGCGCTTCACCCGCAGCAGCCGGTCCCGGTCGGCGGCCGGCCAGTTCGCCAGCAGCGCCTCGGGTCCGGCGCCGCCGGAGAAGTTCATCAGCCCGCCCGGGACGGTGTCGCCGGCGGCCGCGGCCAGGACCGCGCCGGTGACCGCGTCGACGACCGGTGCGAGCTCCGGCACGCCGAGCCCGACGACGAACAGCGAGTAGGCGGCGTCCCGGCTGGGGACCGCGTTCGGGACGGCCGGCGGCCGGGCGAGCGCGCCGCCGAGGTGCCGCAGCTCGACCATGACGAGCGGCACGTCCACCCGCGGGCCGGCGGCGGCGAGGAGCCCGTCGACGGTCTCGGCGGTCAGGTCGCCGAGCAGCACGCCGCGTTCCCGGGTCGGCGTCGGGTCGACCGGGTCCTGGTGGATCGAGTCGACCGCCTGGTAGGGCAGGTCACCGACGCCGCCGAGCAGCACGGGCGCCGCGGCGAGCATCGGCGCCAGGATGTCCTTCGCGTCGCCGGCGTCGCCGAGGTACGCCACCCGCAGGTGCACGACGAACGCGCCGCGCAGCGGCTCCGGCAGCTGCGGCAGCGGGGGCAGGCGCAGCAGGGCGAGGGACGTGTTCATCCGCTCCGGCAGTGCCGGCGCCCACGCCCGGTAGGCGTGCAGGACCTCCGCGGCGTGCGTCGCCGGGAAGTAGAACCCGCCGCCGGCGAGCGACGGCACGTCGAAGAGGTCGAACTCGACGGCCGTGACGATCCCGAAGTTGCCCTTGCCGCCGCGCACGGCCCAGAACAGTTCGCGTTCGTTGTCGGCGTCGACGGTACGGACGTCGCCGCCGGCCGTGACGATCTCGATCGAGCGGACGTGGTCGGCGGCGTGGCCGAAGGTCCGGCCGAGGAGCCCGAGCCCACCGCCGAGGGTGTAGCCGACGACGCCGACCTGCGACGACGAGCCGCTCAGCGGCGCGAGGCCGTGCGGCGCGGCGACCTCGATGATCCGTGACCACCGCACCCCCGCCGCGGCGCGGGCGGTGCGGGCCTCGGGGTCGACGAACAGGTCCTGCATCCGGTTCGTCGTGATGAGCACGCAGCCGACGGCGGGCCGGACCGCGCCGTGCCCGGTGGCCTGCACGGCGACGGGCAGGCCGTGCAGGCCGGCCCAGCGGACCGCGGCGGCGACGTCGGCGGTGGAGGTGGCGCCGACGGCGACGACGGGTCTGTGCGGGTTCGCCACGTTCCAGGCGAAGATCTCCCCGGCGAACCCGTCGTCGTCGGGCAGGAACACGGGGCCGTCGACGGCGGCGGCGAGATCGGCGAAGGACAGCGTCATGAAGGTTTCCTCGGGTCAGGGCGCCGTCGAACGAGGACGCCGGAAGACCCACCGTGCGCGGCCGCACTTAACAGCCGCTTGGTCACCGCTCAAAGCCTGCGCCGCCGAAGGCCCCGCGGCCGGGCTCACGCCGGGCAGGCGGGGCCGAACGCCGGGCGCTGGGTCAGCGTGAAGCGGCAGCCGAAGTCGGCGGCGGCGACCGCCCGGCGGTCCAGGATCGCGTCGCCGGCCGGCCGGTGCCCGGTCCGCACCCACGCGACCAGGTCGTCGAAGCCCTGGGCGAGCTCCGGCACCGTGAACTCGCAGTGCCCGAGGGCGCGCACCGCCCGGGACACGAACAGCTTGCCGCGCCCCTGGAGTGCGGCGCGTTTCGCGTACACCTGCTCCATCGAGATCGGCACGAACAGGTCGCCGATCGTGTGCATCGACAGCACCGGCACGCGCGGGCGGCCGTCGACGCGCGGCACGCCGGTCAGGTCGCGCGACGGCAGGTCGGTGCGGTCCACGCGCAGGGCGGCGCGGTTGACCCGCAGCTCGTCGCGGTTGAGCCAGAGACTGTCGTCGTTCTGGTACAGGGTGAGCCGGTTCGACGTGACGTTGCCCTCGGCGATGCCGGCGGTGCCGCCGTTCAGGCCCGGGTACACGCCGAACAGGAACGGGACCGTCGTCAGCGGCGGGATGCCGGGCAGCGCGCTCCAGTAGGCGATCGCGTTGTCGAAGCCGGGCCGGGTGCCGCCGCTGCGCTGCTCGACGAAGCCGCCCCACGTCCGCCCGAGGTCGGTCAGCCCCGCCCCCTGGCCGAGGAGGGGGACCTGCCGGGCCACCTGCTGGCGGTACACCTCCTGGAACGACGGGTCGACGGGCGCCGCCGGGAACGTGATGGTCGTGCCGGTGAGCGCGGCGGCGGTGACGTTGGCGTCGAGGAAGTAGTCGAACAGCTCGGCGTCGCCGAGGACGCCGCAGACGGGCATCGCGGCGACGAACGCCTGCGGGTGCTTCTCGATCGCGACCGCGGTGACGTGACCGCCCATCGACGCCCCGGTCATGTAGACCGCCGACGGGCGCAGTCCGGTGCGTTCCTTGAAGCGGGCGATCAGGTCGTACGAGTCGCGCACGCCCTGACCGACGTCGTAGCCGTTCGTCTGGTAGCTGGACGCCGCCCAGGCGAAGCCCTTCGCCAGGTAGTGGGCGCGCAGCGACGGGCTGTCGACGTACACGGTCGTGCCGAGGCCGCGGTACCCGTGCGCGTACAGGACCAGCTCGCCGTTCCAGGCGGCCGGCTTCTCGATCCGGAACGCGGCGCCGTCGACGATCCCGGTCCACACCGTGGACCCGCCGACCGGCGCGAACGGGGCGCCGGTGACGTCGCAGTCCGGGTCGGCGACGGTGTAGCCGGGCCGGGTGGTGCTGGCCACGGGCGGGCCGCAGACCGGCGGGTCCGCGGCCGCGGCGGGCGCCGGGACGGCGAGGACGGCGGCGACCATGACGACGGCGGAGATCAACGACGCTGCGCTGCGCATCCACCCATGAGACGCCCGTCGATGCCTCGCTGTCAACGACTGTGTGCACTCCTAGTGCGCTTTGTTCCGGACCGCAGGATCACGGTGCCCGCGCCGACGAGCGCCAGGCCCGCCGCGACCAGCAGGCCGACCGGCGGCCCGGTGACCGGCAGCGAGCCGCCCGCCGCGGCGACCGTCACCGGGAGCGTCAGGACGCGCGGGGCGCCGCCGGGGGCGATGCCGCTGATCGCGAGGGTGTGGCTGCCGCTGTACCCCGGGGGGATGGTCACCTCGACCGACACGTCACCGGCGGCGTCGGACGTCGTGGTCACCAGCGCGGCGGGCGTGGAGTAGATCCCGACGGTCACCGGCGAGTTGGGCGCGAACCCGGAGCCCTTCAGCGTCGTGGTGCGCCTCGTGGGCGTGAACGCCGCGCCGCCGGACGTGTCCGGGGTGCCGTCGCCGGTCGGGACGGTGGCCGGCAGCGTCGGCGCGGCCGGGGTCACCGTCACCGCCGAGCTGGACGGGGAGTCGCCGGCGGCGTTCGTGGCCCGCACCGTGACCGTGTACGCGGTGCCGTTGGTCAGCTGGGTCAGCTCGCACGACGTGCCGCCGGCCGGGGCGGTGCAGGTGCGCCCGCCGGGCTCCGCGGTCGCCGTGTATCCGGTGGGCAGGTCCGCGCCGGTGCCGGCCGGGGTGGCCCAGCCGACGGTGGCCCGCGCGTCGCCGCCGGCGGCGGTCACGCCCACCGGCGCGCCGGGCCTGGCGACCGGCGGCGTCGAGGGGCTCGCGCTCGGCGTCGGCGACGCGGTCTTCGTGGGGGTCGGCGTCGGCGTGGGGGTCGGCGTGGATGTGGGGGTCACGGTGGGCATGGGGGCCGGTGTGGCGGTCACCGTCGGCGTGGGGGTCGGCGTGGGGGTCACGGTCGGCGTCGGTGTGGGGGTCACGTTCGGGACCGAGACGTTCGCCCGCGGCGTGCTGGGGTCGCCTTCGCCGATGGCGTTGGTGGCGCTGACCGCGACCGAGTAGCTCGCCCCCGCCGGCAGCCCCGCGATCGTGCACGTGGTCGCCGGGGCGGTCGCCGCGCAGTCGCCCGCGACGCCGCCACCGGCGGAGAACGCCCGCGCCTGGTACGTCGTGATCGCCCTGCCGCCGTTGCTGACCGGCGCGGTCCACGAGACGCCGACGCCGCCGGCGCCGTTGGCCGCCTGCACCGCCGTGGGCTTGCCCGGCACGGTGTCCTGGGTCGCTGTCGAGGCCCGGTTGTACACCTCGATCCGCCGGATCGAGTAGCCGAGGTCGGGCACGTCGAGCATGACCCCGCCGTCGACCTCGGTGACCGTCGCGGGGATCGGCACCTGCGCGTTGGTCACCGAGTCGATGCCCAGCACGTCGAAGCCGACCGTGGCGGCCGCCGACGCCGTGGTGCTCAGCGACGTGAAGTAGCCGCCGGGGACGAACGCGTTGAACGACCCGCGGACCGGCTCGCCGTGCATGTCGAGGTGCGGGTTGCCGAGCACCGACAGGTACCAGTACGGGTCCGGGTAGGTCGCGTACTGCACCACCGTCGGCCGGGCCTGCGCGTCGGAGGCGAGGTAGAAGCCGTCGAACGCGTCGCGTGCCGCCTGGTCCCAGGTCTGCATGTCCTGCGTGTTGCCGATGAACCTGGAGCCGGTGCCGGTCTCGTCCGCCATCGTGTTCTCGTCGCCGCAGTCGGTGCCGGCCACGCAGGACGCGAACTTGTCCCCGGTCGTCCAGTCGATCTGCGTCACGCGCCCGGCGATGACCAGGGTGTGGTTGCCGGTGTTGACGTCGGTGGTACGGGTGACGCGCAGATCCCTGGCCAGAGCCATCGTGTAGCGCGGGACGAACGTGCCGGTGCGGACGGTCAGCTCGACCTCGCCCGCCCTGACGGCCGCGTTCACCCCGTCGGCGTCGAAGCCGGCCACCGACCAGTTGAACGACGTCACGTAACCGCCCAGGGTGGTGACGGTCGCCGAGAGCCCGAACGACGCCGCGGTGGCCTCGACCCCGCCGTTGGGGGTCACGTTCGCCGACTCGATGCAGTACTGGTCCGTGGGGGCCGCGCACATCGGCCACGCCGACGCCGGCCAGTCCACCGGCGGGTCCGCGAGGGCGACCGCGCCGCCGACGGCGACGCTCACCAGTGCCCCGAGGGCATACAGCAGCCTGCGCATTCGCGGTCCTCCACCGTCAGACCGCCCCGTGCGGTAGGTACCGCCAAATTACCCAATTTCGTGTTTTGCCGGACGCGATTCGGGCAGGTCGTCGATTTCCCCAAAACCGAAACGGCTTCTAGACTCCCGGACCCATGGACCGCCGTCACCTGCGTTGGATCGTCCCCGCCGCGGGCGGCGTCCTCGCCGTCGTCGTCTCGATCGTGCTCGTGCTGCAGGACAGCGGCAACGCCGCCTGCGCCGCCGCGCCGCCACAGCGGGATCCGGTGGTGGAGAACGTGCGCGGCGGCAGCGCGTCGTATTACAGCACCAACCGCAACGGCATGTGCAACCTCGGCGCCCCGTCCAGCGACGGCTACGCCGCGATCGGCCCGGCGGAGTGGGCGGGCGGCGCGGCGTGCGGGTCGATCCTCGCCGTGACCGGCCCCAACGGTCAGACGACCAACGTCCAGGTCGTCGACCAGTGCCCGTCCTGCCCGGCCGGCAAGATCGACCTGAGCAAGGCCGCGTTCGCCCGGATCGGCGACGTCAGCTCCGGCATCATCAAGATCACCTACGGCACCGTCCGCGACCCGGCGCTGCCCGGCCCGCTGAAGGTCAGGGCGAAGGGCGGCACCGGCTATTCGTCGCTGTCGGTCGTCCTGGACAACCACGGCAACCGGCTGTCCACTGTGGAGCTGCAGGCCGGCGCCGGCTGGACGCCGCTGAAGCACAACACCGACAACACCTGGACCGGCCCGTCGGGGCTGACCGGCCCGGTCACCCTGCGCGTCACCGACGTCGCCGGCCACCAGGTCACACTGGCCGGCGTCGCCCTGGGCCAGTCGGCGTTCCAGCAGACCGGCACCCTCATGTACAGCCCGGCACCCCCGTCACCGTCGCCGTCCCCCTCGCCGTCCCCGTCGCCGGCCGCCCCGTCGTCCGCCGCACCGGCGCCGGTCGAGGCCGCCGTCACCAGCGCCGTCCCCGTCTGCTGACCCGCCTGCCGGCCCGTCTGCCGGCCCGGTCGGCCGCCGGGGCTCAGCGCGGGGTGTCCGCGGACGGGGTGAAGGCCGGGCCGTGGCCGGGGACGACGATGTCGGCGACGGCGAGGACGCGCTCGCGCCCCCGGTGCAGGGCGGCGAGGTCGGTGGCGTAGTCGTCGCCGACCGACGTGGCCGTGTTCCACAGGTGCGTGAACGCGACGACCCCGCCCGCCGTGCCGACCAGCGTCGTGATGTCCTCCGGGGTGTGGCCCGGGGTCCGGATCAGCCGGATCGACGGTGTCAGCTCGAAGCCTTCCGCGTCCCGGTCGTCCCACCGGTCGCCCTGGTACACCGCCCAATGGTCGTGGAAGCGGGCGTTGGGGAACAGGGCCGCGTTGAGCGTGTGGTCGGGATGGTGGTGGCTGAACACGACGTCGGTGACCTCGGCCGGGTCGACGCCGAGCGCCGTCAGCGGGCCGAGGATCAGGGAACGGTCGCGGACCATGCCCGGGTCGGTGACGAGCAGGACGTCGCCGTCCCGGACGAACCCGACGGTCGAGGCCACGCCGTCGCCCGCGTAGCCGGTGTGCAGCACGTCATACGTGGCGGTCGCCGCCATCGGCCGATCACTCATGCCCCCAGCATGCCCCTCCCCGCGCTCCCGGGCGAGACCGGGCGCCGCACGGGCCCGTCTACCATTGCCGGATGGTCAGCGGCGGTGGGTTCCGGCTCGGCGTCGACTTCGGCACCACGAACACGGTCGCGGCGCTCGCCTGGCCCGACGGCACGATCCGCCCGCTGATCTTCGACGGGAGCCCGACGCTGCCGTCGGCCGTGTACCGCGCCCCCGGCGGCGACCTCCTCGCCGGCCGCGACGCACTGCACGGCGGCCGGGTCCGGCCCGAGAGCCTGGAGCCCAACCCGAAGCGTTGCGTCGACGACACGGCCGTCCTGCTCGGCGGCGCCGAGGTCCCGGTCCGGGATCTGATCGCGGCGGTGCTGCGGCGGGTCGGCGCGGAGGCCGCCCGCGTCGCCGGTTTCCCGGAGGTCGGGCCGACGTCGGGTTTCTCGGAAGTCGTGCTGACGCCCCCCGCGACGTCGGGTTTCCCGGAGGTCGGGCCGGCGCGCCCCGCGACGTGGGGTTTCTCGGAGGTGGTGCTGACGTGCCCCGCGACGTGGGGGGCGCGCCGCCGGCAGGTCCTGCTCGACGCGGCCGCCGACGCCGGTCTGGGCCCGGCGCGTCTCGTCGCCGAGCCGGTCGCGGCCGCGGCCTGGTTCGTCTCCACCGCCGGCGTCGACGTCCCGGCCGGCGGCTGCATCGTCGTGTACGACTTCGGCGCCGGCACCTTCGACGCCTCGGCCGTGCGGCGCGACGCCAGCGGGTTCACGGTCCTGGCCGAGGAGGGCCTGCGGGAGACCGGCGGGCTCGACGTCGACGCGGCGGTCGTCAGCTACCTCGGCGCCGTCCACGCCACCCGCGACCCGCAGGCGTGGCAGCGGCTGGGCAGTCCCGCCTCGGCGCAAGACCTGCGGCTGCGGCGCGGCCTGTGGGACGACGTCCGCGCCGCAAAGGAGGCCCTGTCCCGCGCCGCGGCGACGGAGCTGCACCTGCCGATCGTCGACGACGTCGTCGTCCTGGGCCGGGAGCAGCTGGAGCAGCTGGCCCGCCCCCTCGTCGAGCGGACGGTCGCGACGACCGCGGCGGTGATCCGCGCCGCCGGCCTGACCCCGCCCGACGTCCACGCACTGTTCCTCGTCGGCGGCTCGAGCCGGCTCCCGCTCGCCGCGACGATGCTGCACCGGCGGTTGCGGCTCGCTCCGACGGTACTGGAGCAGCCCGAGCTCGTCGTCGCGCAGGGCAGCCTGTGCGTCCCGCTCCCGTCCGCTGCCCCCGGGCCGCCGGGCGGGTCGGGGATGCCGGGGTTCTCGCCCACGCCCCCGGCCGCCGGCATCACCGCTCCCGTCTCCGCGGCGCCGGCGTCCGGAATCCCGGCTTCCGGGGCGCCGGTGTCCTGGTTGCCGGAGGCCGCGGCTTCTGTCTTCAGGCCGCCGGGGGGCGCGGTGCCTGTCTCCAGGGCACCGGGCATCGTGGCGCCTGTCTCCGGGGCGCCGGGGGCTGCGGCGCCTGTCTCCGGGGCGCCGGGGGCTGCGGCGCCTGTCTCCGGGGCGCCGGGGGCTGCGGCGCCTGTCTCCGGGGCGCCGGGGGCTGCGGCGCA
>NZ_JBVJIJ010000023.1:81708-88240 GCF_055586325.1 Dactylosporangium sp. NPDC051087 | reverse complement strand
ACGTCTGTCTCCGGGGGGCCGCCGGCGGCTGGGATGCCGGAGCCGTCGGCGGCGTGGCCGGCCGGGTCCGACCGGACCGACCCCGTTCCGGGCCAGGTCTCCCCCGCGGCAACGGCGGACGGGGCGCCCACCGCACAACCCTCGGACCCCGCACTCGCATCGACGGCGCGCCCTGCCGGCTCCGCACCCGCTTCCACGGCACGGACCGCGGCCGCCGGACCGATGTTCCAGCTGATACCCGATCCCGCGCCTGCGCCCGCTCCCGTTCCGGCGGGGCGGCCCGCGGGACGGCTCCGGGCGCTGCTCGTCAGCGCCGTCGTCGTGCTCCTCGTCGCGGCCGGTGTCGGGTACGCCATCAGCCGCGACGACGACAAGGACGGCTCCCAGCCGCAGCAGGCGGCCGGTGCCGGATGCGCGCCGGTGGCCGGCGAGGGGCTCGTCCCGCTCACCGACGACCGGCACGCGCTGCGCGCCGACAACCTGGTGCCGGTCATGCGGAAGGCCCAGGTGGTCGGGACCGTCGTGCGGCAGCTCGACCTCGTGTCCGCGGCCCTCGACACCCGCAAGCTCGCCGGGCTCAACCGGCGCCTCGACGCCGGCGCCGCACCCGCCGACGCCGCCCAGGAGTTCGCGGCCGCGAACGGGCTGACGAAGAAGGTGGACCTGCGGCTCACGTACGGCATGACGATCGGCACCACCAAGCTCCCGGAGCAGCAGGTCGTCGCGCACCTCTACCGGATCTCGCTCGAGGCGGCCGGCTACCTGCCGGTGATCCAGCTCTTCGACGACCGGGCCGGCCTGCACGCCGCGCTGGTCGCCGGCACCGTGAGCATCGCGCCCGAGTACGCCGGCAGCTACGCCGCGTTCCTCAACGACGCCGAGCACGGCCTGCCGAACCGCTTCGCCACCGCCGACTTCAACACCTCGACGCTCGAGCTCCTCGGCGGCAAGGCGGGGCTCGCGTTCGGCGCCACCTCACCGGCCGCGTCGCAGGACGTGTTCGCCGTGTCGAAGGCCTTCGCGGAGCGGCACCGGGTGACGAGCCTGGACGAGTTCGCCCGCGCCTGCTCCGGCACCGCCACGGTCCTGGCCGTACCGGCCGACTGCCCCGCCGGCTACCCGTGCCGGCAGTCGCTCGCCGACGTGTACGCCCTGAACGCCGGCACCTTCACCCAGCTGCCGGACCGGGGGGCCGCCGCCCGTGCCGCCCTCACCCAGGGCACGGCGTCCCTCGCCCTGCTCTCCAGCACCGACCCCGCCTTCGCCTGATCGGCCTTTGTCGTCTCAGGGGCGGTCACCAGCGGACGGGGCCCTCGTCGTCGAAGAAGCCGCCGGTCGGGCCGTCGTCCGGGAGGGTCGCGAGCCGCACCGCGATCTCCGCGCCCTGCGCCGCGGTCCGGAACCCGCTGTGGTGGTTCAGGTCGGTGGCGCAGTAACCGGGGCACCCGAGGTTCACCAGGACACCCGTGTCCCTGAGCTCCTTCGCGTACTGGACGGTGACGGCGTTCAGGAAGGCCTTCGACGGCGCGTACGCGGCCGACGGCGGCATCCCGCCCAGCGGCCCTCCGGCGTCGGTCTGCTCGGCGAACGACCCGACGGAGCTGGACATGTTCACGATCCGTGGCCGCGCCGACCTGCGCAGCAGCGGCAGGAGCGCGTTCGTCACGCGGATCACCCCGTACACGTTGGTGTCGACGGCCGCGTGCACCACGGCCAGGTCGACGGTGCTCGGCTCCTGCGGCGTGCCGCCGATGATCCCGGCGTTGTTGACGAGCACGTCGAGCCGCCCGTACCGCGCCCCGACCTCGGCCGCCGCGGCGTCGACGCTCGCCTGATCGGTGACGTCCAGCGCCACCCCGAACGCGTCCGCGCCGCCCGCCCGCAGCTTCGCCACCGCCTCCTCCCGGCGTTCCGCGTCACGCGCCCCGACCCCGACGGTCCAGCCGAGCCCGCCGAGCCGCGCCGCGATCTCGAAGCCGATCCCCTTGTTCGCGCCGGTCACCAGCGCGACGGTTGCTGTGGTCATGCCCTCGATGCTGGTTCGCGCCGGCCACCGCGGCCAACACCGTCTCGGTCAGGACCGATACCGTAGCGGTATGGAAACGCGGGAGCTGGCGTATTTCGTCGCGGTCGCCGAGGAGCTGCACTTCGGCCGGGCCGCCACCCGCCTCGGGATCGCCCAGCCGCCGCTGTCCAGGGCGATCCGCCAGCTGGAGCGCCGCCTCGGCGTCACCCTCCTCGAACGCACCAGCCGCTCGGTCGCCCTGACCCCGGCGGGCGAGGTCCTGCTCCGGGAGGGCCGCGCGGCCCTGGACGCCGTCGCCGCCGCCGACCGCCGCACCCGCCGCGCGGGCCACCCCGCCGCCCGGCTCGTCCTCGCCACGAAGTCCGGCGCGGCCGGCGACCTGCTGCCCGCCCTGCTGTCCGCGTACGCCGCCACCCCCGCCGCCACCGGCCCCGACGCCGTCACCGTCGAGGTCCTCCTGTGCGGCATCGGCGAGCAGGAACGGCTCCTGCGCGACGGCCGCGCCGACGTCGCGCTGCTGCACCTGCCGTTCGACGACCCGACCGGCCTGGACACCGAGGAGCTGCACACCGAGGGCCAGGTCGCGGTCCTGCCCGCCGGCCACCGCCTGGCGGGCCGCCCGCACCTGCTGACCGCCGACCTGGCCGGCGAACCGTTCCCCACCTGGCCCAAGTCCCGCACGTCGCCGTCCGGCCGTTCACCGGACCCGTCGTCCGGCCCTGTATACGGCCGCTCGTCCAGCTCTTCGTCCGGCTCTTCTTCCGCGCCGTCGTCCGGCCGTTCATCCAGCCCGTCGTCCGGCCGTTCGTCCAGCCCGTCGTCCGGCCCGTCGTCCAGCCTTCTGCACGGCCGTCCGTCCGGGCCTGAGGTGCGCGACAGCACGCAGCTGTACCAGCTGATCGCCCTCGGCATGGTCATCGCCACCCTGCCCGAGTCCAGCCGGTCCCAGCTGCATCACGACCTGGTCGCCGTCCCGGTCCTGGACGCCCCGCCGGTGACCACGATCATCGCCTGGCCCCCGCACAGCCGCTCCCAGGCCGTGGCCACCCTGATCCGCTGCGCCCTGGACCTCACCGCCACCCCGGTGCCCTGAACCCCACCACCGACCACGCCGTCCACGGAAGTCGCCGTCCTCGGCCGCGTCCACGGCGCCGCCCTGCAGTCACCGCCGTCCACGATCATCGCCCACAGCCACCCGTCCGCAGTCACCGCCCCACAGCTACCCCGTAACGGTCATCGCCGTCCACGCTTATCGCCGCGCCGCCGCACCCGTCCACGGTCACGTCGTCCGCGGTCACCGCCGTCCGCGTCGCCGTCGTCGGCGACCCCGGTGCGCCCGCGCGTCCACAATGGACACTGCTCGGTGCGGGGTCGCGTGTCAGGCCGGCGCCTGCGCGTCCGCGGGGGCCATGCGGGCCAGCTCGCGGCGATACCAGCCGATCTTCTCCTTGATCCGGGTCTGCTCCTCGCGCAGGTCGGCGATCTTCTGCTCGATGTCCCGGTCGTGCTCCTCGAGCAGCTCGGCGCGCTCGGCGAAGGTGACGTCGCCGTCGCGGGCGAGCTCCGCGTAGCGCCGCATCCTGGCGATCGGCATGCCCGTGTCGCGCAGGCAGCGCAGGACGCCGAGCCAGTCGAGGTCGTCGTCGGTGAACAGGCGCTGGCCGCCGGCGGTGCGGTCGATGCCGTCGAGCAGGCCGATGCGCTCGTAGTAGCGCAGCGTGTCGAGGCTGAACCCGGTCTTCTCAACGGTCTCCCGCGGCGAATACGGCATGCCTCATTTTCCCACGAGCGCACGCATCCCATCGCCCACCTCACGCATGGTCACCAGCACCTCACCCACCGGCACCGTGCCCGGCTCCCAGTTGGCGAGGACCGCGTACGTACACCCACCGGCGACACCGACGTCGGCGCGGACCCCGTCGTCGGTGCCGGTCTTGTTGCGCAGCGTCACGCCGGCGTGCGACAGCGGGTCCAGGGCGAACGCCGACGCGACCATCGACAGGTCCGCCGACGTGCGCATCCAGCCCAGGACCCGGTCGCCGCCGTCGACGTCCGGCAGGCGGTGCAGCAGCAGCGACAGCTCGCCGGCGCTGCCGGACGACAGCCGCGCCGGGTGCTCGGCCGTCCGCACGTCACGGACCATGTCGTGCAACGCCGTCGCGGTCAGGCCGAGCTCGGCGGTGAGCGCCGTGACCCGGTCGAGGCCCACGTGGTGCAGCAGGACGTTGGTCGCGAGGTTGTCGCTCACCGACGCGACCAGCACCGCCAGGTCGTGCGCGGGCAGCACGTCGGCGCGCAGGTGCTGCCACAGCCCGGAGTCCGCGACCGGCGGCACGTCCCGCCGGTCGCACGGCAGATCCGGCGGCAGGGCGCGGGCGACCTCGATCAGCAGCAGCAGCTTGCCGACACTCGCTGTGGACAGGACGAGGTCGGGCTGGTGCTCGTACACCACCTGACCGGCGCGATCACGGACGCATACGGACCAGAGGACGGCGCCGTCTGTCCCCTGACCGGTCGGCGCATTCCGCCGGACCGTCAGATCAGGCCAGTCCACGCCCGGTCGATGGCGAGGCATGCGTTACACCCCCCGCACCTTGCTCGTGGCCGTGACAGCACTCGCCGCCGTTGTGCTCGCCACGCTACCGGCCGCCGCCGCCCCGGCCGCAACCTGGTGGAAACCCGCCCCGGGCGCGACGTGGCAGATGCAGTTCACCGGCAAGCTGGACACGTCCGTCGTCGCCGACGTGTACGACATCGACGGCGCCGACTCGGCGAAGGCGCAGGTCACCCAGTTGCACGCGGCCGGCCGGAAGGTGCTCTGCTACGTCGACGCCGGCTCGTGGGAGAACTGGCGCACCGACGCCGCCCGCTTCCCGGCCGCTGTGCGCGGCAAGGCCCTCGACGGGTGGGCGGGCGAGCAGTGGCTCGACATCCGCCGGTGGGACACGCTGCGCCCGATCCTCGCCGCCCGGTTCGCGACCTGCAAGGCGAAGGGTTTCGACGCCGTCGACCCCGACAACATGGACGGCTACGCCAACCCGACCGGCTTCCCGCTGACCGCCGCCGACCAGCTGCTGTTCAACCGCCGTGTCGCGGACCTCGCGCACTCGCTGGGCCTGGCCGTCGGGTTGAAGAACGACCTGGAGCAGATCACCGAACTGCAACCGTCGTTCGACTTCGCCGTCAACGAGTCGTGCGTGCAATGGAAGGAATGCTCGATGCTTCGCCCGTTCGTCGCCGCCGGCAAGCCCGTCTTCCACGTCGAGTACAAGGCGTCGCTGTGCCCCGCACCGGCGACCCTCCGCCTCAGCTCGATCCGCAAGAACCTGCGCCTGGACGCCTTCCGCGCCACCTGCTGACCCCGCCCCCGGCTACTCCTGCGGCACCGCGATCGTGATCGCCTCCGGGACGGCACGGGCCTTGAGTTTGCGGACCTTGGTGCGTGCCCCGCCGTCGAGCTCGAGGAGCACGGGTTCCGCGAACCGCACCTTGACCTTGTGCGCGCTCGCCACCCGCACGAACGGCGATCCGTCGGTACGCCCAAAGGCCATCCGACCGAGCGTCCTCGCCCATTGCAGCGCCCCTTCGGCCGTCGACACACCCACTTCGAGCCGCCCGTCGAACGGACTCGCCTCGTCGAACGCCTCGATCCCCCCGGCAATGGTGCCGATGTTGCCCAGCAGCACACACGTCGCCGGCCCGTCGAACCACTCGGCGCCGTCGATCTCGACCTTGACCCCGACGGGTTCGTCGCGGACATGGCGCACGGCGGTGCCGAAGTACGCGAGCTTCCCCGCCCTGCTCTTCATCCCCCTGTCCGCGTCGTCGATCATCGCCGCGTCGAACCCGGCACCCGCCATGACCGCGAAGTGCTCGCCACCCACTTTCCCGAGGTCGAACCGCCGCCGCTGCCCTTCGAGCCCGATCCTGACCGCCTCCGCGATGTCCTGCGGAACACCGAGCGAGGTGGCGAACAGGTTCGCGGTCCCGGCGGGCACGATCGCGAGGGTCACGTCGGACCCCGCGAGCGTGTCGACGCACCGCTGCACCATGCCGTCGCCACCCCACACGAACACGAGGTCCGCCCCCCGATCGACCGCTTTGCGCAGCTGCTTCGGCGCCTTGCGGCTCTTGGGCACCTCGCGCCAGTCGGGGGTCTCGACGCCCGCGCCGGTCAGGACCCTGCGCAGCTCGTCGAGCCCTCCACCGATGCTCTTCCCGGAGTGTGCGATGACAGCGACATTCACACCCGTCCCGGTACCCACCGACGCGTCCCGCTAAGCGGCCAGGCCCGCAAGGCGCGCCCGCTAAGCGGGCAGGCCCCGCAAGGGCGCCCACTTGGCGGGCGCGCCAAGCTGCCAGGCCCGCAGGGTGCCCGGCCCGCAGCGCGCCCAACCCGCAGCGCGCCCAACCCGCAGCGCGCCCAACCCGCAGCGCGCCCAACCCGCAGCGCGCCCAACCCGCAGCGCGCCCAACCCGCAGCGCGCCCAACCCGCAGCGCGCCCT
>NZ_JBVJIJ010000023.1:75793-81609 GCF_055586325.1 Dactylosporangium sp. NPDC051087 | reverse complement strand
AACCCGCAAGGCGGCAGACCCGCAGGGCGCCCTTCCCGCAGGGCGCCCTTCCCGCAGCGCGGCAGACCCGCAGGGCGCCAGAGGTCAGGGGTCAGGCATCGCGGGCCTCCAGGGCGATCGCGGCGGCGAGCAGTGCGGCCGCCGCCCAAGCCGCGGTCACGCCCAGGCCCGCCCACGGCCCGATCGGCAGCTTGTCCAGGCCCGTGGTCGCCTGGACGGCGAGCCCGGCGGTCATCGGGCCGGCCTGCAGCAGGTGCCGTTCCCAGGTCGGGTCCGGCGCGGCGGCGGCGAGTATCGGGAACAGGAACAGCAGAGCGAGCACCACCCCCACCGCAGCCGCCGCGTTGCGCACGACGGCGGCGACACCGACCGCGAGCAGCCCGATGAGCATCAGGTACAGCACCGAACCGCCGGCCGCCCGCACCACCACCGACGTCGAGACCCCGGCGGGCAGGATGTGCCGGCCGGCGAGGGCGGCGACCGTGACCGCGACCACCGCGGCGGGCGCGACGACGGCCGTGACGACGACGGCCTTGGCCACGAGAATCCCGGTGCGCCGCGGCATCGCCGTGAGGGTGGCGTGGATCATGCCGGTGCCGTACTCACCGCCGACGGCCAGGACGGCGAGGACCGCCACGACCGCCTGACCGAGCTGGACACCGGTGAGCCCGGCCTTGGTCGGGTCGCCGCCGCAGACCGCGGTGGTGCAGGGCATGTTGAGCGCGACGACGAGACCCACGCCGACGGTCGCCGCGACGATCCCGAGGACCAGCCACACCGTCTCGGGTGCGGTGCGCAGCTTCGTCCACTCCGCCCGCAGATAGCGCAGACCCTCCGCCGGCAGCGCCCGCACACGTCCCTCCACCGCTTGCGGATTCGAGCGCTCACCCCGGTCACGTCCACGGACCGCCTGCCCCTGCGCTGGAAGCGGCCCAGAACTCACCCGCCCGTCCTCCCGATTCAGCTCACGGCTCACACGCTCGCCCTGCGGCAACGGGTCTCGGGTCACACGCTCGTCCTGGCGCAGCGGGTCGCGGGTCATACGTCCCTCCCACGGAATCGGTACGCGGCGAAGGCCAGCCCGGCGCCGGCCCAGGCGAGCAGGACCGCGAACCCCGCCCACGGCGCGAGCGGGAAGAAGCCGTTGGCGGGCGTATACAGGCCCTCCACCTGCGTGTACTGCGGCGTGGCCTGCTGCACGGCGAACGCCGCCGCCGGGGTGACCCTCAGCAGCCACGCGCCGGCGGAGACAGGCAGCACGGTCATGGCCAGCAGATACGGCACGACGGTCGCCACGATCGCGAGCGTCACGGCCGCCGTGCCACGTCGCAGCAGCACGCCGAACGCGAGCGCGAGCAGGGCCGCGACGGCGAGCAGCGCCCCGGTGCCGGCGACGATCCGCAGCTCGGTCGCCAGCGACACCGGATGGACGTAGACGCCGTTGCCGCGGATGATGCCCGGTCCGACGGCGACGACGACGGCCGCCGCGACCACGCCCACGGCGAACGTGAAGCCGCCGAGCACGGTCGCCTTCGCCGCGAGCGCCGTCCCGCGGCGGGGCACGGCGGCGAGCGAGGTGCGGACCAGGCCGCGCCGGTATTCGCCGGTTATCGTCATCGCGCCGACCACGACGACGAACACGAGGCCGGCGAACGTGCCGACGAGCGTCTGGCTGATCGTCGTGCCGAGCCCCGCGGCGCCCGCCACGGCGGGGGCGATGTCGCCCGAGCCGCTGACGGTGAAGCCGTCGCCGGTCCGCTCGGCCCCGGTCTCCTGGCCGGCGGCGGGTGCCCTGTCGCCGCCCGGCTCCTCACCGGCCGCCGGCGGGGGCGGGCCGCCGAGGGGACGGTCCTCGTCGGCCTGGCCGCCGACGCGTTCGGTCGTCCAGGTCGCGGACGGCCAGCTGCCGGTCGTGGTCAGGTGGTCGAAACCGGCCGTGGCGAGGCTCGGCGCGCCGGCCGCACCGGCGGTGCCTTGTGCCTCCACGTACATCGGCGACGTGACGAACAGGCCGACCTCCGCGGTCGCGGGCAGCCCGTCGAGGCGGACGGTCCCGACGCCGGTCCACGCGGTGCCGTCGGCGGACTCCAGTGCGGTGACCACGTCGCCGGCGCGGGTCAGCCGCAGCCATCGCGGTGCCGAAGCGGTGACGGCGCCGGGTTTCCCGGCACGGTCGTGCACGTAGTCGTGCTGCAGCCGCACCCCGTGCGCGCCGGTGACCATGACCGCCGCATACGTGGAGCCCTGCTTCGTGCCGTCCTTGACGATCAGGCCTGCCTTGGCCCACGGCGCGGTCCCCGGCCGCTGACCGGTGCCGGTCAGGTCGGGCAGCTGCCCGGTCATCGACACGACCCGCACGGTGACGCTGCCGTCGCCGGCGAGCGGCCGGTGCACGAACGTGAACACGTCGGTGACCTCCCCGCCCTCGGGTCCGACGGGCAGGGAACAGCTGTCGTCGCAGGTGCCCTGCATCCCCGGGAACAGGCCGAAAACGACGATCACCGCTGCGGCCGCGAGCATCCCGGCCGTCCAGCCCCGCACCGTCCTGAATTTCGTCCATTCCGCGTGTACGACCCGCGCGAAGCCGCTCATCGTGCCCCCTCCGACCCGGTCACGGCGCGGAACTCGACAGCGTCGCGGGTCAGCTCCAGATAGGCCTCCTCGAGGGTGGCGCGGTGCGAGGAGATCTCGGCGAACGGCACCCCGTGCGAGGTCAGCACCTGCACGACCGTCTCGGCGGGCAGCCCCGTGACGGTGAGCGTGCCCGTGTCGGTGCGGGCGACGGACGCGCCTTTCCCTTCCAGCACACCAGTGGCGGCATCGATCGAAGCGGCGCCTGTGCGCAGCGTGACCCGCCCCGCGGCGGCGGTGCTGAGCAGCTCGGCGATGCCGGTGTCGGCGATGACCCTGCCGCGGCCGGCGATCACGACATGGGCGGCGGTGTCCTCCAGCTCGCTCATCAGGTGGCTGGAGACGAGGACGGCACGGCCTTCGGCGGCGAGCTCGCGCAGGTGGCGGCGCATCCACACGATGCCTTCCGGATCCATGCCGTTGAACGGCTCGTCGAGCATCAGCGCCGGCGGGTCGCCGAGCATGGCGGCCGCGATCCCGAGGCGCTGGCGCATGCCGAGGGAGAACTTGCCGGCGGCTCGGCGCGCGACGGACTGCAGGCCGGCCCGCTCCAGGACCTCGTCGACGCGGCGGCCGGGCAGGCCCTGCGAGTGCGCGAGCCACAGCAGATGGTTGCGCGCGGTGCGGCCCGGCTGGAGCGCCCCCGCGTCGAGCAGCGATCCGAGGTGGCACAGCGGGCGCGTGAGGCTGCGGTATGGGCGGCCGGCGACGAGCGCGGTGCCGGCGTCGGGCGCGTCGAGGCCGAGGATCACCCGCATCGTGGTGGACTTGCCGGCGCCGTTGGGCCCGACGAAGCCGGTGACCTGGCCGGGCGCGACCGCGAACGTCATCCCGTCGAGGGCGGTGTGCGACCCGAAGCGTTTGCGGAGTCCGTTGACGACAATCATGGGTTCCGTTGTACGTGGGGGCCGGTGTCACCACGGTGACAGCGGCTGACACCTCACTGACACCTTCGGCCTGGCAAGGTGGGGGCATGCGGGTGCTGGTGGTCGAGGACTTCGAGGTCCTGGCAAGGACGGTCGGGACGGGGCTGCGCCGTGAGGGCATGGCGGTCGACGTCGTGCTCGACGGTGCCGAGGCGCTCGACCGGCTCACCGTCAACCGGTATGACGTCGTCGTCCTCGACCGGGACCTGCCGGGTGTCCACGGTGACGAGGTGTGCCGGCGGATCGTCGCGGCGCGCGCCAGCAGCCGGGTCCTGATGCTGACCGCGGCGAGCACCGTCAAGCAGCGCGTCGACGGTCTCGGCCTCGGCGCCGACGACTATCTGCCGAAGCCGTTCGACTTCGACGAGCTGGTGGCCCGCATCCGGGCCTTGGCGCGGCGCCCCGCCGAGGCACTGCCGCCGATCTATGAGCTCGGCGACCTCACCGTCGACCCGTCCAGGCGGGTCGCGTCCCGGGGCGGGCGCCGCCTGGAGCTCAGCCCGAAGGAGTTCGGCGTCCTGGAGTGCCTCCTCGCCGCCGACGGCCGGCCGGTCTCCGCCGAGGACCTGCTGGAGCGGGTGTGGGACGAGGCGGCCGACCCGTTCACGACCGCGGTGAAGACGACGATCCGCCGGCTGCGCACCAAGCTCGGCACACCCGAGCTCATCCACACCGTCCGCGAGGCCGGCTACCGCATCGGTGCGCGATGAGGTTCGGCAGCCGCCGCCGCGGCCTGCAGGTGCGGCTCACCGCGTTGTATGCCGTGCCGTTCGTGTTCGTCGTCATCTCGTCCATCGGGCTGGTCTCCTATGGGCAGTCCGCGACCGCGCCGGCGCTGCACGACAGCTACAACGACGCCCGCTACGGGCTGCCCGGCCCCGCCGCGCCCGACATCGCCGACGAGCGGCTGTTCCGCCTGTCGTTGATCGTCGTGGCGTTCGCCAGCATCGTCGCGGTGATCGGCGGCTGGATCACCGCCGGGCGGGTGCTGCGTCCGCTGCGCGCCATCATCGCCACGGCCCAGGACATCTCCGCCACGAGCCTGCACCGGCGGCTCGGCAAGACCGGCGCCGACGACGAGTTCACCGACCTCGCGGAGACCCTCGACAGCGTCTTCGAGCGCCTGGAGGCGGCGTTCGCGTCGCAGCGCCGCTTCGTCGCCAACGCGTCCCACGAGCTGCGGACCCCGCTCGCCGCGGAGCGGGCGCTGCTGCAGGTCGCCCTCGCCGACCCCGACGCCACCGTCGACACCCTCCGCGAGGCCTGCCACGAGGTCCTCACCCTCGGCGCCGCCCAGGAGCGCCTCGTCGACGCCCTGCTCACCCTCGCCAGCGGCGAGCAGGGCATCGAGCAGGACGAGCCCGTCGACCTCGCCGCCATCGCGACCGCCGCCGTGCGCCGCCGCTCCGGCGAGGCGAAGATCCGCGGCGTCCGCGTCGACACCACCCTCGCCCCGTCCGTCGGCGCCGGCGACCCCCGCCTCGCGGAGAGCCTCGTGGCCAACCTCGTCGACAACGCCGTGCGGTACAACATCGACGGCGGCTGGATCGAGGTCACCACGTCCACCGTCGACGCCCCCGCCGCTGGAGGCCCGGCGAGCGGGAGCAGCGCCGGCCCGGCCGTGCGGGGCGCGGCCAGGCTCACGGTGCGCAACACCGGCCCCGTCGTCCCGGCGGACGAGATAGGCCGCCTGCTGCAACCGTTTCAGCGCCTGGACGGCCAGCGCATCGGCCGAGCCGAAGGGCACGGCCTCGGCCTCGCGATCGTCCACGCCATCGCCAACACCCACGGAGCCGACCTGCGGGTGCTGTCCCGCCCGGAAGGAGGCCTCGACGTCACCATCGACTTCCGCCCGCTCCGCTGAGCCACCCCGCCGACGCCCAACCACGAGGATTCGCCGTCCGCCGCACCGGCATTCGGCCGGCTCGTGGGGCACCCGGCTTCCGCCGCGCGCCACTGAACCAGCCCGGCAGACCACCGGAACTGGCCGTCGCCGACCACCGCCCAGCCCGTGACAACCGGCATCCACCGCCCCGCCGAACCAACCCGACCAACCACCGCCAAGCCCGCGGCAACCCGGCACCCGCCGCCCCACCGAACCAACCCGACCAACCACCGCCAAGCCCGCGGCAACCCGGCACCCGCCGCCCCACCGAACCAACCCACCAACCACCGCCAAGCCCGCGGCAACCCGGCACCCGCCGCCCCACCGAACCAACCCGACCAACCACCGCCAAGCCCGCGGCAACCCGGCACCCG
>NZ_JBVJIJ010000023.1:0-75696 GCF_055586325.1 Dactylosporangium sp. NPDC051087 | reverse complement strand
CCGCCGATCTGTTGAATTGACGCGGCCGGCTACCGCCCTGCCGGTGGAAGCATCGAATGTTCGCCGCGCAGTCGAGGCACCCCGACCGGCTTCTGCCCGTCTGAGTCGCCGGCCCGCCGCTGTTGTTCGACGACGACCGGCAGATCCAGCGCATCGAATACCGCGTCGTCGCACCCGGTCCCGGTGGCGGTCCTGTAGCGAGGGAACCGGGGCGGACGGCAGGGCGTCGAAGGTGGGACGATGCGGCCGGAGGTGGGGGCGACATGCGGTGCGGGCGATGGATCTCAACAGTGCTGCTGATGGTGGCGATCGCCGGGTGCGGGGCGAAGAACGCGACCGAGCCGCCCCCCATCGGGGAGAGCCCTGACCGGTTGCGGCAGCAGGCGCGGGAGGCCCTGCAGCGGTACGACCAAGCCGTCGCCGCAGCCGGAGGCAGCCAGGGGATCGTCGTCGTCGGAGAACGGACCGGCCAGGTCGGCAACTGGGAGAAGGACCAGTACAAGGAGTCCCTCAACGCCGGGAAGGTCAAGGCCGTCGGGGTCCTGCCCAAGGCGCCGCAGCCGGACGCCGAGGTCGTGTGGGACGACGGCGGCCGCCGGGCCGTGGCGGTCATCGGGGCGGCGGAGGCGCTCGACGAGCTCGTCAAGGGCGGGGTGAGCTGCGCGGAGTGCGAGACGATCGAGGTGACCGGGGCGAGGCTCGGCACGGCGAAGATCCAGACGGCGCGGGGCGCGGCGACGGCGCCGGTGTGGGAGTTCACCGTCAAGGGGTCGGCGGTGCTGGTGACGCGGGTGGCGTTCGCGATGTCGGCGGGGGTGACGGTGGTCCCGCCGCCGTGGAACGCCAGCAACCCGCCCGGTGGGCTGCGGATCGACAGTGCGACGGTCCAGGGCACGACGCTGACGGCGCAGTTCGTCGGGGCGCCCAACCCCGCGACCGGGCCGTGCGGGATCGACTACACGGCGGAGGCCGTCGAGTCGGCGAACGCGGTCGTCGTCATCATCCTGGAGCACCGCTACTCCGACCACGAGAACTGCACCGCCATCGGCGGGTCACGCACCGCGACCGTGCAGCTGCAGGCGCCGCTCGGTGACCGGGCGGTTCTGGAGGTACAGCAGGGTATGCCGGTGACCGTTGGATAATGGGGCCTGTGCCTTTGCGGAAACTGGGGTTCCTGACGATCGGGTTGTTCGACGAGGCGGACCCGCGGCGGGGTCACGAGTCGACCCTCGAGGTGATCGAGCTCGGTGAGCGGCTGGGTTTCGACAGCGCGTGGGTGCGGCACCGGCATCTGCAGTTCGGGATCTCCTCGCCGGTGGCGGTGCTCGCGGCGGCGACGCAGCGGACCAGCCGCATCGAGCTCGGCACCGCCGTCATCCCGCTCGGCTGGGAGAATCCGCTGCGGCTCGCCGAGGACCTGGCCACCGTCGACGTCCTGTCCGGCGGGCGGCTCAACCCCGGCGTCAGTGTCGGGCCGCCGATGCACTACGACCGGGTGAAGGACGCGCTGTATCCGGACACCGCCGACGCCGAGGACTTCGGTTACGAGCGGGTCCGCCGGCTCCTGGACCTGGTCCGCGGCAGCCGGGTCGCCGAGGCCGGCACGGAAGGGTTCGAGGCCTTCTCCGACCGCGTGCAGCCGCACTCGCCCGGTCTCGGCCGGCGGATGTGGTACGGCGGAGGCAGCCTCGCGTCGGCCCGCTGGGCGGGTGAGCACGGCATGAACTTCCTGACGAGCAGCGTGGTCAAAGCTGAGGAGAGCGAGGACTTCGCGCAGATCCAGCGCTCCCACATCCGCGCGTTCCGCGCCCATCACCCCGACGGCGACCGGGCCCGGGTCTCGCAGGGGCTGGTCGTCATCCCGACGGACTCCGCGTCGCCGTCGCAGCGCCGCCGGTACGAGGTGTACGCGGAGCAGCGCACCCCGCGCACGGCCACCCCGCAGGGCCCGGCACGGATGATGTTCGCGCCGGACCTGGTCGGGCCGTCGGAGCGGATCGCGGAGCAGCTGCACGCGCACGCCGGGTACCAGGAGGTCGACGAGGTCGCGTTCGCGCTGCCGTTCACGTTCGAGCACGACGACTACGTGCAGATCCTCACCGACATCGCGACGCATCTCGGCCCGAAACTCGGGTGGCGGCGCGATGTCGATCCTGGGGGCGCGACTTCGTATAGCGGGTGACAGGGCCGGCACCAGCGCCGGCCCGAAGCAGCCGGAGGTGGGCGCGACATGCGCGAGCTCAACGTCATCGAGTTCCTGACCCTGGACGGGGTCATGCAGGGCCTGGGGTCACCGGACGAGGACCGCGACGGCGGGTTCGAGCACGGCGGGTGGAGCGCGCCGTACTTCGACGACCGTCAGGCCGCCGCGGCCGCGGAAGGGCTGGCGTCGACGACCGCGTACCTGTTCGGGCGCCGCACGTACGAGAAGATGGCCGCGTTCTGGCCCACCCAGCCGGACGAGAATCCCATGGCGGCGCACCTGAACGCGACCGTGAAGCACGTCGCGACCCGCACGCCGCGGGAGCTGACCTGGCACAACGCCCAGGTCCTCGACGGTCCGCTGGCTCCCGCGGTACGGAAGGTGAAAAGCGAAGGTGAGGGCGCCGTCGCGGTCCTCGGCAGCGGTGTCCTCGTGCAGGACCTGATCGCCGAGGACCTCGTCGACGGCTACCGGCTGTTCCTGCACCCGCTGCTGCTCGGCACCGGCAAGCGCCTGTTCCGCGGCGCCCCGGCCCCGCGCCGCCTGAAGCTCGTCGACTGCACCCCGACGACCACCGGCGTCGTCATGCTGTCCTACGAGGTCGTCCCGGGCTAGCTTTGGGCTAGACCACGTGTTTGCGGGCGGTGTCACGGGCGCGTGACACCGCCGGCATCCGGGACCGCAGCAGCCACGAATCGGTGTGGCAGTGCCGGCACGTACGGACGGCGCCGACCGGGACGCGGGTGTCGCCGCGCACGTATTCGAGCCTGTGCAGGTCCGCGAGCGGTTGCCCGCACCTGCGGCAGTCGCCCTCACCGGTGCCGACCGTGGTGTAGGCGATGTGCTGGGTGGTGTACCGAACGGTCGAATACGCCTTCTCGTCGCCCACGCGCAGGGTGGGGTTGCGCGGCGCACCCGCGTAGGGGCCGGTGTCGGCGTGGGAGACGGCGCCCGCCACCCCGCCGAAGATCCGGAACCGGCGGCGCAGCCACGCCATGAGATTTGATCGGCGCTCCAACCCGCTCATGCCGGGTCCGCCGGCAGCAGCGCGGCGATGACGCCGGCGGCGGCGCCCGACACGTCCGTGGCCGGGTCGGCGGCGTGCAGGAGGGCGAGCCCGCCGCCGAGCGCACCCCACGCGACGACGAACTGCGTGAGGGGCACCGCCGGCCGGATGCCGAGCCGGCGGCAGTGCCGGTCGAGCTCGGCGGCCACGGTCTCGTCGACGTGGCGCTGGGTGGCGGCGACGCCGGACCGCCCGGCGACCGCGGCGAGGTGCTCGGCCGACACCACCGCCCACCGGGACGCCGTCTCGTCCGCGACGAACCGGGCCGGGTTGAGCACGTCGATCAGCTCGGCACGGCTGCCGGCCGCGTCGAGGGCCGCGCACAGCTGGTCGAGGAGCGCGCCCGCCCGGTCGTCGACGAGCGCCTGCCAGAGCCCTTCCTTGCCGCCGAAGTGGTTGTACGCCGCGCCACGCGTGTAACCGGCCTCGGCGGCGATCTCCTCCACGGTCGCGGCGAGATAGCCACGGCGCAGGAACACGGTGAGCCCGGCGGCCAGGAGCCGGCCCCGGGTGACCTCCTGCTGCTCCGCACGGGTCAGCCGCGTCACCGCACCCCCTCGACAACTCAGATACAGGATGTATCCGGATACAGAACGTATCTCAAGAGGGCGACAGCAGGACGCCGAGGACGGTGTCGAGGTACGCGCCCTGGCCGCCGGCGTCGGGGGGCAGCAGTTCCGGGACGCGGGCCGCGAGCTGCGACTGCCCGACGTACGCCGAATACGCCAGCAGTGCGCGGCGGCGGGCCTCGCCCGGCTCGAACCCGGCCTCACCGAACAGCTGCTCGACGTAGTCGAGGCGGCGGCGGGTGACGCGGTGCACGACGGGCGCCACGAGCGGGTGCTCGGCGACGGCGAGCACGTTGTTCTCCAGCCGGCTGGACCGGGCGTGCCCGAGCACGGTGGTGAACAGCAGCGACAACTTGCGCCGCGGGTCGCCGGCGGCCTCGACCAGGTCGATGATCGCGTCGGTGCAGGCCCGCTCCCACAGCTGCATGGTCGCCTCGACGAGCGCGTCACGGTTGGTGAAGTGCCAGTAGAAGCTGCCTTTGGTGGCGCCGAGCCGGGCCGCGATCGGCTCGACCGCGACCGCCGCGAGGCCGCCGTCGGCGATCGCCGCCAGGGCCGCCGCCGTCCAGTCCTCCGCACTGAGCCGCCGTTGTGCCATCCCCGTACGGTAGCGTACGGTGCCACCATACGGCACCGTACGGAGAGGACGCAGCAGTCATGCGCAACGTTCAACGCCGCACGATCGACGCTCCCCCGGCCCTGATGGGCGCCCTGCTGGACCGGGTCGCCGGGCCTGACGACCCCTTGTGGCCAGGGACGACGTGGCCGCCGATGCGCTTCGACCGGCCGCTCGGCCCGGGCGCGGCCGGCGGGCACGGCATGATCCGGTACACCGTCGTCGAGCACGTCCCCGGCCGGCTGCTGCGGTGCCGCTTCGACCCGGCGATCGGCGTGGTGGGCGAGCACGAGCTGCGCGTCGAGCCCGCCGGCGACGGCACAGCCGTCGTGCACGTCATCGAGGGCCGCCTCACCGGCACGATGCGCCTGCTGTGGCCCGTCGCGGTCCGGTGGCTGCACGAGGCACTGCTGCAGGACCTGCTGGACAACGCGGAGCTCGCCGGCACGGGCACCGTCCGCCACCCGGCCCGCTGGTCACCGTGGGTGCGGCTGCTGCGCCGCGCGTTCGCCGCCCGCGCCAGACGGGAAGCCCAGCGGCAGGCCCGGCCCGACACCGGACAGCGACCCGGTCGAGAGGCCCGGTCCGACGCCGGACAGCGAACCGGTCGAGAGGTCCTGCGGGACACCGGGCAGCGACCCGGTCGAGAGGCCCGGTCCGACGCCGGACAGCGAACCGGTCGAGAGGTCCCGCGGGACACCGGACGCCGGCCCGGGCGGCAAGCCCGGCTGGGCACCGGGCGACAGTCCCGGCTACAGGCCCAGCCCGACGCCGGGCGGCGGTCCTGGCAGGAAACCCCGCGGGAGGCCGGGAAGCGGCGCCGGGCGCAGGGCGGTACGTCCGGCGTGCGGAAGGTGGCCCTGCCCGGCGGGGCCCTGCCGCCGGCGGCGCCCTGGACCGGGTCGACCTGATGGACGCGTGGCAGGGGGTCCGCCCGCCGGGCGCGAGCGCTGACCCCGCCGCGTGGCGGGCCGTGATGTTCGGCGGCGCCGGCGCGCCCCGCTGGGTCGGCGCGCTGATGCGGCTGCGCAACCACATCCCCGGCCTGGAGCCCCTCGACACGAAGCGGGTGTTCGCGCCCCTCGACGCCCGCGACGACGAGGTGCTGTTCGGCGCCGACACCCGCCACTTCGATCTGCGGATCTCGCTGTTCGTCGACGCGGAGTCGGTGGTCTGCTCGACCCTGGCCCGCCCCCGCACCCGCCGCGGCCGCGCCTACCTGGCCGTCGTCGGCCGCGTCCACCCCCTGGTCGTGCGGACGATGCTCACCCGCGCCCTGCACGCCGCCCCGCCGGTGGCCGCCTGACGCGCCACCCGGGACATGACAGACGCCTCGGTCCATGCCAGCCCGCGCCCCGCACGCCGCCCCGCCGGTGCCCGCCTGACGCGCCACCCCGGCATGACACGCGCCATGTGAACCAGGCCAGCCCGCGCCCGCCTGACGCGCCACCCGGGCATGACGCGCGCCATGTGAACCAGGCCCACCCGCGCCCCGTACGCGGGCACCGCCCGGGAAGCAACGGGCGCCGCGCGGTCCATGCCGGCCGCCGCCGCTCAGGGCGCCACCTGGGACATGACGGCGAGGAGGCCGCCGTCGGGGTCGGTGAAGAACGCCATCCACTCCTCCGCCCCGTCGGCGTGGCGGTGGATCATGTGGGGCTCGCCGGAGAAGGCGACGCCGCGGCCGGTCAGCTCGGCGTGGGCCGCGTGGATGTCCGGGACCCGGAAGTAGATGATCGACTGGGCGGCGACCGTGCCACTGCCCTCCGGCCGGCTCAGGAGGAGCCGCGTGCCGTCGCAGTCGAAGAACGCCAGGTCGCCGAACGTGTACAGGTGCGGCAGGCCGAGCACGCCGCCGTAGAAGTCGACGGCTCGGCCGATGTCACTCACGTGCCGGGCGATCTGCCCGACCCCGCCCAGTCGGAACGCTGCATCCACCATGATCCCGACCTTAGGCCCGCCCCGCCCCGCCGGAACACGGCCGGACGGCCGGTCATCACCGCACCGCCACCCGGCCGGAAGAACGATCGCACCGGCCGGAAGAACGAGCGCCGGCGGAAGAACGACCAGGCACGAGAACCTTCCGGCAGCCCCGACACCATGATCCGCTACGATCGGCGCCTTCGATGTGGAGGTGACAGCATGACCTCGATGGCGGATCGGGTTGTGGTGGCGTTCACCGGTGAGGGCGACGGCGTCGCCGACCTTTCGTGGGGGCAGCAGGACATCTGGCAGGCCATGGTGCGCCAGAAGTCGTGGCTGCCGAACGGCGCGTGGGGGCCGCTGCCCGAGGGCACGACCGTCGACGACGTCGCCGAGCAGCTGCGGTACATGATGAGCCGCTTCCCGACGGCGCGGACCAGGCTGCGGTTCGACGAGGACGGGCGGCCGAGCCAGGTCGTCGCGGCGTCCGGCGAGATCACCCTCGACATCGTCGACGCGGGCCCGCGGGACCCGGCCGCCGTCGCGGAGTCGGAGCGGCTGCGGCTGCAGGACGCCGAGTACGACTTCGCCGAGGACTGGCCCGTCAGGATGACCGCGATCCGGTCCGGCGGCGCGCTCACGCATCTCGTCGTCGTCATGTGCCACCTGGTGGCCGACGGCTTCGGCACCGGGGTCATGCTGGAGGACCTCGCGACCCGGGTGGAGACGCCGATCCCGCAGCTGCAGCCGCTGGAGCAGGCCCGGTGGCAGGCGTCGCCGTCCGGGCAGCGGCAGAACACGCTCGCGCTGCGGCACTGGGACGGCATCCTGCGCGGGATGGCGCCGCGCCGCTTCCCCGACACCACCGAGAAGCCCGAGCCGCGGCACTGGCGGGGCGAGTTCACATCGCACGCCCTCGCCCCCGCGCTGCGGGCGGTGACCGAGCGGACCGGGGTGGCGTCGGCGCCGGCGCTGCTCGCCGTGTTCGCGGTCGCGCTCGCCCGGGTCACGAAGGTCAACCCGGTCGTGCTGCGGCCGATGGTCAACAACCGGTTCCGGCCGGGGCTGGACCGCGTCGTGTGCATGCTCGCCCAGTACGGCCTGTGCCAGCTCGACGTCGCCGGGGTGTCGTTCGCGGAGGTCCTGGACCGGGCCAGGCGTGGCGCGCTCACCACGTACAAGCACGCCTACTACCACCCGGTGGAGCTCGACGACCTGATCCGCCGGGTGGTCGAGGAGCGCGGCGCGGACCTCGAGCTGCCCTGCTACTTCAACGACCGCCGCACCGACACCGCGCCGGATCCTGCGCCGGTCAAGCAGGACGACCTGAAGGACCTGGTGGCGCGGGCGGCGTTCGAGTGGACGACCCGGCAGGACGTGCCGTTCGAGCCGCTGATCGTGCACATCGACGACCTCCCCGGCGACACGGTCCGGGCGATCATCTTCATGGACACGCACGTGGTCTCCCCCGCCGACGGCGAGGCCCTGCTGCGCGGCATGGAGGCCGCCGCCGTCGAGGCCGCCCTGGATCCGGACGCCCCGACAGGCGTGTGAATCCGCCCCTGCCGGACCCTTTCGGGGTTTACGATCTCATTTGTCCGGTATGAGATCCGCTCCCGGATTTGACGTGTTCGGGGGTATGCATGGTCGCTTTGACGTCCGGTCGGCGAGTCCTGATGGTGGCGGCCGCGGCCGCGGTCCTGGTGGGCGGGTCGGCGACCGCCGCCGGTGCCAGCCCCGGGCACTACGCGGTGGCGACCTGGTCGATGAACGAGGGCTCCGGCGCCCGTACGATGATCGACAGCAGCGGCAACGGGCTGAACGGCTCGATCGGCAACGAGGTCATCACCGACGTGGGTGTCCGCGGCGCGACCGGGTACCGCTTCACCCGCCTGCAGCCGGACCGGCCGCCGACGCACCCGCGGCACCTGGTGACCGTCCCGGACAGCTCCGCGCTGGACCCGGGCAGCCGCGACTACGCCGTGACCATGCGGATCCGCACGACCTACCAGTTCGGCAACATCATCCAGAAGGGCCAGGCGACGACGTCGGGCGGGAACTTCAAGTTCCAGATCCCCAACGGCATCGTGCAGTGCCTGTTCCGCGGCTCCAAGGGCACGATCATCGTGCAGGCGTCCCGGCGGATCAACGACGGCTGGTGGCACGTCGTGCGCTGCGAGCGGACCGGCTCCGGGGTGAGCCTGGAGATCGACGGGCGCACGGTCGCCCGCCGCAGCGGCTGGACCGGCCCGATCGCCAACAGCTGGCCCCTGTCGATCGGCGGCAAGACCGACTGCGACCAGCGCGACGTCGGCTGCGACTACTACGCCGGCGACATCGACTGGGTCGAGATCGAGGCCCGCTGACCCGGCCCGGCGCTCAGTGCAGGATGCTCGTCGGCGGCGTGCCGACGAGCACCCTCGCGCCGATCAGCGGCGCGTCCTCCGTCGCCGCCGGGTGCACCCGCACCGCCTGATACGTGAGGCGTTCCGCCAGCGCCGCCCGCAGCGGTGGCCACAGCTCGGCCCGCCGGACCGCGACCGCCCCGCCGATCGCGACGGCGTCCAACCCGGCCGTCAGGGCGAAGTTGGCGACACCGGCGGCCAGACATTGCGCATACCCCCGCCAGAAGCCCTGATCGTCGACGTCCTCCAGGCCACGCCCGAGCCGGCGGCGCAGCTGCGCACCGCCGAGCAGCGTCTCCAGGCAGCCGGTCTGCCCGCACCCGCACCGCCGGTCGTTGCCCTCGACGAGCTGATGACCGGCCTCGGTGGTGACCGCCACGAAGTGCCCGCCGGTGCCGAGCCGCAGCGCCGCGCCGACCCCGGTCGACAGGGTCAGATATCCGCACCGGTCGACGCCGCGGAGGCTGCCGTGCGCGTGCTCGCCGAGGAGCCCGCAGGTCGCGTCGTGCGCGACCCGCACCGGGCAGCCGAGCATCCTCTCGAGGTCGCGGCGCAGCGGCCGCCCTTCGTGCCCGCGCAGGTGCAACGAGACCCGCACGTCCCCGTCCGCGGTGACCCGCCCGCCGAACGACACCCCGACGGCCACCGGACTCGCCGGCAGCGCGTCACGGAGCAGGACGAGCTGCCGGTCGTAGTCCGGGTCGGTCGGGAACCGCACCACCGCCCCGTCCCCGCCCGACACCCTGGTCCGGGTCCCGCCGATGTCGACCGCCACGACCCCGTCCGGCACCTCGACCATGCGCCCGACCGTAGCAGCGGGGTACGACAACAATGGACCGATGATCGGAACACTGCGGCACCCAGTCGAGGACGACCACCCCCGGGTCATGGCGGTGATGGACGAATGGTGGGGCGGGCTCGGCGGGGACTCCGGCCACCACTACCGGGCGACGCTGCTGCCCCGCCTGTTCTTCCAGCACTTCACCGACACCAGCTTCGTCCAGGACCTGCCCGGCGGCAGGCTCGGCGCGTTCCTCGTCGGGTTCGTGTCGCAGTCCGATCCCGGCGTCGGCTACATCCACTTCGTCGGGGTGGCGCCGGCGGTGCGCCGCACGGGGGTCGGCGGTGCGCTGTACCGGCGCTTCTTCGCCGACGTGAGCGCCCGCGGCGTCCGGAAGGTGCACGCGATCACCGGCGTCGCCAACCGGCGGTCCCTGGCGTTCCACACCCGGCTCGGCTTCACCCTCGTGCCCGGCGACACCGAGGTCGACGGCCTGGCCGTGCACACCAACTACGACGGGCCGGGCCGCGACTCGCTGAAGTTCGTGAAGCATCTGCAATGAGCGTCGGCACGTACGATCGGCCGATGTCGGTGCTGCTCGTGGGAGCCAATCCGGGGCTGACCGTGACGCGGGACGGTGCGACGGTCGCGTTCGTGTCGGCGTGGCGGGTCGACTGGTCGCCGCACGGCGCCGGCCGGGCACTAGTCCTGTGGCACGAGGGCCGCACCACGCTCGTCACGGACCGCCCGGCGCTGGGCCGCTGGCTGGCCGGCACCTTCACCCGGCACTTCCCCGAGGTCGAGGGCCTCGCGTGGCCGGAGCCCGCGCTCCTCGAGGCGCCGGTGACGTTCGAGCAGGATCTCGCGTCCGGCTGCACCGCGTCCGGCGGCGGCATCGCGGTCGAGCTCCAGGACCCGTCCGGGCACCGGCTGATCACCGTCGGCGACTTTCAGGGCCTGGGCCTCGACCTGTCCACGGTCTTCGCCCGGTGCGGGCGCGGGTCGCTCACGGTGGCGGGGTCGCCGGTGCCGGGGACGGCAGCCGGGTTTCTCGCCGACGCCGAAGTGTGGACGCCGGCACCAGCAGGACGGCCGTAGCCAGCAGCAGGTGTACGGCGCAGAACACGACCGCCACCGCCGGGGTCGCGGTGCCGCCGACGAAAACCGTGATGTGCGACGCCCAGTCCAGCCGCGCCGGGCGCCCTTCGGGCCAGTCGTTGAGGTAGTAGAACGTCAGGTCGTTGAGCCCGGACACGAGCACCAGCGCCGAGGCGTACCCGAGCCGCAGCACCCGCTCGGTGGACGCGCCGCCGAGCCGGTAGCCGAACAGGATCGCGAGAATCGTGAACGCGTTGACGAAGATGGCCATCTGGTAGAACGGCGCGAAAGCGCCGCCGTCGGCGAGCGCGACGACCCGCAGCACGTACAGGGTGTCCAGGACGCCCATGTAGCCGACGATCACCGCGGCGAGCAGGATCAGGCCCGGCGCCGCCCGCTGCGGGAACCCGGCGACAGCGGCGACGGCGAACAGGACCGGGCTGATCCGCAGCAGGAACTCCAGCGGGTTGTCGATGGTCCGGTCGGGCGGCAGGACACCCATGATGAGCACGGTCATCGCCGCGCCCGCGACCCCGGCGGCCACCCACCACCAGCGGCGGATCACTTCTGCGTCCAGAACGGCCCGAGCGCGAGGGCGTCCATGTCGGTCTTGAGATAGCACCGTACGGCGTCCGCGGGGGTGCACACGATGGGCTCCTCGTTGTCGTTGAACGACGTGTTCACCACCATCGGCACCCCGGTCAGCGCGTGGAACTCGCTGATCAGCTCGTAGTACAGCGGGTTGTCGGTGCGGGAGACGGTCTGCACCCGGGCGGTGCCGTCGGCGTGCGTGATCGCCGGCACGACGGAGCGCCGGTCCGCGAGGACGTCGAAGACGAGCAGCATGACGGGGCTCGGGTAGCCGCTGGCGAAGTAGTCGCCGGCGTGCTCGACGAGGCACGACGGCGCGAACGGGCGGAACGGCTCGCGGTGCTTGACCTTCTCGTTGAGCCGGTCCTTGGTGTCGGCGCCGCGCGGGTCGGCGAGGATCGAGCGGTTGCCGAGCGCGCGCGGGCCCGCCTCGCCCCGGCCCTGGTACCAGCCGATGATCTTCCCGTCGGCGATCGCGGCCGCGGCGGTCTTCGTGATCGGGTCGCGGCGCTCGTACTGCAGGCCGGCGTCGGTGAGCGCCTTCTCCATGTCGGACTCCGGGTAGGAGGGGCCGAGGAAGATATACTCGCCGCTGGGGCGGGGCAGCCCGAGGCCGGTGGAGACGAACGTCGCGGCGCCGAGGGCGGACCCGTCGTCGGCGGCGGCCGGCTGGGCGAAGAACTCCTCGAACCCGGTCCGCAGCAGGATCTTGCCGTTCATGACGCTGTTGAGCGCGACGCCGCCGGCGGTGACCAGGCGCGGGTTGCCGGTCGTGCGGTGCAGCCAGTCCGCGACGTGGAGCCCGGCCTCCTCGAGGGTGTTCTGCAGCGCGTAGGCGACGTCGGCGTAGTGCTGCGGCACGGCGTCGCGGGTCTTGGGCCGGGGCGGGCCGAACTCGGCCCGGAACTTGTCGGAGACCTGGTGCTTGCCGGTGGCGTGGTGGCGGAACCAGCTGAGGTTCAGCGCATATCGCCCGTCGCTGTCCAGGTGTACGAGGTCACGGAACCGCTCGACGAACGTCGGCTGCCCGTACGCGGCGAGCCCCATCACCTTGCCCTCGTCGCGGGTCGGGTGGAAGCCGAGCCAGCCGGTGACGTCGGCGTAGAGCGCGCCGAGCGAGTGCGGGAACTTCACCCGCCGCAGGTCGCGGATCCGGTCGCCCTCACCGACGGCGAGCAGCGTGCTGGTGCCGTCGCTGCCGATGCCGTCCCAGGCGATGACCGCGGCGCTGTCCCACGGCGAGACGTGCAGGGCGCTGGCGGCGTGCGCGTGGTGGTGGTCGACCATGTGCAGCTTGAACTTGACCGGCCCGTCGTGGCCGGTGCTGGCCCGCAGCAGCCCTTCCAGGCGCGCCTGGCGGCGCCACATGACCAGCAGGGTGCCGCCCATGTGGTGGTCGTCGGCGTGGGTCGACACGGCCCGGCCGGTCGCCGTGGCGTGGAAGCTGCGGGCGCTGCCGTAGTCGCCGGGGTCGTTGCGCAGCACGGCCAGGGTCGCCGGGAGGTGCCGCACGAAGTGCGTGGCGGCGTGCCGGACCATGCGCCGGTTCTGGAAGAAGTACGCGACGTGGTCGACGTCGCCGAGGGTGATGCCGGCGCTGCGCAGGCACCACTGGATCGCCAGCGCGGGGAACCCGCCGTCGTGCTTGATCCGGCTGAAGCGCTCCTCCTCGCAGAACGCGACGATCCGCCCGTCCTGCAGCAGTGCCGCGGCCGAATCATGATGTTGACTCAATCCGAGGACGTACATCGATTCCCCATTCCGTCGACTGAAGATCATTCCGTCGCCCGACAACGAGCAAAAGTATTGACGCTCATCCCTGATGGCGGAAGTCTTCCCGTCGGATTGTTGACCGCCGTCAGATCTTGGCGGAATATCAGGTGCATCGATGAGTTAACGTGCGACCTCGTCAACGCCGACGACGCCGCCCCGCCGCCGTGGTGGGCGTCCGCGGTCCACGAGGCCGGCCTGCACCAGGTGCGGGACTGGCCGGTCATGCGGACCCTGGCGGCGACCAGGCGCGGCCCCGTCCTGGCCGGCGCGTTCCGCGACGGCGACAAAATCGTCGGGCTCGGCTCGCTGCGGCTGCGCCGGCTCAGCGGGCTCGGGATCGCCGTCGCCGACGTGGACAGCATGGTCGTCGGCGCGTTCGGCGGGATCGCCCTCGGCGGCCTGCCCCGCACCCTGGACCCGGACGGGCCCGCCCCGGAGCTGTTCGGCGCCGCGGCCAGGGCCCTCGAGGGTGCGCTGCGCTCGGCGTACGGGCGCCGCATCCAGGCCGTCCTGTACCGCAACATCTACCGGGCCGAACTGCCCCAGCTGCTGCACGGCGTCGCCGTCGTCCGGGCCGGCCTGCCGACGCTGCTGCTGCGCAACACGTTCGCCGACTACGACGCGTACCTGCGGACCCTGCGCAAATCGCGGCGCGTCGACCAGCAGCGCCTGGTCCGCAACATCGACGCCGACCCGTCGGTCACCGTCGCGTTCGGCCCGGCCGCGGAGTCCGGCCTCGACCCCGCCGAGTTCCACCGCCTGGCGCTGGACGCCGCCCGCCGCAACCACACCGACCGCTGGCCGCCGCTGCGCTTCTGGCCGCAGGAGCTCTTCGCCACCGTCCTGGCCCTGCCGGACGTCCTCGCGCTGAGCTACACCGGCGCCGGCGGCCTCATCGCGGCCACGCTCACCCTCGACCATCCGGTCGCGCCGGTCCTCGGCCCGTGGGGCGCACTGCCGCTCGGCGGCCCCCGGCGCAGCGGCCTGTGGTTCGACCATTTGGCCCGCATCATCCGCTGGTCCATCGAGGGCGGGCGCCCGCTGATCGTCGGCGGGAAGGGCGCGACCGGCCCGAAAGCTGCGCTCGGCTTCGTCCCCGAGCCCCAGTGGACGGTGCTGCGCCGACCGTGCCCCGCCTGATGGTCCCGCATTCGAGCGGCGAAGTGGTCCTTGCCGTCACCCCCGCGGCCCGGTGACGCTGGAGCGCGTGCGGTTCCGACACCACCCGGCGCTCCGCGCCGACTTCCCGGCGCTCGCCGCGGTCACCCTGTTCGTCGACGGCGTCACGGCCGACACCGTCGTCGACCCCTCCCCTTGGCTGGACACCGCCCGGCGCCGCCTCGCCACCGGCACCGAGGGCGGGCTGCCGGAGATCCAGGCGTGGCGCCGCGCCTTCACGGCGATGGGCCTGCGACCCACCCAGTACCGCTGCGCCTCGGAGTCGCTGCTGCGCCGCCTGCGCCGCGAGGGTGACCTGCCGTCCCTGCACCCGCTCGTCGACCTGTGCAACGCCGTCTCGGCCGCCTACGCGATCCCCGTCGCCGCCCTGGACCTGGACCGCATCACCGGCGACCTCGAGGTCCGCCGGGCCACCGGCACCGAGCCCTACGCCACCTTCGCCGGCAACGTGGAACACCCCGACCCCGGCGAGGTCGTCTTCGCCGACGGGGCGGGCCGCGCCCACGCCCGCCGCTGGACCAACCGGCAGAGCGGCAACTCAGCGATCAGCGCGCGGACCAGCCGGGCGTTCATCGTCGCGGAAGCCCTCCACGACACCGCCACCACCGACGTCACCGCGCTGCGCGAGACCCTCACCGCCGCTCTCCGCACCACCTGGCCGGCCGCGACCGTGACCACCGCCGGCCCGTGACACGAACACCGCCACCACCGACATCCCCGCGCTGCGCGAGACCCTCACCGCCACCCTCCGCACCACCAGGCCGACCGCGACCGTGACCGGCCCGGGACCGGGATTCAGGCGGGGCTCAGGCGGTCCCTGGCCCGGTCACCGGCCGGTGCCGTGGCGGGGGCCTCGGGCGGGGGCGGTGAACCGGCCGGCGGCCGAGGCGGACGACCAGCCCGCCGGACCGCGCGGGTCGACGGCGACGAGCGGGACGGCCCGGTGCTGCCAGCGGTCGTCCCGGCCGAAGCCACCCACCTACGGCTCGCCGAGGGCCAGCCCCACGATCCCGGTCGCCGCGGCGTCGGCGCGCAGCGGCGGAACGGTGGACCAGCCGAGGAACGACCCGGCGCCCGCGCCGAGCCCCCCGAACAGCAGCGCCGCGAACACCGCGACCGCGACCGGCGCCTTCCCGACCGGCAACCGGAACCGCTGCCGCAACCCGCCCCGCACCAGGTCGGCCACCTCGCGCGGGGTGGGCCGGACGCGCGACGGACCGGCCGCGTCGAGCAGCGTCGCCACCAGCTCGTCCCCGTGGCTGCGCCGATACGCCGCCGGATACAGCGACAGCAGCAGCCGACAGCGCCGCTCGAGCGGCGACCGCTTCATGCGAGACCCGGCCGCGGCCCGCGCCGGCGCAGGCCCGCGGCGGCCGCGTTGGCGTTGCGGCGCAGCCGCTCGACCTCCGTGACGAGCCGGTCCGCGCCCTCGTCCGTCAGCCGGTAGTAGCGGCGGAGCCGGCCGTCCACGGCCTCCTCGCGCTCCACCGCGATCAGTCCCTGCTCGGTGAGGCGGTCCAGTGCCCCATACAAGGTGCCGGCCCCCAGCACCACAGCGCCTCCGGAGAGGGCGGTCACCTGTTGCAGGATCCCGTAGCCGTGCAGCGGCTCGCCGGTGAGCGCGGTGAGGACGAGAAACGTCGGCTCCTGCATTGGAGGCATGACCTGCAAATTACAGCCGCCGCGATATTACGTCAACCGTACCATCGGGGTCGGGGTGTGTCCCACGATGCAATGGCTCATGGCAGCATTCGGGTGGTCGATGTAGGCAGCGCACTGGCGACGGCACCGGACGAGGAGACCGCATGGGCGCACTGCGACGGCCGCGGGCCATGTCCGGGCTGATGCGCGCCATGTGCGTCGTCCTGGCCGTCTGCGCGACCTGGTTCGCGGTCAACCTGGTGGCACCGGTGGGGCCGCCGGTGCTGCTGTGGGTGGCCACGCCGATCGGCGCGCTGCTGCTCACGGCCGCGTTCCGCCGCACGTCGCGCACGGCGTCGCTGCCCGCGCCGACCCGCCGCTTCTGGGGGCACCTGAGCGTCGCGGCGTTCCTCGTCGGGGTCGCGCACACGACCCAGGCGATCGACGTGCTCACCCACCCCGAGGTCGGCGGCGCCTACAACGGGCCGGGACTGCTGATCTTCGACAGCGGCGCCGTCCTGTTCATCATCTTCGCGCTGTACCGGCTGCCGCTGTCCGCCCGCAGCGCCGGCGAACGGCTCCGGGTCACCCTCGACGGCGGCACGGTCGTCGCCGGCGCCGCCGTGTTCATCTGGCACTTCCAGACCCGGGGCGCGCTCGGCACCGACAACCGCGAGCAGGTCGTCGGCTCTCTGATCCTCGGCGTGCTCGCCCTGGTCGTCGTCCTGGCCGTGGCGAAGGTGATGCTGTCCGGGTACGAGTTCATCGACAAGTCGGCGCTGCAGTGGCTCGCGTTCTCGATCTTCTTCGGCGCGACCAGCTCGCTGCTCCAGCCGCTGCTCGCGCCCGGCCACCCACACCTGATGGTGACCCAGGTCAGCATCCCCGTGGTGTGCTGCCTGGCGTCGTGGTCGGCGGAGCGGGAGCTCCGCGCGACCCGCCGGCCCGTCGCCGCCCGCCGGCGCCGCCCCTTCAGCCTGGTCCCCTACGCGGCCGTCGCCGCGGTGTACATCCTGCTCATCCTGGAGACGTGGACCGGCGACCACGCCGACCAGAAGATGATGGTCCTGGGCGCGGTCACGCTCACCGCGCTGGTGATGGTGCGGCAGGTCGCCGCGTTCGTCGACAACGGCCGGCTCCTCGCCCGGCTCGACCACGGCGCCACCCACGACGCGCTGACGCAGCTGCCCAACAGGGCGCTGTTCGGCCAGCGGCTCCAGGAGGCGCTGCAGCAGCCGGGCCCGGTCAGCGTCGCGCTCATCGACCTCGACGACTTCAAGGAGGTCAACGACACCCTCGGCCACGAGGTCGGCGACCTGCTGCTGATCGAGGTGGCGCGCCGCCTCAAGGAGCGCACCGGGACCGGCGACACGGTCGCCCGCCTCGGCGGCGACGAGTTCGTCGTGGTCATGCCCGGCGCCGACCCGTCCGACGCCACCCTCGCCGTGCAGGCGCTGACCGACGCGTTGCGCGTCCCCGCCGTCGTCAACGGCCACGAGCTGCCGATCTCGGCGAGCATCGGCATCGCCGACGGCCGCACCGGCGACGACCCGAGCGTGCTGCTGCGCCGCGCCGACATCGCCATGTACGCCGCGAAACGCCTCACCGGCACGGCGTTCCTGCACTACGACAGCGGGATGTCCGAGCTCGGCGACGCCGGCGACCATCCCGCCCAGCTGCGGGAGGCGATCACCGGCGGGCGGTGCTTCCTGGTGTACCAGCCGATCGTGTCCCTCGAGGACGGCCACCTCGTCGGCGCGGAGGCCCTCGTCCGCTGGGACCACCCGGAGCACGGCGTCCTCCCGCCGGACTCGTTCATCCCCCTCGCCGAGCGCACCGGGCTCATCGTCCCGCTGGGCCGCTTCGTGCTCGCCGACGCGTGCCGGCAGTTCGCGGAGTGGGACGCGCAGCACGGCACCGCCGCCCCGGCCGTGCTCAACATCAACGTGTCGCCACGGGAGCTGCGCGAGACCGACTACGCCGACTTCGTCGCCGGTACCCTGACCGCCCACGGCGTCGACCCGTCCCGCATCGTCCTGGAGATCACCGAGTCGATGGCCCTGGACCTCGGACCGGCCACCGCCACCCTCGACCGCCTCCGCGCGCTGGGCGTGCGGATCTCCCTCGACGACTTCGGCACCGGCAGCTCCACGCTGCGGCTGCTGCACGACTGCCCCGTCGACGAGGTCAAGCTGGACCGCTCCTTCACCCAGGCACCCGTGTCGGGCCGCACCCCGGTCGCCGCGGCCGTCATCCAGCTCGCGCAGGCGCTGCGGCTGCACGCCGTCGCCGAAGGCGTCGAGACACCGGAGCAGGCCGAGCTGCTGCGGTCGCTCGGCTACCGCTCCGCCCAGGGCTACCACTTCGCCCGGCCCGTCCCGGCGGCGCAGCTCACCGAGTGGATGACGACCCGCACCCCGTCCCCGGCGGCCACCTCAGCCTGAGGCTGCTTCCACCCGCCACCGGCCACATCAGCGTGAGCTGTTTCTGTCCGCCGCCGGTCGGCTTCAGCGTGGCCGGCTTGTCGTCACGGGTCAGCGCGCCCTTCGACGCGAAGATGTCGAAACACCGGAGCAGGCCGAGCAACTGCGGGCGCTCAGCTACCGATCCGCCCAGGGCGACCACTTCCCCCGACCCGTCCCGGCTGGCTCACCGAGTGGACGACGACCCGAACCCCGTCACCGACCGCCACTTCAGCCTGAGCCGCTTCCACCCATGGTGAGGAACGCGAGCAGCGTCCCGATCGGGAAGCCGAGCATGAACACGGCGTTCGCCCGGCATCGGCGCTCACTCGGATACAGATCAGCCAGCAGCGAACCGCTCGACTCCCCCACCCCGACCCGCGACGCGAGGAACCCCACCCCGCCACGGTCTTGCGCGGTATCCGGCCCGCCAACCGACCGAGCGGCACCTCCGCGACGGCGGCGACGAGCACGAACAACAGCGTGAGAACGTACGCCGCCGACGCCTTCACCGAACCTCGGTCCAGTCGGGTGGTGAGGCATCCGCGTTCCAGGCGTCGCCGGTGGCGTTGAGCGGCTCCAATTGCCTCACGACCAGCCCCGATCGGGATCACGATGAGCAGGATCGCCACGACCGCCGCGACGAAGGCAGGGTTCGAGCGGCCGTAGCCCAGCACCGTGATGAGGATCAGCAGGCCCGGGCAGACCAGCGGCAACGGTGGCACGGCCCGCCGCCCGCTCCAACGCGGGCCGCTTCCACCCGCCGGCGGCTACTTCAGCGTGAGCCGCTTCTGCCCGCCACCGGTCGGCTTCAGCGTGGCCCGGCTTGTCGTCACGGGTCAGCGCCGCCCTTCGACGCGAAGGTGTCGAAACGCCGGAGCAGGCCAAGCAACTGCGGGCGCTCAGCTACCGATCCGCCCAGGGCGAGCACCTCCCCCGGCCCGTCCCGGCAGCCCAGCTCACCGAATGGACGACAACCCGAACCCCGTCCCCGGCGGCCACCTCAGCCTGAGACTGCTTCCACCAGCTACCTCGACGCGGCCCGCTCCCACCCGCCGGCGGCTACTTCAGCGTGAGCCGCTTCTGCCCGCCACCGGTCAGCTTCAACGTGGCCCGGCCTGTCGTCACGGGTCAGCGCGCCTTCGATACGAACGCGTCGAAACGCCGGAGCAGGCCGAGCAACTACGGGCCCGCAGCTACCCGCTCCGCCCAGGGCGACCACTCCCCCGACCCGTCCCGGCAGCGCAGCTCACCAAGTGAACGACGACCCGCACCACATCGCCGACGGCCACCTCAGCCTGAAGCCGCTTCCACCCACCACCGGCCACCTCAACGCGGGCCGCCTCCACCCGCCGGTGGCTACTTCAAGCGTGAGCTGCTTCTGCCCGTCGGTCAGCTTCAGCATGGCCCGGCTTGTCGTCACGGTCAGCGCGCCTTTCGACGCGAAGGTGTCGAACGCCGGAGCAGGCCGAGCTACCGCGGCCGCTCAGCTACCGCTCCGCCCCGGGACTACCACTTCCCCCGGCCCGTCCGGGCAGCGCAGCTCACCGAGTGGACGACGACCCGCACCCCGTCCCCGGCGGCCACCTCAGCCTGAAGCCCGCTTCCACCCACCACCGGCCACCTCAACGCGAGCCGCTCCCACCCGCCGACGACTACTTCAGCGTGAGCCACCTCGGCCCGCCACCGGTCAGCTTCAACGTGGCCCGGCCTGTCGTCACGGGTCAGCGCGCCTTTCGACACGAACGCGCCGAAACGCCGGAGCAGGCCGAGCAACTACGGGCCCTCAGCTACCGATCCGCCCAGGACTACCACTTCCCCCGACCCGTCCCGGCAGCACAGCTCACCAAGTGGACGACGACCCGCACCCAGCACCGACGGCCACCTCAGCCTGAAGCTGCTTCCACCCACCACCGGTCACCTCGACGGGAGCTGCCTCCGACCGCCGCAGGCCACCTGAGCGTGAGCGGCTTCTGGCCGCCCCCGGCTACTTCAGCGTGAGCTGCTTCTGGCCGGCGCCGGTCAGCTTCAGTGTGGCCGGCTTGTCGTCGCGGGTCAGTGCGCCCTTCGGTGCGAAGGTGAACTGCAGTGTCTGCGCCGACCCCTCCGCGACCTCCATGCGCACCTCGTCGCTGATCGTGTAGGCGCCCATCGGCGCCGAGTCGGCGGTGACGGCCGCGTCGGACGCCTCCACGGTGACCGCCTTCCCACCGGCCGTCAGCTGCAGGCTCTGCCGCATGTCGATCGTGCCGCCGAGGCGGCCGATCGCGGTGAACTTCGCCTCCACCCACACCCGCAGCCAGGTCCGCCCGGCCGGCGCCCACGTGCCCTGCTTGCGGTGGTCATAGGGCTCCAGGGCCGCCGACACGGTGATCTCCACATAGGTCTGGTGCGGCTCGCCGCTGACCTGTCCGACCAGCTTGTAGGACGTCTGACCGTACGGCCGCGGCTTCAGATAGGCGGCCACCGCTCCCGGCCCGACGGCGCCGGTGCGCAGGTCGACGGTCTGCTCCTTGTCCGCGTCGGCGACGACGAGCGTCACGGGCGCCCCGGCCGGCACCAGCGCGACCAGGACACTGTCCGGCGACACCAGGCCCTCGACCGGCCGGGCCTTGTCACCGACCCGCAGCCGCGCCTTCACCTCCGGCGACGGCTCGGTCTTGCGGCCCGGCACCTCGGCCAGCCTGGCGAACACGAACTCCTTGCCCGCACCCGCCGCGATCGGCCCGGACGCGTCGCGCGGGACCCCGGTCGCCGACTGCATCCTGCCGAACTGCGTGACCACCGCCGGCTCCAGGTGATCGGCGGTGCCGACCTCGGTGAGGCGCACCGCATAGTCGGGCCCGCCGATCGCCGAACCGGCCGGCAGCTGCTTCGCCGCGGGGACCGCGATCCCGCCCCCGGCCAGGACCGCGAGCTCCTCGGCGACCGACGCCTTCGGCGGCACCGCCGACGCGGGCACCGGCACCGGGTCCCCGCCGCACCCCGCGAGCAGCGCGCACGCCAGCACGGCACCGAACCATCCACGCATCGGTCGTTCCTCCCCGTTTCGCCGAGGCCTCACCATATCGGCGGGGTGCGACGATATTTTCGTGGACGTCCGAGGCGCACAGGTCGGCGACAACAACACGCAGATCAACCACTACGGCGGGCCGCCCCCGCTGACCTGGCCCCTCCTCGTGGGCCGTGCCCCGCTGCGCGCCGACGCCTTCCAGCCGAGGCGCCACGATGCCGCCGATGCCGCGTCGGTACTGACCGGCGACGGCGGAACGGGCAAGACCCAGCTCGCGGCGGCGCTCTTCGAGCAGGCCCGCGCATCGGTGGAGCTCGCGGTCTGGGTCACCGCCTCCTCCCGCACCGCGACCCTGACCGGCTACGCGGACGCGGCCGCGGCGCTGCGCCTGTCCACCGGCGACGCCGAGCGCGACGCCGCGGCCTTCCTCACCTGGCTGGCGGGCACCTCGAAGACCTGGATCGTCGTCCTGGACGATGTCGCCGACCCCGCCGACCTGCGGGGGCTGTGGCCCGCCGGCGCCACCGGCCGGCTCCTGGTGACCACCCGCCGCCGCGACGCCGCCCTGCGCTCCCGGGGCAGTCTGGTCGACGTCGGCGTCTTCACGGCGCGGGAGTCTTTGTCGTACCTGACGGCCAAGCTCGGCCACGACGATCCCGACGCGCCCGCGCTCGCCGAGGACCTGGGTCATCTGCCCCTGGCCCTCGCGCAGGCCGCCGCGGTGATCGTCGACGACGCGCTGACCTGCGCCGCATATAGAGCCCTGTTCGCCGACCGCACCCGCCGCCTCGCCGACCTCTTCCCCAACGCGACAGGAGACGACTACGACCACGAGCTGGCCGCGACCTGGTCCCTGGCCGCCGACCGCGCCGACGCCCTCACGCCGGTGGGCCTGGCCCGCCCGATGCTGCTGCTCGCCGCGACCCTGGACCCCAACGGCATCCCGGAGGCGGTCCTCACCAGCACCGCGGCGTGCGGGTATCTCGGCAGCGACGCGCCCGACGCCAGGAGAACCCTGCGCAACCTCCACCGCCTGAGCCTGGTCTCACACAACCCGGCCGACCCGCTCCTCTCGGTCCGGATGCACGCGCTCACCCAACGCTCCGCACTCGAGGCCACGTCACTGCCCGCACTGCGACGCATCTTGCAGGCGGCCGCGGACGCGCTGATGGAGACGTGGCGGCACGGCGCGGAGGCGTTCGTGGCGAACAGCACGGCCTGGTTGCGAAACACCGGGCCGTTCGACAACTGGGAGCACGTCACCTGGTTCACGCTGCATCCGCTGACGGCGCAGATCGCCCGGACCGTCGGCGAGTTCGGCGCTCCGGCCGTCGCGCACGACCAGTTCGCCCAGCGTGTGCTGGTGGCGGGCATGACGCTGGGAGACCTGCACCCCACCACACTCTCGGCACGGTATGAGGCCGGATATTGGCAGGGCGAGGCCGGTGACTTCGCCGGGGCGGTCGCGGCGCAGCAGGCGCTGCTGGTAGATCAGACCGCGGCACTCGGCGCGGAGCACCCAGACACGCTCCGCACGAGAGGCAACCTCGCCTATTGGCGCGGCCACGCGGGCGATCCGGCCGCCGCTGCCGCCGAGACCGCCGAGGTCCTCGCGGTCCGGCTCCGGATCAACGACGCCGACGATCCGGCCGTCCTCAGCCTGCGGCACAACCTCGCGAACTGGCGGGGGCTGGCCGGGGACCCGCAGGCCGCTGCCGACGACAGCGGCCGCCTTCTCGCGGACGCGGAGCGGGTCCTCGGGGCCGACCATCCGGACACCCTCGACACGCGGCGGAGTCTCGCGCACTGGCGGGGGCTGGCCGGGGACCCCGCGGCCGCCGTCGCAGGGCTCGACGCGGTGCTCGCCGACTACGTGCGCGTGCTCGGGCCCGATCATCCGGACACGATGCAGGTGCGGGAGAACCTCGTGCACTGGCGGCCGGAAGAGCGGGCGGCGCTGATCGCCGACCGGACCCGGGTCCTGGGGGCGGAGCATCCGCACACGGTGCGGCTGCGTCAGTAGACGTCGCGGACGTAGCGTTTCTCGGTGCTGAGCTGCTTGACGTAGGCCTCGGCGGCGTCCGGGGTCAGGTGCCCGTGGGTGACGGCGATCTCGCGCAGGGTCCGGTCGACGTCCTTGGCCATGCGGCTGGCGTCGCCGCAGACGTAGAAGTACGCGCCGTCCTGCAGCCAGGACCACAGCTGGGCGCCGTGTTCGCGCATGCGGTCCTGGACGTACACCTTGTTGCGCTGGTCGCGGGAGAAGGCGAGGTCCAGGCGGGTGAGGACGCCGGTGTCGCGCAGGGCGAGCAGCTCCTCGGCGTAGTAGAAGTCGGTGGCGCGGCGCTGCTCGCCGAAGAATAGCCAGTTCGCGCCGCGGGCGCCCCGCGCCTGGCGTTCGTGCAGGAAGCCGAGGAACGGGGCGACGCCGGTACCCGGGCCGACCATGATCATGGGGGTGGCCGGGTCGGCGGGCGGGCGGAAGTGCGGGGCACGCTGCACGAAGACCTGCACGTCGCCGTCGGCGGGGAGGTCGGCGAGGAACGTGGACGCGACGCCCTTGCGGGTCTGGCCGCGGCTGTTCGGGAAGCGGACCACCGACACGGTCAGGCTCACCCGGGACGGGTCCAGCAGCGGCGTCGAGGAGATCGAGTACTGCCGTGGCTGGAGCCGCTTCAGCACGCCGGCCCACTCCTGGGCGGTGGCGTCGACCGGCCACTCGGCGACGACGTCGACCGCCTGCCGGCCCCACGTCCACTTCGCCAGCTCGCCCTGGTTGTCGGGGCGCAGCAGGGTCTTCAGGTGCGGGTCGCCGTTGCGCTCGGCGACGAACCGCAGCAGGTCCGGGCTCACCTTCGCGATCTCGAGGCGGCGGTGCAGCGCCTCGGCGAGCGGCAGGGTGCCGTGCTGGGTGAGCTCGACCGGGTCGTCGCCGCGCAGGCCGGTCACCTTGAGCCACTCGCCGACGAGGTCCGGGCAGTTGACGGGCCAGACGCCCAGCGCGTCGCCGGCCTCGTACGGCAGTACACCGTCCGCCGCGTCGAACGTGAACTGCCGGACCTCCTTCGCCGAGCCCGGCAGGCTCAGCAGGCGGTTGCCGGTGAGCCGGGCGGTGACCGGCTGGTTGCGGGTCGGCGCCGGAGCCGCGGCGCGCCCGGCCGGAGCCGTCGCCCGCAGCGCGGTGATGACCTGGTCGAGCCAGGCGCCGGCGGCCGGCTGATAGTCCGGTTCGCAGTCGACGCGGGCGGTGAGCCTGGTCGCGCCGAGCTCGCTGAGCCGCGCGTCGAGACGCCGGCCGTGGCCGCAGAAGTCGTCGTAGTTGGAGTCGCCGAAGGCGAGCACGGCGTACCGGCGGTCGTCGAGGCGCGGCGTGTCGGGGCCGCCCAGCGACTGCCAGAACGCGGCGCCGTTGTCGGGTGCGTCGCCGTCGCCGAACGTACTGGTGATGATGAGCAGGTCCGCGGGCCCGGCGAGGGTGTCGACGCCGACGTCGGCCATGCTCCGCACGCTCGCCTGCCAGCCGGCGTCGGCGAGGCGGCGGCCGACGACGCCGGCGAAGTCCTCGGCGTTGCCGGTCTGCGACGCCCACAGCACCTGGACCGCCGGACCGGCCGCCTCCTGCACCACCGCGACGGCGGCGGGCACGGCCGGCGGCACCCGCGAGTAGCGCCCGGCGAGCAGCCCGTTCACCCACAGCGCCCGCTCCGGCGCGATGGGTGCCGACGCCGGTAGGACGGGCACCGTGGTGTGGTCCGGCGGCGCAGCGGTGAGCGCGTCCAGGAACCCGGCCAGGTAGCGTTTCTCGTCGTCGGTCAGCTGCGGCGGTACCGCCGGAAGCCCCAGCAGACCGCGCAGGTCCTCGCCACGGTCGGGCGCGTCGGCGACCCTGGTCAGGGCGACCGCGCAGACCTTGAGCTCGGGCTGGAACGAGATCGGGTCGACGGCGTCGTTCGTGACGGCGTTGACGCTGAGGTACTCGCCGAAGAGGTCGTTCCAGTGGAAGGGCGCGAAGCACCCGCCGGGCATGACCCGGTCCGTGACGACGGCAGGCAGCACCGCGCGGCCCCGCCGGGACGCGACCTCGACCCGGTCGCCGTCGCCGATCCCGAGCCGGGCCGCGTCGGCCGGGTTGACCTCGACGAACGGGCCGGGGTTGAGCTTGTTGAGCTTGCCGACCCGGCCGGTCTTCGTCAGCGTGTGCCACTGGTGCTGGACGCGGCCGGTGTTGAGCAGGAACGGGTAGTCGTCGTCGGGCAGCTCCGCCGCCGGCAGGTGCGGGCGGGCGAAGAACACCGCCCGGCCGCTCGGCGTCGCGAACGCCAGCCTGGGCCGGGTGCCGTCGGGCCGCTCCACGAGTCGCCGGCTGACGCCGTCGTTGAGGTAGCGGACCGGGTTGCGGGCGTCCCCGCCGGGCGGCGCCGGCCACTGCACCGGGCCCTCGCGGAGCCGTTCGTAGGTGACGCCGCGCAGGTCGTAGCCGGTGGCCGGGTTCCAGAACTCGCGCAGCTCGGCGAAGACGTCCTCCGCGCTGTCGTAGGCGAACGCGGCGCCGTGGCCGAGCTCCGTGGCGATGCGGGCGATCAGCTGCCAGTCGGGCAGGGCCTCCCCCGGCGGGTCGACCGCGCGGTGCACGAGCGTCAGGGAGCGCTCCGAATTGATCATGATGCCGTCGGTTTCGCCCCAGATCGTCGCGGGCAGGATCACGTCGGCGTACGCGTTGGTCTCCGTGTCGCCGTACACATCCTGCGTGATGACGAGCTCGGCGGCCTCGAGACCCTCGATCACGGTGCGGCGGTTGCCCACCGACGCGACCGGGTTGGTGCAGATGATCCAGCACGCCTTGATCTCGCCCTCGGCCATCCGCCGGAACATGTCGACGGTGCCGGTGCCGACGTCGGTGCGCAGCGTGCCGCGGGGCAGCCCCCACCGGTCCTCGGTGAACGCGCGGTCCTGCTCGGCGAGGACGGAGCGCTGACCGGGCAGGCCGGGTCCCATGTACCCCATCTCGCGGCCGCCCATGGCGTTGGGCTGGCCGGTGAGGGAGAGCGGGCCGCTGCCCGTCCGGCAGATGGCGCCGGTGGCGAGGTGCAGGTTGACCAGGGCGTTGGTGTTCCACGTGCCGTGGGTGGACTGGTTGAGGCCCATCGTCCAGCAGCTGACCCAGTTCCCGGATTCGCCGATGTACCTCGCGGCCTCGCGAAGCGCCTGCTCCGCGATGCCGGTGACGGCGGACACGTGCTGCGGGGTGTAGTCGGCGAGGAACTCCGGCATCGCGGCCCAGCCCTCGGTGTGCTCGGCGATGAACTCCTCGTCGACGTGGCCGGCCTCCACCAGCAGGTGCAGCAGCCCGTTGAGCAGCGCCAGGTCGGTGCCGGGGTTGACCTGCAGGAACAGGTCGGCCTTCTCGGCGGTGGCGGTGCGGCGCGGGTCGACGACGATGAGCTTCGCGCCGGCCTTGACCCGGTCGAGCATCCGCAGGAACAGGATCGGGTGGCAGTCGGCCATGTTCGCGCCGATGACGAGGAACACGTCGGCGTGGTCGAGGTCGTCGTACGACCCGGGCGGCCCGTCCGAGCCGAGCGACAGCTTGTAGCCGCTGCCGGCGCTGGCCATGCACAGCCGCGAGTTGGACTCGATCTGGTTGGTGCCGATGTACCCCTTCGCGAGCTTGTTCGCCAGGTACTGCGCCTCCAGCGTCATCTGTCCCGACACGTACAGCGCGACGGCGTCCGGGCCGTGCTCGTCGATGATCGCCCGCAGCCGCCGGGCGGTCTCGGTGATGGTGGCGTCGAGGCCGGCGTCCTGCGGTGCGGCGCCCCGCTCCGGGCGGACCCTCGCGGTGCCGAGCCGCCCCGGCGCGGCCAGCATGTCCGCGCTGGTGGCGCCCTTCGTGCAGAGGCGGCCGCGGTTGGCGGGGTGCGCCTTGTCGCCGGCCGAGCGCAGCACCCTGGCGCGGCCGTCCGGGCCGGGCCCGATGTCCAGCACGATCCCGCAGCCGACGCCGCAGTACGAGCAGACCGTCCTGACCTGGGTGCCGAGTGCTCCCACGACCACTTCCCTCCGCCCGGCCGACACCGACGCGTCGACCGTGACGCTGCGGGGTGAGCTTAAGGACGGCGCGTTACACGCACGTCACGCCGATCATCGCCGCGCCGTTACACGTGCCTGACATCGACGTCGCCCGTGCTGTGAACGCCCGGGGCGCCATGGTCCGTCAGGTCGCGCAGGCGCCGGACCGGCGAGCACACCAGGACGAGCGGGGCGGCGAGCGCGGCCGCCGCGAACAGCCACAGCGTCGCCCGGCCGTCGAACGCGCCGGCGAGCGCGCCCGCGACGAGCCCGCCGACGGGGATCGCCCCCCACGACACGAACCTGACCGTGGCGACGACCCTCGGCAGGAGGTCCGGCGGGCTGGCGATCTGCCGGTACGTCCTCGTCGTCACGCTCAGCACGACCACGCCGGCGGCGAACACGATGTTGCCGGCGGCGAACGCCACGAACGCCGCCCGGCCGGTGCCGGCCGGTACCAGCGCCGCGCCGGCGACCGCGACGAACCCGGCCCTGACCAGGGCGCGCGCGGTGCCGAGCCGGCGGGTGATCCACGGGGTCAGCGCCGCCCCGGCCAGCGACCCGACGCCTTCGGCGGCGAGCAGGACCCCGACCAGCGCGGCGGGCGCGTGCAGCTCACGGACCAGGTACAGCGGGTACACCGCCAGCTGCGCCCCGCAGACGAAGTTGACCGCGGTCGCGGTCCACATGCCGGGACCCATCACCGGGTGCCGGACCACGAACCGCCAGCCCTCCCGGATCAGGTGCCGATGCGTGCCCTGCGCCTTCCGGCCGGGCCGGGCGGGCAGCGTCCGCAGCAGCGCCGCCGAGGCGAGGTAGCTGACGGCGTCGACGAGGACCGTCGCCACCGGCCCGAGCAGCTGCACGCACAGCCCGCCGATCGACGGCCCGCCGAGCTGCGTCGCGGCGTGCGTCGCCGACGTGAGGCTGTTGCGGGCCTGCAGCCGCTCCCGCTCGACGATCTCCGGCAGGAACGTCCCGTTGGCGACGTCGAACACCACGTTGGCGAAGCTCACCACCAGCCCGACGACGACCAGCTGGGTGACGGTGAGCCACCCCCACCACCAGGCCAGGGGCACCGACCCGACGGCGGCGGCCCGGGCCAGGTCCGCGCCGATCTGCGCGCCCCGCAACGGCAGCCGCTGGACGAGCACGCCCGCCGGCAGCCCGATGACCAGCCACGCGACGTAGCTCGCGGCGGCGATCACCCCCATCGCGAACGGTCCCGCGTCGAGCACCACCAGCGCGGTCAGCGGGAGCGCGACCGCCCCGACCGCCGACCCGACGGAGCTGGTGGTCCCGGCCGCCCACCAGGTCCAGAACACGGATTCCCGGGCGGTGGTGACGTCCCTCTGCACTGTCAGTTCCATAATGGAACGCACTATAGTCGGCAGGTATGGACCGCGCTGCCCTCGCCGACGCCGACTGCGGCATCAGCCAGGCCCTCGGCGTCATGGGCGACGGCTGGACGTTCCTGATCGTGCGCGACATCGCCGGCGGCACCACCCGCTTCGACGCGCTGCAACGCGCGCTGGGCGTGAGCCGCCGCGCCCTCACCGAGCGCCTCGGCCGGCTCGTCGAGCACGGCGTGCTGCACCGGCGGCAGTACTCGGCGCACCCGCCGCGCTACGACTACCTGCTCACCGCCAAGGGCGAGGGCCTGCTGCCGGTCCTCGTCGCCCTGCAGGACTGGGGCACCCGCCATGTCATGGGCCCGGGCACCCTCACCGCGACCGCGGACGACGCCTCCGCCGAGACCCGCCGCGTCCACGCCCTCACCGGCCGCCGCCTGCCCGCCGTGACGCTGACCGCGCACGACGGCACCGCCACCGCTGTCGGCGCCGACGGGTCATGGACGGTGCTGTTCTGCTTCCCCGGCGCCTTCGCCCCCGGCGCCCACGGCTACCCACCCGGCTGGGGCGACATCCCCGGCGCCGCGGGCTGCACCCTGGAGTCGCTGACCTACGCCGCCCGTCACCCGGCCTTCACCGCCAGGGGCACGTCGGTGTACGGCGTGAGCACCCAGCGCCCCGACCAGCAGGCCGCGTTCGCCGCCCACGCGCGCCTGCCCTTCCCGCTCCTGTCGGACCAGGACCTCACCTTCACCGCGAGCCTGCTCCTGCCGACCTTCCGCGCGGCGGGCGTCGACCGCCTCAAACGCCTGACCCTGCTCGCCGACCCCACCGGCACGATCCGCGAGGTCCAGTTCCCGATCTCCGATCCGGCCGCCTCCGTCGACGACGTCCTCGCCCTGCTCCCCGCACCGGCTACAGCGTGACCACGGCGCGCCCGTCGGGGCGGCTGTCGGGGTCGAGGACCCAGTGCTCGCGGACGGTCGCCCGGTACATCCGGTAGATCCCGTCCCCGGTCACCTCTTCGACCCTGACCCGCCGCCCACCCTTGGGCAGCGCCGCCTCCCCGTACGCCGCCGCGACCGCCGCCACCGCCCCGCCCGTGACCTCCGCCGCGACGCCGCGCATGTACACCGCGAACGCCTCACCGACCTGCACACTCGAGTCGTACACCACGAGACTCACCTCGGGCCGCTCCGCGAGGTTCCGCGAATGCTCCGTCTCCGGCGACGACATCCAGATCAGCTCCCGATACCCGCTCATCGTGTAGAACACCGGCGAGACCCACGGCCGCCCGCTCGCATCCGCGGTGCCCAGCACCACATACCGGTTCTCGTCCAGCGCAACCCGTGCAGCTTCCTCGAACGCCACCATTCCCGCAGCGTATGCCACCCCCGCCCAGCCCACCCGCCAACCGACATTGATCGATACGCCCCGAACCCGTACGCACGAACCGTCACCACCGCCCCCTGCCGTCACGAATCTCCATGCCGGCGGCGAGCCGACACAACGACGACGGCCGGCAGACATGCGGCATCACGGCTTCGCTGGGCGGAGCCTCACCCACCACTTTGTAGTTTTCCGCCGTGCATGCGGCGTCACGGCGCGGCGAACAGCGGCCCGTCCCGCGGAGGAGACGGTGACCGGCGGCCGACCTGACCGCCCCCGGCACCGGCCAACACCGCCGGGATGGTCCAGAGGCAGCCCGGGCCGCCGTCGCGAATCCGGATCAGCAGCCGACGCCGCGCTGATCACGGCCCCCTCACCGAGCGAGAACGCACCTGTAGAGGCGCCCATCCCTCTGCGTGCGCTGCTTCGATCAGGTGGTGAACAGGGCGGCATCCTCGCCGCCGAAACGGTCAGGACGGCCGAAACGGCGCAAAGGCATGCACGGCGCGAAAGAGCAAGGCATGACACCGGCCGCCGTTGCGGTTCCCGGATCGGCAGCCGGCGCCGCACTGGTCACGATCCCCGGGCGCAACACACCCATGGAAGCGGCGCCCAACCACGACAGCAACGACCCCGCACACCGGTTCGGATCGGGAAGAGCGAGGAGCCGCCCTCGGGACGCCCGGGCCGCGGAGTGCCCCCGGCGAGGCACCGAACAACCGAAGGGCATGCACGCCGCAGAACGGCGAGCGGTGAAACCGGGCGACCGTCGCGGAGCCCCGGAATCGGCAACCGGCGCCATGGTGGTCACGATCCTCCAATACGCAACTCACCCGTGGAGGCGGCGCCCGACCGGGACAGCGAGGATCCACGCGCCGATTCGGATCAGGAAGAGCGAGGAGCCGCCCTCGGGACATCCGGGCCGCGGAGTTCCGCCAACGAAGCATCCAAACAGCCAGAGGGCATGGACACCGCGGAGTTCCCGCCGGCAAAGCACCGAAACAAGCCGAAGGGCGTGCCCGCCGCAGAAGGGCGAGCGATGAATCCGGGCGACCGCCGCAGGGCCCGGGTCGGCAACCGGCGCCGCGCTGATCGAGGTCCTCGCCGAGCGGCAACGCCCCCCGCAGACGCGGGCGCGAAAGGCCGGCACCCGACCCGAGGGAGACGGCCTCGGAACATCTGCACCGCGGTGCGGGCGCGCTGGGTGAACCGCTCGAACATCACTGCTCCACGACCTCGCCGACGCAGCGCCACGAACAGCCGATGACGCCGACGAAGCGGTGCACGGCAGGCGAAGGGCATGCGGGGCGTGGAAGGGCCGGGCGGCCGCGCGGGGTCCACGGCGAACGGACCCCGCGCGGCGGCCGGCCGGCAGGACGGGGCTAGATCAGACGAGGCGGCGGATCTCGCCGTGGGCGCGATAGAAGCCACCGCGGCTGGCCTCGCGGATCTCGGGGACGACGTAGCGGGCGTTGGGCTCGCGGATGCCTTTGGGGAACTGGACCTGCCAGTCGGAGTGGAAGCCGGGCGAGACGACGCGGATGCGCAGGCGGCCGCCGTCCTCGAAGCATTCGACGATGATGCCGTCGCTCGGGTCGGTGGCGACCTCGACGGTGGTGGAGGGGGCGACGGCCTCCATGCGGGGGGCCTTCACGTCGACGTATTCGGGGACGACGCCCTGCTCGGCGGCGCGGACGGCCTGCTCACTGGCGTCGATGCAGGCGAGCGAGCCGTCGGTGGTGACGATGTAGAGGCGCTCGTCGTGATACTGCATCGAGTAGGCGCTGCCGCAGCCGGTGGCGAGCTTCCACAGCCGGGTGCCGTCCGCCGCGAAGCAATACACCGAGGAGCTCGAGTCGCCGGCGAAGACGTAGCGGCCGTCGGGGGCGGTGGCGCAGGAGTAGATGGTGTTGTCGCAGCGGTAGCTGACGGAGGTCTGGCCGCTCTTGGTGAAGGACAGGACCTGGTTGGAGGACATGCCGGCATAGAGGGTGTCGCGCTCCTGCCAGCCGAAGAGGACGGCGCCGCGGGTCGGCTGGTTCCACAGCTCCTGGCCGGTGCGCCAGTCATAGCTGGTGACGCCCTTGCTGTGGCCGTGGTGCACGGCGTTGTCGTCGCAGCGGACCATCCAGCCGCTGGAGCCGTTGCCCTGGCGGCGCCACAGGAAGTCGTCCTCGTGGTCGATGCTGCAGATGCCGCCCTGGGCGTCGGCGACGCCGAGGACGCCGTCGTGGATGTCGAGCCAGTAGATGTCGATGTCGGGCGCGATGGAATAGGCCAGGCGCGGGATCTTGCCGGAGAGGTCGTAGACGTTGCCGTCGTCGCAGCCGGCATAGAGCCAGTCGTCGTCGGCGACGATGCACTTGACGCCGTCGGGGAGCTTGAACTGGCGCTGGACCTCGGCGTCGTGGGAGAGGGTGGTGACGACGCCGGCCTCGTTGCCAACCATGCAGACGCGGTCGTCGACGAAGATGCCGAACGCGGACGAACCGGACTTGTAGCGCCACAGGAGCGGGGCGGTCTTCGCGGTGGAGCGGGCGCTGACGATGACGCGGCGGGAGACGGAACGCTTGGCGCGCTGGCCGGCGACTGCCGGGGCGTAGCCCTTGCGGACCTTCTCGCCGATCTTCTTCGCGGCCTCGGTGGTCGCCTTGGCGTTGTCGGGATAGGTGGTGGTCTTCAGCGTGCCCGAGTCGCCGATGCGGCCGTAACGGATCGACATCTCGGTGCCGTCCACGGTCACCTCATAGAACTTGTGGGCGCTGCCGCTGTCCTCGGACAGCTCGAGATAGGTCGTCTGGGGCATCGGTCACGGCCTTTCAAACACGAAGCAACGAGGGGGCGCCGACAGCGTAGCGACGACCACCGACAAAAATTGAGGGGTGCTGCATCTGCGGGTCATCTCCCCACCCGACCGGACCGCCGAGGTCGTGCGGATCATCGAGGCCGCGCCCGGCGCGACGAACCTGGTCGTGCTGCCCGGCGCCGCCCGCCAGCCCGACGGCGACCTGGTGCTCTGCGACGTCGTCAGGGAGGCCGGCAGCCCGGTCCTGTCGGCGCTGCGCAAGATCAAGATCCATGAGGTCGGCTCGATCGCCGTCGAGCACGTCCAGGTGGCGCTGTCCAGCGTGGCGGCCGCGGCGGCCGACGCCGCCCCCGGCCTGGCCGGCGACGCCGTGGTGTGGGACGAGGTCGAGCAGAAGACCGGCGACGAGACCGAGCTGTCCGGCACCTACCTGCTCATGTTCGCCATCGCCACGATCATCGCCGGCATCGGCGTGCTGCTCGACCAGCCGATCCTGATCGTCGGCGCGATGGTGGTCGGCCCCGAGTTCGGCCCCCTCGCGGGCCTGTGTGTCGGTGTCGTCCGGAGACGGCCGGCGGTCATCCGCAAGGCGGCGATCGCGTTGAGCGTCGGGTTCGCGACGGCCATCGTCGCCACGGTCGGCACCACGTTCCTGCTGGACCTCGCCGGGCTCGTCGACAAGGACATGCTCCTGCGTGAGCGGCCGCTCACCGACTTCATCTGGCGCCCCGACGCCATGTCCTGGGTCGTCGGCTTCCTCGCCGGCGTCGCCGGGATGCTGTCGCTGACGTCGGCGAAGGCCGGACCGCTGATCGGCGTCCTCATCTCGGTGACGACCGTGCCCGCCGCGGCCAACATCGCCGTCGCGCTCGCCTACCGGGTCCCCGACGAGGCGGGTGGCTCCGCGGTACAGCTGCTGCTCAACCTCGCCGCTATCATCACCGCCGGCGTTCTCACCCTGGCGGCCCAGCGGTGGTTCTGGACCAGGAAGGCGCAACGGTGACCGATCTCCGAGAGGCACTCGACCGGCTCCTCGATGCCGTCCCGCCGAAACGGCTCACCGAGTCGGTCCAGCGGCTCATCGTCGACTACCGCAGCGGCCGCCCCGCCGACGAGCCGCTGCTGCGCAACATGGTCGACGCGACCGCGTACGCCGCCTACCGCATGCCGGCCACCCACGCCGCCGTCGCCGCGGTACTACGACAAATCAGCATAAGTCCGGAAAGTGTGCTCGACGTCGGCGGCGGATCGGGCGCGGCGACCTGGGCGGCCCTCGACGAGTTCCCGACGATCGGCACGGCCACGGTCCTCGACCAGGTCACCGAGGCGCTCAAGCTCGGCAGCCGCATGCTTCCGACCGCGCATTGGCAGGAGTGGCACCTCGGCGAGCCGCTGTCCCCCGCCGACCTGGTCATGGTGTCGTACGTCCTGGGCGAGCTCACCGAGGAAGCGCAGCACCAGCTCGTCGACGACGCCTCCGCCGCCGCCCGCCAGGCCCTGGTCGTCGTCGAGCCGGGCACTCCCCTGGGGTACCGGCGGATCCTCGACGCACGGCAGCGCCTCATCGAGGCGGGCTGGACCGTCGCGGCGCCGTGCCCCCATCAGCAGGCCTGCGGCATGACCGGCAAGGACTGGTGCCACTTCAGCGCCCGCGTCAACCGCTCCGCCCTGCACCGCAGGCTCAAGGAGGCCGAGCTCGGCTACGAGGACGAGAAGTTCTCCTACGTCGCCGTCACCAGGCAGGCGCAGGCGGCGAGGGGCCGCGTCGTCAGGCACCCCGCGTTCCGTAAGGGCCTCGTCACGCTGCAGGTCTGCGACCAGGACACGACCGTCGGCCCGAAGCTGGTGTCCAAGCGGGAGGGGCCGGCTTACAAGGCCGCCCGGGACGCCGAATGGGGTGATCCCTGGCCGCCCTAGGCGGGCACCGGCGTGCCGATCAGCGTGTCCAGCGCCGACAGGAGATCCGCCTTCGTGAACGGCTTGCCCAGCACCGTCACCCCCGGGTCGAAAAGCCCCTGCTCGGTCATCAGCGGCGCGGCGTAGCCGGACATGTACAGCACCGGGATCTCCGGCCGGATGCGGTGCAGCGCCTCGGCGAGCTCCCGGCCGTTCATCACCGGCATGACGACGTCGGTGAGCAGCCCGTGGATCGTGGCGTCGTGCCGCTCGGCGATCGCCAGCGCGTCCCGCCCGTTCGCGGCGGGCAGCACCTCGTAGCCGGCCCGCACCAGGAGCCGGACGACGGCGTCGCGGACACCGTCCTCGTCCTCGGCGACAAGGACCGTCCGGTTCGTGACGGCCGCGTCGGTACCACCGGCGACCGCCACCCGCGCGGGCTGGTCCGTCGCCGGCAGGTAGATGTGCATCGTCGTGCCGCGGCCGGGGTCCGACTCGATGACGAGGTCCCCGCCCGCCTGCCTGAGCAGCCCGTACGACGTGGCGAGCCCCAGACCCGTCCCCTGCCCGCGGGGTTTCGTGGTGTAGAACGGCTCCATCGCCTGCCGGGCCACCTCCGCCGACATGCCGTGCCCGGTGTCGGTGACGGCGACGTGCACGTAGTCCCCGGCCGGCAGCCCGGCGAGGTGCTCGCACACGTCGGCGGCGGTGTTGCCGGTCGTCAGGTGCAGGCTGCCGCCGTCGGGCATCGCGTCGCGGGCGTTGACGGCCAGGTTGATGAGGATCTGCGTGACCTGGCCGGCGTCGGCGAGGACGGGCCGCAACCCGGGGGCGAGGGCCGTGCTGATCGCGACGTGCCGGCCGATCGTCCCGGCGATCATGTCGTGGACCTGCTCCACGAGGGTGTTCAGGTCGACCGGCACCGGCTTCACGACCTCCCGCCCGCCGAACGCGAGCAGCTGATGGGTGAGGTGCGCGGCGCGCTGCCCGGCCCGCTGGATCTGCTCCAGGTCGTCGAGGATCGCCCGGGCCCGCTCGGCGGTGAGGAACGTGCCGCCGGCCTCCGTGACCGCCTCCCGCACGAACTCGTCGAAGGACATGATGACGTTGAGCAGGTTGTTGAAGTCGTGCGCGACGCCGCCGGCGAGCCGGGCGAGGCTGTCGAAGCGGGCGGTCGCCTGCCGCCGCGTCTCGCGCTCGCGCTCGTGCCGCTCCGCGTGGCGGCGCTCCTCCTCGGCGACGACCTCGGTGACGTCGTCGATCATCGCGACGAAGCCGGTGGCGGTGCCCGCGCCGTCGCGGACGGCCTGGATCAGCACCGTCAGCCGGCGCGGGACGCCGCCGAGCACGACCCGCTCCTGGTGGCGGTCGCCGGTGCGCGGCTTCCAGCGGTACTCCTCATCGAGGCAGCACCGCCAGCCGTCGCCGAGCAGTTCCCCGGCCGGCAGTCCGGTGATCTCGGTGAGGCGCGGGTTGACGTAGGTCGCGCACCCGTAGCGGTCGCCGATGACGATGCCCATGGGGCCCGCCTCGGTGCTCTCCAGCGGCTTCGCGGCGGCGGGCTCCACCCCCTCCACAGTTCCCGCCCGTTCCCATTTCATGCGAAATTTCGCATAACCGGCGGGAGACGCCGGAGGCCCGGCCGCTGGAGGGATCAGCGGCCGGGCCTACGGGGCGTTGCGGGTCAGGTCTGGTCGGCCGCGAAGGAGGCGACCCAGGACAGCGACGAGTTCCAGTTGATGGTGAGCTCGTTCGTCGACCACGACTTGATGTCGTCGATGTAGCACAGCTGCGGCTTGCAGCCCTTCAGCGCCGCCGAGGCGACCTCGTCCTGCAGCGAGGAGTTCGGTCCGCCGGCGAGGGTGCCGCGCGGCGGGTTCGGCAGCTTCGGGTCGAGCTGGTTGGCGTACCAGCGGCTGTGCTGGTTCTTCGACGCCTTCTCGCCGTACCCGGTCACGTAGGACTGGTTGAGCGCGTTGCGGCCGAAGATGTAGTCCATGCCGGTCAGCACGCCGTCGCGGTACTTCGCCTCACCGGTGAGGTCGAACGCGGTGCCGACGACGGCCAGGTTGTTGAGCATCTGGCTGTTGGACGCCCAGTCGTAGCCGCCGTTGGGCGCGTACGCCTGGCCGTACGCCTGCGAGGCGATCGTGGCGAGGTGCTTGTCGGCGCCGGCGACGACGCTGGCCTTCACCCGCTCCCGGTCGCCCAGCTTGTTGTCGATCGTCGCCAGGTCGAGCCGGCCGAGCGCGCCGACGGCACGCCAGTCGAACGCGTTGGCGAACACGTCGTTCTTGTGCACCGGCGAGGCCGTCACAGCGTCGGAGAATTTCTTCTCGCCGGTGGTGATGTACAGCTCGGCCGCGGCCCAGTAGAACTCGTCGTCGACGTCGGTGTCGCCGTACGCGCCGCCGCCGGTGGAGTCGGAGTCCGGCGCGTAGACCTTCGGGTTCGCCTGCGCCGCCGCGAACGCGGCGCGGGCCGAGGTCAGCAGCTTCTCGGCGTAGGCCGGGTCGTACGCCTTGAACACCCGGGCGCCCTGCGCCGCCGCGGCGGCCAGGTTGAGGGTCGCGGCGGTCGACGGCGGCTTGAGCACCCGCGGCTGGGTGTCGGCGGCCGGGTCGGTCGGCAGCCCGGTCCAGGCGACGTCCTGGACCTTGTGGTGCGCCATGCCGGCCAGCTTCTGCCCGGCCGGGACCTGCATCTTCATAAGGAAGTCGAGCTCCCAGCGGGCCTCGTCGAGCACGTCGGGGGTCTTCCCGCCGGCCTCGGGCTGGCGCAGGGTGCGCGCCTGGGACGCCTTCGGGGAGCGCTCGTAGGCGCTCATCAGCTGCGCGACGGAGATGCCGCCGTTGACGACGTACTTGCCGTGGTCGCCGGCGTCGTACCAGCCGCCGGTCACGTCGAGCGTGTAGTCGCAGCTGCCGGGCGCGCACGGGACCTTGGTGTCGCCGCCGTTCGAGGTCTCGGCGGTGTGGCCCGCGGCGCGGCCGTAGCCGGGCGCGATCTTGTCGTCGATCGCGATGCCGCTGCGCTGCGGGTAGTAGAACGACATCGCGTCGACCGCGAGCGCACGGTAGGCCTTCGGGTCCAGGTCGAACGGCAGGCTGGCCTTGCCGTCGACCTCCAGGGTGTACGTGCTGCCGGTACCTTTGTATTCGCTGAAGTCGACGGTGTGCGTGCCCTGGCCGGAGCTGGGGTCCATGCCGTGCGGGGTGCTCTCGCCGGAGGCGACGACGGCTCCGGCCTTGTCCTTGAGCTGCCACGGCAGCGGGGTGCTCGAGTCGCTGATCACGGTGGCCCGCTTGGGGCCATCCGGCAGGTAGCCGACCTGGTTGACCCGCACCGGGGTGTCCGGGATGTGGTCCGGGGTGGCGGGGAACGCGTAGGCGGCGTCGGCGCCGCCGGATACGACGCCCGGCAGGCCGCCGTCTTTTCCGGCGAACGCGATCGGCAGGGCGACGGCGGGGACCGCAACGATCGCGGCGACGGCAGCGAGTTTGGCCTTGTTGGACAGGTTCGGCAGGCGCACCGGCTCTCCTTCTCGGTCTTGGTTGCTCGGCACACGCCGCCGTCATCCCGAGGGGAGAAATGGGGTGATCAGCGGCGTGTCCGGGCGAACCTACAGACCGACTTGTCGGGAGAACCGGACAAATCAGCAGAGGTGTGACCTGGACCACATTGCGGCGCTCCGGTTGGCACATTTTCTCGTACAGACGCATGAGACGTTTTGCGTAGGCCCAGCTCAGAGGCTGTACAAGCCGTGTATACACACTAGGTATACACATGGTGTAGAGTCGCCGTCATGTCCATCGGTCAAGCGTTTCTGGGGCTGCTCGAGTCCCAGCCCCGCCACGGTTACGACCTGAAGCGTGCCTATGACGAGCGGTTCGGCAGCGACCGCCCCCTCGCCTACGGCCAGGTCTACTCGACCCTGTCCCGGCTGCTGAAGCACGGCCTGGTCACCGTCGACGGGGTCGAGCCCGGCGAGGGCCCCGACCGCAAGCGCTACGCGATCACCGCGGCCGGCGTCGCGGACGTCGAGCAGTGGCTGTCCCAGCCGGAGAAGCCCGAGCCGTATCTGCAGAACACCCTCTACACGAAGGTGATCCTGGCGCTGCTCACCGGCCGTCCCGCGGCGGAGCTGCTGGACACCCAGCGGTCCGAGCACCTGCGGCTGATGCGCGAGCTGACCCGCCGCAAGACCGGTGGCGACCTCGCCGACCAGCTGATCTGCGACCACGCCCTGTTCCACCTCGAGGCGGACCTGCGCTGGCTGGAGCTCACCGCCGCGCGCCTCGACGAGCTCGCCGGGAAGGTGCGCCCATGAGCACGGCACTGCTGGCGGCGGTCGAGTTGACCAAGTCGTTCGGGTCCACCCAGGCGCTGTCCGGCGCGTCCATGTCGATCGCCGCGGGCGAGGTGGTCGCCGTGATGGGGCCGTCCGGCTCCGGCAAGTCGACGCTGCTGCACTGCCTCGCCGGGATCGCCCGCCCCGACGGCGGCAGGGTCGTCTACCGCGACCAGGAGATGTCTGCCATGTCCGACACCCGGCGCAGCGCGCTGCGGCGCGGCGAGTTCGGCTTCGTGTTCCAGTTCGGCCAGCTCGTGCCCGAGCTCACCTGCCTGGAGAACGTGGCACTGCCGCTGCGCCTCGACGGGCACCGCCGGCGCGACGCCCAGCGGCGGGCGGCCGAGTGGCTGGAGCGCCTGGAGATCACCGACGTCGCCGGCAAGCGGCCCGGCGAGGTCTCCGGCGGGCAGGGCCAGCGGGTCGCGGTCGCGCGCGCCCTGGTCACCGGCGCCCGGGTGGTGTTCGCCGACGAGCCGACCGGCGCCCTGGACTCCCTCAACGGCGAGCGGGTCATGCGCCTGTTCACCGAGGCCGCCCGGGACAGCGGCGCGGCCGTGGTCCTGGTGACGCACGAGCCGCGCGTCGCCGCCTACGCCGACCGCGAGATCGTGGTCCGCGACGGCAAGGCCCTCGACCTGGCCAGGCACCAATGAGCGGCCAGCGGAGCGGCTCGGGCCGCTCATCATGTGACAGGTTCTGGCTCAGGCCGACGCCTGGAGCGCAGCGGAAGGTGGCGGCATGAGCGGCCGGCGAAGCGGCTCGGGCCGCTCATCATGTGACAGCTTCTGGCTCAGGCCGACGCCTGGAGCGCAGCGGAAGGTGGCGGCATGAGCGGCCGGCGAAGCGGCTCGGGCCGCTCATCATGTGACAGGTTCTGGCTCAGGCCGACGCCTGGAGCGCAGCGGAAGGTGGCGGCATGAGCGCGCCCGCGAGGGTCGCCGCCGGTCCGCGGCACGCCCCGCCCGGCACCGGGCGGCTGCGCCGGTGGGCGGCGGAGGTCGGGCTGGGCGCCAGGCTGGCGCTCACCGGCGGCCGCGAGGGCCTGCTGCGCACCGCCCTGACCGCCGTCGGCGTCGGCCTCGGCGTCGCCGTGCTGCTGCTGTCCGTCTCCGTGCCCTCGATGCTGAGCGCGCGCAGTGACCGCAACAACGCCCGCGACGACAACCGGTACAGTGCCGAGCCCGTCACACCCGGTGACACCACCGTGCTGACGTTGAACATCGACACGCCGTACCGTGGCAAAGGCGTCCGCGGCCGCCTCGTGCGTCCCGACGGCGCCCACCCGGTGCTGCCACCGGGCGTGACGGCCATGCCGGCGCCGGGCACGATGCTCGTCTCCCCCGCCCTGCGGGACCTGCTCGCCTCCGACGAGGGCGCGCTGCTGCGCGACCGGATGCCGGGCAAGGTCGCCGGCACCATCGGCAAGGCCGGCCTCTCAGGTCCGGCCGAGCTGGCGTACTTCGCGGTCCGCGGCGACCTGGAAATCGGCCAACCCAACGTGCAGCGCCTCGACGGCTACGGCAGCCAGAGCCCGGACAACCCGCTCGACCCGTTCCTGCTCATGCTCGTCGTCGTCATCTTCGTGGTGCTGCTGATGCCGGTCGCCATGTTCGTCGCCGCCGCCACCCGCTTCGGCGGTGAGCAGCGCGACCGGCGGCTCGCCGCGGTCCGCCTCGTCGGCGCCGACAGCGGCATGACCCGCCGGATCGCGTCCGGTGAGGCCGTCGTCAGCGCCGTCCTCGGCCTCGCCGCCGGTGCCGTGTTCTTCCTCGCCGGCCGCCAGGTGGTGGAGTACTTCACGGTCGCGGACGTCAGCGTGTACGGCTCCGACGTACAGCCACCGCTGCCGCTGCTCGCGCTGCTGATCGTCGCCGTGCCCGCCGCCGCCCTGGCGATGAGCCTCGTCGCGCTGCGCCGGGTCGTCGTCGAGCCGCTCGGCGTCGTGCGCCGCGCCACCGCCCGCACCCACCGCCGCCTGTGGTGGCGGCTACTCACCCCGGTCGCCGGGGTCGCGCTGCTCGTCCCGCTCACCGGCCGCCGCGGCGAGTTCAACCCGTGGCAGGCCGTCGGCGGGGTGTCGCTCGTGCTGCTCGGCGTCGCGCTGCTGCTGCCGTGGGTGTTCGACCGGCTCGTCGGCCGGCTCGGCGCCGGTGGCAGCCTCGCCTGGCAGATGGCCGTACGCCGGCTGCAGCTGTCCGGCGGCAGCTCCGTGCGGGCCGTCGGCGCGATCGCGGTCGCCGCCGCGGGCACGATCGCGCTGCAGATGCTGTTCGCCGCCGCGTCCGCCGAGTACACCGGAGACACCGGCCAGGACCCGGCCCGCGCGCAGGCGGTCACCACCCTCTCCCTGTCGCCGCTGGCCACCGTCACCGATGGCGCCACGCTCGACGCCCGCCTGCTGGCCGGCGGGGCGACGGCGGTCAGCACGTACCAGCGCGACGTCGCCCACTACGGCGACGACGGCTTCGCGATGGTGGCCGTCGCCGGCTGCGCGGTGCTGCGCGAGCTCGCCGACCTGCCCTCGTGCACCGACGGCGACGTGTTCGTGATCGACGAGCCGGAGCTGGCCGGCCAGACCGTCACCATGGGCGACCCGGCCCAGGAGCGGCCACATCCACAGTGGACGGTCCCGACCGGCGCGCGCACCGTGAAGGCGCGGCGCGACCCGTTCGGCTCGACCACCGACGGCCTGCTCGTCACCCCGTCCGCCGCGCCGCCGGTCCGGCCCTCGTACGTCTCCTTCGTCCGGCTCGACCCCCGCGACCCGGACGCCGGGGAGCGGCTGCGCAACACCGCCATGGCGATCAGCCCGACGATGGACGTGACCGCGCTGCGGGCCCGCGCGTCGGACAACACGTTCGCCGGCATCCGCCGCGGGCTCTTCGCGGGTGCGACGGTCACGCTGCTGCTCGTCGGTCTGAGCCTGCTCGTCGGTACCGTCGAACAGCTCCGCGAGCGGCGCCGCACCCTGGCCGCGCTGGTCGCGTTCGGGGCCAGGCGCTCGACGCTCGGCTGGTCGATCCTGTGGCAGACACTGATCCCCGTGGTCCTCGGCCTGACCCTGGCGGCCGCGCTCGGCCTCGGCCTCGGCGCCCTGCTCCTGGCCACCGTCAACGTGCCGTTCGCCGCCGACCTGGCCGGCATCGCCATCGTGTGCGGCATCGCCGGCGGCGTGGTCCTGCTCGTCACCGCCGCCAGCCTGCCGGCACTGTGGCGGCTGATGCGCCCCGACGGGCTGCGCTTCGAGTAGCCGGCTTTTTGTCGTACCCCGGGGCTACCGTCTCGGGTATGGAACTGGGACGGTGGTGGGAGCTGATCGAGTCGGCGCGCACGGCGTGCGGGCCGCCGGCCGGGGATCGTGACACGCCCGGCGACCCGCTGCCGGGCGCGGTCCTGGACCGGGTCGCGGCCCTGCCGCCGCCCGACATCATCGCGTTCGGTCAGCGGTTCTCCACGGTGTTCGACGCCGCTTACCTGGCCCCGCTGTGGGCCGCCGCCTATCTCATCGAGGGCGGCTGCGGCGACGACGGCTTCATGGACTTCCGCGCCGGGCTGATGCTGCAGGGCCGGGCCGTGTTCGAGACCGCCGCCGCAGACCCCGACTCCCTCGCCGACCTGCCGGTGGTGCGACGGATGGCGGCCACGGGCAAGGGCTGGCTCGGCTGCGAGGAGATGCTCTATGTCGCGAGGACCGCGTACAAGCGCCGCACCGGCGACCCGGCCGGCTATGACGCCGCGTTCACCGCCCCCACCGAGCGCCCGTCCCCGGCCCGCGGCGACCGCTGGGACGTCGAGGACGACGCCGAGCAGCACCGCCGGCTCCCCCGCCTCGCCGCCCTGTTCCTGTCATGACCACGAAGGTGCATGATCGTGCGATGGCGCTGCTGCTCGACACGGGGGTCGCCGCGGAACACGCCCAGATCAGGCTGTCCGTGACCGGCCGCACCCCCACAGCCCCCGACCGGGACGGCGCACCGGACCCGCACCCCGACCCCTCCGGCGCCGTGTCCGACGCGGCGACGATCCTGGTCACGACGTGGGCGGACGACCGCGGCCCGGTGGCCGTGAAGGTGTATGACGGCCGGCCCGACCTGACCGGGTGGACACTCGTGCACACCGCCCGCCTGCTGGTCGGCACCGACGGACTCGACGTGGGCACGACGGTCAGCGCGGTGGACCACTGGGTGCCTGCGCCGGAGGGCCCGACGACGATCGAGGTGTGGGTCCACGACCCCACGGACCGGGGCGAGATCACCTTCGTCCTGTCCTGATGGCCACTATGGACGCTACATAAAGGGGCGAGACCGGCACCGAAACCGGCGGCGCGGCGTGGCGGGAGGGCTGCCGCGCCTCGTGCGGCCTTTCGTTGCCGCGCTCGCGTCCTCGACCACCGTGCGCCGCGTGCGCCCTTTTCGTGACCGACCTCCGCGTCCCGGACCGGTGGGCGGCATGCGGCGCAGCCCTCGCTCAGGTCTTCGACCAGCGACCACCGTGTGCCACGTGAGGCCTTTCACGACCATCGTCTGCATCCCGGCCGCGAAGGGTGTGCAACGGATGCCATCCCCTCGCGACGCCTTGCCCAGCGTGCCCGCGCGACCTTTCACGACCATCGTCCGCGTCCCGGGCCGGTGAGCGGCATGCAGCGCGCCCCCTCCCGGCCCTCGCCCACGTCCTCGACCACAGCGCTCTCTCGCGACCATCGTCTGCATCCCTGACCACGAACGGTCTGTGGCGGATGCCATCCCCTCGCGGCCGACGCCCGTATCCCGGGCCGGCGAAGGACACGCGGCGGGTGCGATCCCTCGCGGCTGGCGCCCCTCGTCCTGGGGCGGTGACCCGCGTGCGCCACGTTCAGTCTTTCGCGGCCGACGCCCACCCCCAGACTGGCGCGCAGCATGCAGCACGGCCCCTCGCGGCCCTCAACCAGCGATCACCGTGCCTTGCGTGCGGCCTGTCGCGACCATCATCCGCATCCCGGGCGGGCGAGCGGCATGCAACGCGGCCCCTCGCGGCGTCCCCCTCGCCCACGTCCTCGACCAGCGACCGGGGCTGCGCCGCGTGCGGTCTCTCGCGACCATCGTCTGCATCCCACGCCGGTGACCGGTATGTAGCGGATGCCATCCCCTCGCGGCGTCACCCTCGCCCGCTTCCTTGACCAGCGACCACCGTGCGTCGCGTGCGGTCTCTCGCGACCATCGTCTGCATCCCGCGCCGTGAGCGGTGTGCAACGGATGCCATTCCCTCGCGGCCGACGCCCGCGCCCGCGAAGGACACGCGGCGGGTGCGATCCCTCGCGGTCGGCGTTCACGACCGAGCCGGAGAGCAGTGTGCACCGCCTACGGTCTTTCGCGACCGACGCCCACGTCCCAGGCCGGCGAGCGGCATGCAGCACGACCTCCTCGCGTCCTCGACCGGCGACCACCATGCGCTGCATGCGGCCTTTCCGCGGCCGACGCCCATGTCCCGGGCTGGTGGGCAACATGCGGTGCAACCTCCTCGTGGCCGGCGACCACCGCACCGCGAGCATCCTCTGCGACCGACGTCCGCATCCCCCGGGCCACGAATGGCACACCGTGGATGCGATCCTCCGTAGCGTCGTCCGCGCCCCGCGCCGGTAAGCGACGCACGCTGCGAGCGGACTTCACCACCATCGCCCGCATCCCACACCGGTGAGCGGCATGCAGCGCGGCCCGTCATGGCCGGCGTCCGCGACCCGCCGACCACCGCACCGCGAACATCCCCTGCGACCGACGCCCGCATCCCGGACCGAACAACGGCAACCAGTGGGTGGGGTGCGATCCCCGCAGCGTCGTCCACGTCCCGGGCCGGTGGGCGGCGCGCGCCGCGAGCGGCCTTCACCATCGCCCGCGACCCAGGCCGGCGAGCAGCATGCAGCGCGGCGCCCTCACGGCCTGCGTCCGCGACCACCGCACCGCGGACATCCCTGCGACCGACTTTCCCCATTCCAGGCCCATGAACGGCACGCCGTGGATGCGATCCCCGCAGCGTCATCCGCGTCCCGGGCCGGTGAGCGACGCACGCCGCGTGCGGCCTTCACCACCGTCGCCCGCGTCTCGAACCGGTGGCGACGCACGCCGCGTGCGGCCTTCACCGTCGTCCGCGTCTCGGACCGGTGAACGGCGCGCGGTGGACGCGATCCCTCGCAACCCGCGTCCTCGGCCGGCGACCGCCGTGCGTCACAAGCGGTCTTCGCCACCATCGTCCCGCATCCCTGGCCGGCGCCCACGTCCGGCGTCCGTATCCTGGGCCGGTGAGCAGCGTGTGCCGCGTGCGGGCTTTCGCGGGCGTCGGCCGTGGCCCGGGGTGGTGAGCGGCGTGCGGTGGGTGCGGGCCGTCGCGGCGCCCGAGGACGTCGGGGGGATCGTGGCGGCGCGGTGCGGGCTGACGGTCACGGCGTGCGAGCTGGTCCGCTCGCTGACGAACGACGTCTACAGGGTCAGGACACCGGGCGGTGACGTCGCGTGCAAGGTGTACGGCGCCGGGCGGTGGAGTGTCGCGGAGGTCGCCTGGGAGCAGGACCTCGCCGCGCATCTGGCGGCGCACGGGGTCACCGCGGCGGTGCCCGTGCCGCTGAGCGGCGACAGCACCACCGGCAGTGTCTTCGTCGGCACCGTCGACGCGCCGGAAGGTGTCCGGCCCTTCACCGTCACCGCGTGGGTGGACGGGACCAGGCCGGGGCCGCCCTGGTCGGATGAGCTGTTCCACCGCTACGGTGCCGCGCTGGCCCGGCTGCACCTCGCCGGGGACAGCTTCGTCAGCGACCACCCCGCCAGGACCGGAGATCCGCTGTCCGCATTGGACAGTTCGCTGCGGTGGATCGCCGACCCGATGGTGCACGAGATCGCGGCCGCGGCCCGCTCACAGCTGACGAACGCGAGCGCAGGCGACATCGGGGTACGGCACGGGGACGCGAGCCTGGACAACATCCAGGTCACCGAGGGCGGGGTGCTGCTGTGGCACGACTTCGACCTCACCGGCGTCGGACCCCGGGCGGCAGACCTGACCGGGCCGTACGGCGGGGCGCACTGGGAGGCGTTTCTCGACGGGTACACGATGATGCGGCCGATCCAGACGGACCCGATCGTCGCGTTGCGGGTGGTGGAGCTGGTCCGCAACATCGCGTGGCACCTGCGGGACAAGGTGGCGCTGCGGGGGACGGAGTCGGTGGGTGAGGGGTGGGTCGACCGCGAGCTGGCCGCCCTGCGCGAGCTGCGGGACCGGCTGTAGGCGACGGCATGCCCCGCCGCCGCCCACAGCCGGTCAGCCGGTCACCCGACGGCGCAGCTCGTGCCGTTGAGGGTGAACGCCACCGGTTTCGTGTTCGTGGCGTTGTTCCAGGAGGCGATGAAGCCGAATTCGACGCTGCCGCCGTTGGCGCCGATCGTCTTGGTGTAGTCGGCGTTGGTGACGGTCACGTTCGCGCCCGACTGGGTGTAGGCGCCGCCCCAGATCTGGCTGATGACCTGGCCGTTGGCGTAGGTCCACTTGAGGCTCCAGCCGTTGACCGGGGTGGCCGAGCGGTTGGTGATCTTCACTGCGCCCTGGAAGGCGCCGCCCCACTGGCCGGTGACCGAGTAGGCCACGGTGCAGGCCGCGGAGGACGAGGACGAGGGCGACGCCGAGGGTGACGAGGACGCCGAGCGGGACGGCGACACCGACACCGACGGGGAGACCGACCTCGAGGCAGAGGCGGACGGGGACGCGGAGTACGACGTCGGCGGGGCGCCGGTGCGGTCGCCGTAGATGATGCCGCGCCCGTTGGTGCCGAGGTAGACCCGGCCGTAGATGCGCGGGTCACCGGTGATGGTGTCGCCGATGTTGCCGTACTGGTGCTGGTCGTCGTTGATCCGCAGCCAGGAGGCGGCGGAGTCGTCGGAGCGGTACACGCCCTTCTTGCCGTCGACCTGGGCCACGGCGAACACGGCCAGGTTCGGCCGGCCCGGCGCCCCCTTGCCGAAGCCGACGGCGTTCGCCGCCTGTACCGAGGCGACCTTGGCGAACGTGATGCCACCGTCGGTCGACCGGAACAGCCCCGAGGTGCCGCCCGCGAGCCAGATCTCACCCGCGACGCCCGGCACCGCCTTGAAGGTGGCGGTCGCCGGCAGGCCGGTCGCGCCGGCGGTGAACGTGGCGCCGCCGTTGGTGCTGCGGTAGAAGGTGCCGCCGGAGAAGCCGTAGAACGTGCTCGCCGACACCCGGTCGGACTCGACGACCGCGTTCTGCGGCAGGCCGGACGACTGGGTCCACGTGTTGCCGTAGCCGACGGTGTACACCGGGGCGCTGTTCTTCGGCGCCCACACGAACCTGGCGCCGTCGGCGGCGGCGGCGATCGTGCCGCCCTCGTTGATGCCGCCGGGTTCGCTGCCCTGGAACCAGTTCGCGCCGCCGTCGGTGGAGAACGCGGCGTGGCTGTCGTTTGGCCGGTCGCTGTCGGCGAAGTTGCCGGCGCGGACCATGACGCTCGGGTTGAGCTCGGCGTAGTCGAGGCTGGTGGTGCTGGTGAAGTACGGCTGCTGGAACATCATCGGCGGCACCGCGTCGAGGTTGGTGTGCCGGAAGCCGCCGATGTCGCCGAGGCCGGACACGAGCGGCGCGCCGGTCGGCGGGCTGATGAGGTCCAGGACCGCGGTCTCCTCCAGGCCCGCGGCCATCGGCTTGATCGTGATCTGGCCGCCGGTGTCCCAGGTCTTGAGGTCGGTGCTGCCGTAGATGGTGGCGCCGGTGCCGTACATGAACCGGTTGGAGTTGAACGGGTCGATCTCCATGGACTCGGTCATCCAGCCGAGCTTCGGCGACACCTCCGGCGGCTGCGGGTTCGCGCCGAGGGACAGCCAGGGCGAGCGGCTGACGTCCATCTTGTAGCGGAAGCTGCGGTTGGGGTAGCTCGTGAAGTCCCAGATCCGCGTCCAGGTGGCGCCGGCGTCGGTACTGCGGAAGAAGATCACGTCCGGCCACCACGAGATCTGGGTGGCGACCATGATGGTGTTCGGGTTCTGCCGGTCGATCGTGAGGCCGCTGTAGCCGAAGTAGTCGTCCGAGCTGCTCGACGGCACCGGGCTGATCTGCGTCCACGCGCCCGTCGCGGTGTTGTACTTCCACACGTCACCCTTGCCGCCGTCGTACGGCCCGCCGGTGTCGCTGGTCGCGATGTACAGGTTGCCGCCGGCGGTGTCCAGGACGCCCTTGTGCGACAGGTACCCCGTCGGCTGCCCCGCGACGCGTTCCCAGGTGGTGCCGCCGTTGGTGGTGCGGTAGACGGTGTTCTGCTTGTCGGCGACACCGACGTAGATCACCTGCGTGGTGTTCCCGAGCGTGCCGGAACGCTTGTCGAACGTGACCCAGGTGATGCCCTGGTTGTCGGTCAGGTAGCCGTTGGGGTCGGCCGGGTCCTGGGCGTAGTTGCCCGGGTTCGGGAACGCGGTGACCTTCGCCCAGGTGACGCCGGAGTCGGTACTGCGCCACAGCCCGTTCCCGCTCGGCGCGCCGAGGTACAGGATCGAGTTCTTGTTCGGGTCGATGGCGAGGCGCTCGCCCATGCCACGGCCCGGCATGTTGCCGCCGAGCTTGAACGGCAGCGGCGACGTCTGCCAGGTGGCGCCCTTGTCCGACGAGCGCAGGACCGCGCCGTTGTTCGGGTCCCAGCTGTTGGTGTACATGCCGGCGGCCACGTACACCTTGTTGGGGTCGACCTCGTCGGTGGCGAGGCTGACGACGCCGTTGTAGCCCCAGTTGTCCTGGCCGACCCAGTCCAGCAGCGGGATCCACCGGTTCGTGGCGGCGTCGAGCCGGTACGCGCCGCCGATGTCCGTGCGCGCGTAGACCAGGTTCTGCTGCTTCTGGTTGAAGATGATGCCCGGCACGAAGCCGCCGCCCTCGATCTGCACGTTCTTGAGCGCGTACGGGTCCGCGGCCGCGGCCTGCGCGGGGCTGGTGGCGGTCTGCACGACGACGCCGACGGCGACGACCGTCACCGCCCCCGCCAGCCCGGCGACGAGCCCTCTCAGCTTGGTTCGCATGGGCCGCATGGTGTGAGCGCTCACTGTCCCGGGTCAATGAACCGCATGTCCCGCCGCAGGTCACGACCTTGCCGGGGATGAAACTCTCACCGCCACGGCTCGGCGGCCAGACACCCGGTCCCGCCGGGCGCCCCGTACCGCACGACACCGGACGGGTCGGCGTAGCAGCCTGGCGGCGACGCCCCGACGTCGAACAGCGGCCTGCGGCCGATCTCGGCGCCGGCGGCGTCATAGGCGACGACGGTGGCCGCGGAGGTGACTGCCGATCCGGCGCTGAGCAGACCGAACACGCCGTCACGGAGCCGGGCGTCGGTGGTGCGCCCGTTGCCGTGGTCCAGCACGAGCCGCGCGACACGGGCACTGACCCGGCCGGTGGCGGCCACCTCCCCGCCGCGCAGGTCGCTGCTGCCGTGCGACAGCACCTGGAACGGCCCGGGCAGCCAGTCGCGCTGCACCCATGGCCCGCCGCCGAGCGCACCGCCCTTCGAGCCGTTGCGTCCCCAGGTCATCTCGCACGTGACGTAGCCCGCCTGATTGACGAACAGCACCGCCACCCGGCGGTCGACCTGAGCCGTGACGGTCAGATCGCCCATGGTCGCCGTGATCCGCGGCCGGCCCAGGTCGGTGGTCAGGTAGAAGGTGAGGCACCAGTCGGCCGTCTCACGGAGCAGGGGCGACACCTCGTCCGGTCCCATCGCGAGCACGTACATGGCAGCGGGCGCGGAGCGCCCGGACGGACCCGGCCAGGCCAGCCGGCCCGCCACCCCGGACCGGGTGAGCGCGACGGCGGAGCCGGCAGCGAGCAGCAGCACCGCGGCGAAAGCGACAGCGAGCCCGGTCCGGGCGCGCCGTGGCCGGCGCGGCGCGGTCAGCAGCGCACGTCGCATGTCCGCCGCACGGCCCGGGGGCAGGTCCCGCTCTGCAGGAACGAGCTCGTTCATGCGTGATCCTCCTCGATCATCCTGGCGAGCCGGGCCCTGGCGCGGCTGACCCGGGACCGGACCGCCGCCTCCGTGACCCCGAGCGCGGCGGCGGCCTCCGGGTAGCCGACACCGGACCACAGGCACAGCGCGACCGCTTCGCGCTCGGCCGGCGGCAGCCGTCGTACCAGCGCGATCAAACGCCGCATCCGCACCTCGTCGTCGAGCCGGCCCGCCACGTCGTCGGCCGGGTCGGGCTCGATGTCCTCGCCGGGGCGGAGCCGGTGCAGCAGGGCCCGCCAGCGGCGGGCCGACCGCCACTCGGTGCGCACGATGTTGCCTGCGGTCACCAGCAGCCACGGCAGGTCCCGCTCGTGCTCCCGGCGGCGCCACACCACCAGGAAGGTGGCCTGGGTGACGTCCTCGGCCTGCGACCACGACCCGGTCAGCCGGAACGCGTGGTTGTACACGGCACGGTGGTGGCGGTCGAAGAGCCGGCCGAACGCCGCCGTGTCGCCGGCCTCGTCCGTGTCGCGCAGTTCGGTGGTCACACAGCACTATGGCCGGCACCGGCGGGACTGTTGCGTAAGGTTGGGCCCCGTGAGACGGGCCCGACCGCTGATCGCTCTCGCCGCCGCGCTCGCCGTCGGCGGCTGGCTGCTGTTCTCGCCGTCCGCGCACGACACGCCGCAGCCGACGGTCGCCCCCTCTGGTGCCGGGACGGTGACGGCGACGCTGCAGCCCGGTGAGATGCCCGCGCGGCTCGCCGACGGCGCGGTCTACACGCCGCTGCTGTACCTGGACGCGGGCACCTCGGTCGGCACCGCGCCGACGCCGGACGGCAAGACGGAGCGGTTGCTGCTGCGCGGTGCCGGGGCGCCGCGCGAGCTGCGCAGCCTGCCGAGGGAGCGCTTCCCGCAGTGGCTCGGGCTGACCGCCGCGGACGGCGTCCTGTACTGGGCCGAGTCGGTGGCGACCGCCGCCGGTCCGTACGAGACCCGGGTGTGGCGCGCGCCGGTCGCCGGGGGTGCCGCGGTCGCGCTGACGGCCGACACGGGCGCGATTGTGTTCTTCGACTCACAACACGATCTGGTCGTCGCCGAGGACCGGGTGCACTGGGTCGCGGCGACGCCCGACGACGCGCCGAAGACCGAGGTGCGGTCCGTCGCCCTCACCGGCGGTGCCGTATCGACGGAGGTCATCGAGGGCCGGTTCCGGTGGACGTCGTGGCCGTGGCTGGTCAGCGTCGACCCGGGCGCGGCGGTGCTGCTGAACCGGACCGACGGGCAGCGCCGGCAGGTGCCGGCCACCGCCGCCGAGCAGGTGTTGTGCACGCCGGAGTGGTGCCGGGCGATCGCGGAGACCGCCGGCGGGCGCAGCCTGATCGACGTGATGCACGCCGACGGCAGCGGCCGCAGGCGCATCCCCGCCGACCTCAACACGATCGGCGTGGACACCGGGCTGCTGGACCGGTTCGAGCTCCTCACGGGCGTGCGGGGCGAGTCGCTGCGGCTGCTCGCGTACGACCTGCCGACGGGCCGCACGATCGTCCTCGCGGGTGATGTGGGGGTGGTCACAGCGCGTGGCGGTCTCGTCTGGTGGTCGACGGGCAGCCCAGATCCGGACAAATGGCACGCCCTGGACCTGCGGCAGCTCGCGTAGCCGCACCCCTGTCCAAAGCGGCAATCGAACGTGTGCTCGACTTGTAACGAGGCCGCGTAGGCTGGTCACCGGCCTTTTCACGGACGGTGACCTCGATCAGGAGGGGTTTAGTGACGAATCCAACGGCCACGGCATCGACCAAGATCGACGCCGCGGTACTGAAGATCGCGGGGGTCGTGGTCCTCGGTGCGATCATGTCGATTCTCGACATCACCGTCGTCAGCGTCGCGCTGCCGACCTTCCAGACCGAATTCAACGCGTCATACGCGACGGTCGCCTGGACGATGACCGGCTACACCCTCGCCCTCGCCACCGTCATCCCGCTCACGGGCTGGGCGGCGGACCGCTTCGGCACCAAGCGGCTGTACATGGTCGCGCTCGCGCTCTTCACGATCGGCTCCGGCCTGTGCGCCACGGCCGACTCCATCGGCCAGCTCATCGGCTGGCGGGTCGTGCAGGGCCTCGGCGGCGGCATGCTCATGCCGCTGGGCATGACGATGCTGACCCGGGCCGCCGGCCCGGAGCGGATCGGCCGGCTCATGGCCATCCTCGGCATCCCGATGCTGCTCGGCCCGATCACCGGCCCGATCCTCGGCGGCTGGCTCATCGACGACTACAGCTGGCACTGGATCTTCCTGATCAACCTGCCGATCGGTGCCATCGCGCTGGTCTACGCCGCGCTCGCGCTGCCGAAGGACGAGGCGCACCCGTCGGAGTCCTTCGACTTCCTCGGCATGCTGATGCTGTCCCCGGGCCTCGCGCTGTTCCTGTTCGGCGTGTCGTCGTGGCCGGAGGCCGGCACGTTCTCCGCGACGAAGGTGTGGCTGCCGATGCTCATCGGCGGGCTGCTCGTCGTCGGCTTCGTCTTCTACTCGTTCAAACCGGCGCACCCGCTGCTGGACCTGCGGCTGTTCCGCAACCGCAAGCTGACGGTCGCGACGATCACGCTGTTCGTGTTCATCATCGCGTTCATGGGCGCCGGCCTGCTGTTCCCGAGCTACTTCCTGCAGGTCGGCGGCGAGTCCACGCTGCACGCCGGTCTGCTGATGGCGCCGCAGGGCATCGGCGCGATGCTGACCATGCCGATCGCCGGCATGCTCGCCGACAAGGTCCCGGTCGGCCGGACGGTGCCGTTCGCGATGGCGCTCATCGCCGCCGGCTTCTTCACGTTCACGCAGGTCACCGCCGACACGTCGTATTGGCTGCTGTGCGGCTCGCTGTTCGTCATGGGCCTCGGCATGGGCGGCACGATGATGCCGATCATGACGTCGGCGCTCAAGACGCTCGGCCACGCCGAGGTCGCCCGCGGCTCCACGCTGGTCAACATCCTCCAGCAGATCGGCGGCTCCATCGGCGGCGCCGTCATGTCGGTGATCCTGACCAGGCAGCTCAACGAGTCGGACCTGGTGCCGGGCTCCAACCCGCCGGTCACCGAGGCCCAGCTGGCCATCGCGGCGCAGCACTCCGACCAGATCAAGGCGCAGGTGCCGCCGCCGCTGTTCGAGAAGGGCCTGGACTTCGTCGCGGAGTCGTTCGCCACGACGTTCTGGGTCGGCTTCGCGCTGGTCCTGCTGACCTTCATCCCGATCGCCTTCCTGCCGCGCAAGAAGGACCCGAAGACGGCGGGCGACGAGAGCCAGACCGGCGCCGCGACGCCGGTGATCGTGCACTGACGCTTCTTTCCGAAGGGCCGCCCCGGGTTCGGGGCGGCCCTTCGCCTTATCCGGGCGAGCCCGCGAAGAAGTCGGCGAACGGGCGCACGAACGACGGCCGGGCGATGTTCGCGGCGTTGTGCGACGTGCCGGGGATGACGATCGCCCGGCCCTTCGGGGTGACGGCGGCGATCGCCTCGCAGTTCCGCGTGAAGTACCGCGGGCTGCGGCCACCGGCCGCGAGGAGCAGCTCGGCGGTGATGCCGGCGTAGTCGCCCGCCGGGCCGTCGTGCTCGTGGATGCGGCGGACCTCCGGCGGGATCGTCGGCATCAGCTCGACGAACCGCTTGCCGATGCCGGTGCGCAGGAACAGCTTCGTGATCGCCTGCGCCGCCCCGAAGGGCATCTTCGCGGCGAGGCCGTCGGGGTAGGTCGCGCGCGCCATCACCGTCATGGCACGGGCGTGGTCACCGGCCGCCACGAGCCGGGCGAACTCCTCCACGAACTCCCCCGACGGCCGGCCTTCGAGGGCCACCGCCGGGTCGTACACCGCCACCCTGTCGACCATCCCCGGGCTCAGGGCGGCCCGGAGCGCGGTGAACCCGCCGCCGCTGTGGCCGAAGATCCCGCGGGCGCCGGTGTGCTCCAGGACTGCGGCGAGGTCGGCGAGGTCCGTGCCGACCGTCTCCGTGCCGGTCAGCGGCGCCGAGTCGCGGCGGCCGCGCCGGTTGTACAGGTGGACGGCGCACCGCCGCGACAGGGCCTTCGCCAGCCGGTGGTAGTCGCGCACCTGGGCGCCGCCGCCGTGCAGGATCACCACGCCCGGCCCGGCACCGATCGAATACACCGTGACGCCCTCGCTGAGCTTCTCGGCCAGCATCGCACCCTCCCCAAAATCTGCGAACACCGTTTGCAGTTTACTGTTTCGTGCCGGGTCCTTCAATCGGCCGCACAGATCGGCCGCCGACGATTAGCCTGCGGCGATGACGACTGGACACCTCGTACGGCTGCGGACGATCGAGCCGGCCGAGTGGGAGGCCCTGTGGCGGTGGAACAACGACCGCGAGGTGATGCGCTGGATGAACGACGGCTACCGGCAGACCCTGGCGCGGTACACCGCCCGCGGGGAGGAGCGGGGGCCCAACACGTACGCCGACGTCCTCTTCGGCATCGAGACCCTGGCGTCGCCGCGGCTGGTCGGCCTGGTGCGGCTCAGCGGCGCCGAACCCGAGATCGGGCGCGCCGAGCTGGACATCTACCTCGGCGAGAAGGACAGCTGGGGGCACGGGTACGCCACCGAGGCCACCCGCCTCATGTGCCGCTACGGCTTCGAGGACATGCGCCTGCACTCCATCCACCTGTGGGTGGTGACCGAGAACGTCGCCGCCCGCCGGGTCTACGAGAAGGCCGGCTTCATCGAGGAGGGCCGCGCCCGCCAGTGCTTCCGCCGCGACGGGGAGTGGTTCGACATGTACCTGATGAGCATCCTGGCCTCCGACCCTATGCAGAACTAGGAATAGCTGTGTAGAGTTCGGCCATGGGTGCGCTGCGTTTGACCACACCGCGGCTGCTCGTGCTCAGGGCGTTGCTCGACGACCCGGGGCGCGAGCGCTACGGCCTCGACCTGGCCACGGAGGCGGGCCTCGAGCCCGGCACGATCTATCCGATCCTCGTCGCCTTCGAGGGCGCCGGCTGGCTGTCCAGCCGCGAGGAGGAGATCGACGTGCACGCCGCGGGCCGCCCCCGCCGGCGCTATTACCTGCTGACCGCCGACGGCGTGACCGCCGCCCGCGCCGCGCTCGCCCGCCGCTCCTCCTCCCGGATCGGACGCCTCGCATGGTGACCGGCACGGCCCCGGCCGCCCTGTCCGCGCCGCTGCGCCTCGCCGTCGCGGTGCTCACGCTGCTGCTGCCGGCCGGGTTCCGCGCCCGGCAGCGGGGCGAGTGGACCGCCGACCTGATGGCACTGCCCTCCGGCCGCTGGCGCTACATGTCCGGCGCCGCCCGCACCCTGCCCGCGCTGCACGCCGCCGCCCGGCGCGCCGGCCTGCACCACGCCCCGGTCACGGTCCCGGGCGCGCTCACCGCCCCCGCCAGGGTCCTCACCGCCGGGCTCGGCTGGCCCGTGCTGTCCTGGCTCCTGATCGTGCCGCTGCCCTACTTCCTGTTCGACATCCCGGGCCGCATCGCCGCCACCGGCGGCGGCCTCGTCGACCCCAAGAGCCTCTGGCCCTCCGGCGCGCTGTTCTGGATCCTGCTCCCGCTGATCCTCTCGCTGACACTCGGCGCCTATGTGGCCCTGGCCGGCGGCTGGCTCCTCGCCGCCTCGGTCGGCCTGGCCGGCACCGTCGTCGGCCTCCGCCTCAGGCACCTCCGGCTCACGGTCGCCGGGCTGCTGCTCGCGATGGTCTCGCTGCTCGCCGTGACCGCCGCCGGGCAACCTCTCTTCCACGCCGACCCCGGATACGGGGCCGCCCTGCTCGGCACGGTCGCCGTCGGGCTCGGCCTGTGGGGGCGCAGCCTCACCCCCTGGCAGCGCGGCCGCCTTCTCGTGGTCGGCTTCGCCGCCGCCGCGGTGTTCGCCGCCCACCACACGACGCTCGGAGCGGCCATGCACGCCTGGTACCTGGACTGACCGACCCGCCTGCGGCCGGACCTGCCGCCGGCCGCCGGTTCACTTGTGGACAAGCTCCGCCCGGAAGCACCGCAACGGCCCAGGGGGCGGCGCTGGGCCTCTTGTCACGGCGCCGCGTTCCTCACCTCAGTGACGCCTGCCGATCCTTCTCCACCCCGCGAGCCCGACGCGGGCGGCTGGCCGAGGTGAGCCTTCGTCGGCACAGCGCCACGGCTCGACAGGCTTCCTTGCTGCGCCAGGCCGAATTCCGCGTTGCCACCCGCTGCGCAGCACTCCACGGCGCCATCTGTTCCGTCGCCGTGCTCACCTTCCACGCTCAGCGCCGGACCGCCCGACCGCTCATCCCCAGGCACAACGCCGCACCACCACTTCCACCCGATGTCGCGTGCCGCGTCGAACCCTGGGTTCGGCGCTGGCGGGGCCGATGATCGTGTCTGTCGGCGACGGATTCGAGGCGGACCATCCTCGCCACAGCGTCACGACTCGATAGGCTTCCTTGTTGCGCCAGGCCAATTCCGCGCTACCACCCGCTGCGCAGCACTCCACGGCGCCATCTGTTCCGTCGCCGTGCTCACCATCCACGCCCAGCGCCGGACCGCCCGACCGCTCATCCCCAGGCACAACGCCGCACCACCACTTCCAGTCGCACCACCACTTCCGGCGGCACCATCACTTCCAGCCGCGCCATCACTTCCGGCGGCACCACTCACTTCCCGCATCGATCGTTTCCCGCCGCCCTGACCGACTCACCCGATCTCCGGCCCTGCCCGCCCAGGCGCAGCACCCAGAACCGCTCTGCGGCCTTCTTGCTCGCGCCCCGGCCCGGATCGATGCCACCGCGCATGGCCGTTCTTGCCGCCCCGGTCATTGCCTCGCGGCTGCGAGCCGTTTCCCCCGCGCACCCCCTGGACGCAGCGGCACATCGTCGGCATCCCCCTTCTCACGCCCCGCCGGGCCCGGCCATCCTGCGCGACCCGATCCGCTGTCCCGAGGGCCCCGGCCATCGCGGTGTTCCTCATGATCCGGAAGAGTTGTTGTCGCCAGGACGACGAAATGTTTTCCGGATCATGGGTGACCCGCCCCCGACCCCGGATGCGGTGCAGCGGCCGGGGCCGGCCGACCCGAGGCCAGGCAAGCGTGGGGCGACCCGGGCGATCGGCATGCCGTCGTCTCGTCGTCCTTGCCGCGTCAGACGGGTCGCGATAACAACGAAGTTCCTCACCGAACGGCGAGGACGGTCCGCGAGCGTGTGGTCCGCGTGCTCCACGGCTGGTGTTACGGCGCCTCTGTGATGCCACTCCGGGCCGGGTCGCTGCCATCGCGGGGAGAGCAAGCGGCTGCGAGCGCACCGTTCACGGCCAAGGCCGGCCCGGCCGCGGTCATGAGGTCCGCATGCGCCGGGTGATGAGCGTCCGTACCGCCTGCGCGACGCGCTTCTGTTGCAGGGCCTCGAAGTTGGCTCGGATCCGGCCGGTCACCTGTCTCAACCGGCGGCTCCTCGCCGAGCTCGCGCCTGCCGTCGTGCACCTCAGACTCGCGCGCGACCTATGGGAATACAGTGCCTCAGGATCGGGGTCCACCGGCGGCCGGGCGCAAACAGGATCCGGCTCGGCGCCTGCGGGTGGATCGGCCCTCGTGCCGATCGCGGCCGCCAGAGTGATTCCCCGGTGCTGTGGCCGGCGCGGCGGGTCCCCGCGACAGGGTCCCCGACCCGCACCCGCACCCGGCGCTTTGCCCGGACCAACACTTTGTCGGCGGCGAGTTGCGCGGCGGTGGCGGATCCCGGCCGGTCCTCTGCTTGCACAAGGCATCCGCCGATACCGCACCGACGGGCCCACAAGGCCATCAGGTGCCGCACCACCTGCGCGAGCGCCAGAACCGACCCTTCGCCCGCCGGCGCGCCGCCGACCCGACGGCCCGACGGCCCGACCATGGCCCACTGCCCCACCATCCGGCCGGGCCGCCGGACCGCGGGGTCCGCAAAGCCCCACCGGATGGTGCGCGAGCGCACAGGTGCCCCAGTCGGGCCTCCGCCAGAGGCACGCCGCCGACCAGCCGCTGGCGTGCCAGTGCGTCCACAACGCCACCCGGGTGCCGCACCAGCGCGCAGATGCCTGAACCGGCCCGCCGCCGACGACCGGACGACGGACCATGGCCCCTTCCGCCCGGCCGCGCTCTCCGGAACCGCACAGCCCACTGGATGGTGCGCGAGCACGCGGGTGCCTGAGTCGGTCCACCGCCAGTGGCGCGCCGCCGGCGTGCCAGGTGCGCCCCGACGCCACCGGGCGCCGCACCACCTGCGCGAACGCCTGAACCGGCCCTCCGTCGCTGTCTCGCCGATGACCAGACGACGGGCCATGGCCTCTGCGCCACCGTCCGACCATGCCGCCGAGTCCGCGAGGCCCTACTGGATGGTGCGCGAACGCGTGGGCGCCTGAGTCGGCCTGCCGCCAGAGGCGCGCCGCTGGCCGCCGGTGTGTCCACAACGCCACTCGTCCGCGACACCGACGACCCCGAGGTCGTCGTCGCCCAGATCGAGCACTACGGCCGCTCTGGGCCGCACCACCCACGCGGACGCCTGAACCGGCCTTCCGGCACCTGGCACGCCGCCGACCGGGCGAAGCACCAACACTCCTGCGCCACCGCCGGTCCGGCCGCCGGTGCCCCGTTGTCCGCGACGCTCCGGTGCCGGACCACCTGAACCGGGCTTCCGCCAGAGGCGCGCCGCCGACCTGCCGACGGCGTGCCGGGTGCGCCCCGACACAACCGGGGGCCGCACCACCTACGCGGATGCCTGAACCGACCTTCCGCCACTGGCACGCCGCCGACCGGGCGAAGCACCAACACTCCTGCGCCACCGCCGGTCCGGCCGCCGGTGCCCCGTCGTCCGCGACGCTCCGGTGCGGGACCACCTGAACCGGGCTTCCACCACTGGCGCGCCGCCGACCGGGCGGAGCACCAACACCTCCTGCGCCACTGCAGGTCCGGCCGCCGGGTGGGCCGCGGCGTATCAACAAGCACCGGGTGCCGGACTGGCACGGCGGATGGCTGGAGCGGGCTTCGCCAGGGGCGCGCCGCCGACCATTCGGAGCACATGGCAGGCGGGCGGGAAACTGTCACGGGTGGGCGGCTACCGGCTGGCGGGTTGGGGCGGGGGTGCGGCGACGGCGGTGGATCACCCATTCCGCGACAGCCAGGTTGATGACCCAGCCGGCGCCCATCAGGAAGGCTCTCGCGGACGGGCCGGGGTCGCCGGCGAACAGGAACCACGGGGCGTGGGTGAAGGCCTGGGTGCCGGCGGCGAGGCCGATCGCGTAGCCGCGGGTCACCCATGCGCTGTGGGCGGGGATGTCGCGGCGGCGGGCGGCCGTGAACCCGAGTGCCAGGGACACGGCCATGCCGGTGCCGAAGAGGAGGCGCTCCAGCATGACCAGGGTGCCGTCGAAGGGCGGGAGGTCGTACGCGACGGACATCCACAGGCCGGTGAGTGCCGCGACGATGCCGCAGGGGATCAGGATCCGGCCGGCGGCGCGGTGCCAGCGGATCCGGGTGCGGCGGAAGCCCGGGGAGAACTGGAAGGCGCCGAGGAGGAGGAAGACGGTGGCGCTGAGGATGTGCAGGACGACCGGGAGCGGCTGGTCGAAGAAGCGGGCGTTGTCGGGGGTGCGGGTCCCGCCGCCGCCCAGTTCGGCGAGGCGCACGGCACCGGCGACCATGGGGACGAAGCTGATCGCGATGAGCCCGGTGGGGACGAGCCAGGTGGCCTTGGTCATGCGTCGATCGTCGGGCAATCCCCGGGGTGGCACATCGATACTCTGACCGAGCCGCGAGCCGTGCTTAAGTACTACGACCCCGGCCGGTCTCGTAGGCCCAGATCGCGATCTCGACCCGGTTGCGGGCGCCGAGTTTCGTCATGAGGCTGGCGACGTGTGTCTTCACGGTGCTGAGGGTGATGTGCAGGTCGGTGGCGATCTCGGCGTTGCTGCGGCCGGCGGCGACCTTCGCGAGGACCTGTTCCTCCCGGTCGGTGAGCGCCTCGACGGGCTGCCGCCGGGCGGGGGTGGGGCCGGCGCCGGCGAAGGCGTGCAGCAGCCGTGCGGTGACCGCCGGGGCGATCAGCGCCTCGCCGTTGGCTGCGGCGTGCACGGCCTGCGCGAGCAGTGCCGGCCCGGCGTCCTTGAGCAGGAAGCCGCGGGCGCCCGCGCGCAGCGCCGCGTACACGTATTCGTCGAGGTCGAACGTGGTGATGACGACGACCGCGAGGGGGTCCTCGACGCCGGGGCCGGCGAGGGCGCGGGTCGCCTCGATGCCGTCGAGTCCGGGCATGCGGATGTCGAACAGGCACACGTCGGGGCGCAGCCGCCGGGCGAGCTCCACGGCGCGGTGGCCGTCGCCGGCGACGCCGGTGACCTCGATCCCCGGCTGCGCGTTGAGGATCATCGTCAGTCCGGTCCGGACGATCTCCTGGTCGTCGGCCACGACCACGCGGACGGTCACTGCGGGATCCCGGTGCGTGGCAGGACGGCGGTGACGGTCCAGCCGTCCCGGGTCGGGCCCGCCGAGCAGGTGCCGCCGAGGAGGCCGGCGCGTTCGATCATGCCGAGGAGGCCGTACCCGGCGGGCGCGGCGGGGCGGGCCGGGCCGGAGCCGTCGTCGCTGACCCGCAGCCGCACGCACGTGTCGTCGGCGTGCACGCGGACCTCGATCCTGGTCGCGTGCCGCGCGTGCCGCCGGGCGTTGGTGACCGACTCCTGGGCGAGGCGGTAGATGGCGGCGCCGACCGGTGGCGGGATGCCGTCGAGGTCGCCGGTGAGCCCGACGTCGACCGGCGGGCCGGTCCGCTCGCCGTCCTCCGCGAGGGCCGCCAGGTCGCCGATGGACGGGCTCGGCGTCCTGGCCGCCGGCTCGTCGCCGCGCAGGACCCTGACCATGGCCCGCATCTCGGCGAGGGCCTGGGTCGCCTCGGCCTCGATGACGCGCAGTGCGTCGGTCGCCGCGGACGGGTGCAGGGCCGCGGTCGCGATCCCGGCCTGGGCCCGGATCGCCATCGCCGACACGTGGTGGGCGACGGTGTCGTGCAGGTCGCGGGCGAGGCGTTCCCGCTCCAGCGCGCGGATGCCCGCAAGCTCCCGGCGGCGGGCTCCCGCGCGGTACCGCAGCGTCAACCCGAGCGCGAGCCCGCTGGACAGCACGGCCAGCCCGGCGACGGTGTCACCGGCGGGGACGTGGACGACCTGGTCCGCCACACCGATCTTCACGGCGACGACGGCCCCGCCCAGCAGGATCTCGCGGCCGGAGCCCCACCGCGTCAGGGCGTACACCGTCAGCAGCACCGCGACGGCGGCGTAGTTGCCCATCGCCTCGCCCGTGACCAGCGGCAGCAGGCCGGTCGCGCCGAACGCCACCGCGACCGCCACGAGAGGCTGCCGGCGGCGCCACGGCAGCACGGCGGCGACCGCGAGGACGGCGAGCACCGACGGCACCCGCATCGGCAGGTCGGGGCGCAGCAGCCCTTCGAGCACCGCGAGCGGCACGAGAAGGGCCGTGGCCACCCGGTCCAGCGCGGGCGTGCCCGGGGGACGGGGCTCGCGCCACACCGATCGCAGGGCCTCGATCACCCCTGGATGGTAAGCCGCAGGTCGACGAAGTCACGCCCCAGCGGGCCCTCGCGGCGCTCGCCGTCCGGCCGCCAGCCGCGCCGCAGGTAGAACGCCTTCGCGCGCTCGTTGCCGGCCCAGACCTCCAGGGTGCCCTCGGTGACCCCGGCGGCGCGCCAGGCGGCGACCCCCGCGTCGTGCAGGGCGCCGCCGATGCCGCGGGTCCAGTGCGCCGGGTCGACGTACAGGCCGACCAGCCGCGCGGGCGGGCCCAGCGACAGGAACCCGGCCGGCCGCCCGTCCTCGGCGTCCACGCACAGCACGAGGCGGTCCGCCGCCTGGATGCTGACGGTGTACGCCTCGCGCAGCCGCGCCGTGTCGTCGGGGATGTCCAGGTCGCCGTAATACGTGCGGCGGGCCACCTGGTGCAGCCTGACGAGGTCGCCGGCGTCCTCGGCGAGGGCTTCGCGGACCTTCACCGGGGTGAATATGCCACGGTCCGGGTTTGGCCGCGACCCCGCCCGGAAACCTCTGCAGTATGACCAACACCGACAACAGGCACGGCGTCCCGCACGTCGACAAGAGCGTGGACCTCGACACCATCCGCGACGAGGCGGAGCGGATCGCGGTGCCGGACTTCGACTACATCGGGCAGCCCATCGACGCGATCGTGGACGGGATCACCGGGCACAGCCACGACAGGGACCAGGACACCGAGGAGACCACGGCCGAATAGCCGCTCAGCCCCGCGGCGACCTGATCAGCAGGGTGGCGACGACCTCGTCGGGACCCACGGTGCCGTAGACGTGCGGCACGTCCGCCGCCCACGCGATGTGCTCGCCGGGCCCCGCGACCAGCGGCTCGCCGGCGGGTCCCGCCCGCAGGACACCCTCGGACACCGTGACGTGCTCGGTGACACCGGGCGCGTGCGGCGGTGAGTGCTGCACCACGCCGGGCCGGACGCGCATCCGCAGCAGCTCGAACGTCACCCCCGGCTCGTCGAACACCTCCAGGAGCGTCGCGGTGACCGCCGACCCGCGGACGGGTTCGCCGTGCTGCTCCCTGACCAGCGCCGTCAGCGGTACGCCCAACGCCCCCGCGACCGCGTAGAGCGTCTCCAGCGTCGGGTTCCTGGTGCCGTGCTCGAGCCCGGACAGGGTGGCCTTGCCGATGCCGGCGGCCCGCGCCAGCTCCGACAGCGACATCCCGCGCGCGGCCCGCAGCTCCCGCAGCCGGTCCCCGAGACTTGTCTCCACGCCGCTATGGTGACATCCTCCTACTGCGTTCCGTATACGGAACGCCGACCTGAGGGGGTGTCCCATGCGGCGGTTCGACGCCGCCCAGCCGATCCTGGCCGGGCTCGTCAGCGCGGTCGTCGGCTACGCGAGCTCGTTCACGGTCGTGCTCGCCGGCCTCCGCGCCGTCGGCGCCACCCCGGCCCAGGCCGCGTCGGGGCTGCTGGCGCTGTGCACCGGCATCGCGTGCACCGCCGTGTTCCTCGCCCTGCGGCACCGCATGCCGATCAGCATCGCCTGGTCCACGCCGGGCGCGGCGCTGCTCATCGCCACCGGCCACGTGCAGGGCGGCTGGCCGGCCGCCGTCGGCGCGTTCATCGTGTCGGCCGCGCTCATCGTCGTCGCGGGCCTGTCGCCGTGGCTCGCCCGCGCGATCGCCGCCATCCCGGGCCCGATCGCCGGCGCCATGCTCGCCGGCGTCATCCTCAGCCTGTGCACCGCCCCGGTCCGGGCCGTCGTCGACGTGCCCGCCCTCGCCGTCCCGGTCGTGCTGACCTGGGCGCTGCTGACCCGCTTCGCCCGCCAGTGGGCCGTGCCGGGCGCCCTGCTCGCCGCGGTCGTCGCGATCGCCGTCCGAGGCGTGCACCTCACCGGCGTCTCCGTCGCGCCGTCGCTGGTCCTCGTGACACCGGCGTTCAACCTGCCGGCGCTGATCAGCATCGCCGTCCCGCTGTTCCTCGTCACCATGGCCGCGCAGAACGTCCCCGGCATGGCCGTCATGGCGACGTACGGCTACACCCCGCCCCTGCGCGGCGTCCTCGTCACCACCGGCCTGGCCAGCGCCCTCGCCGCCCCGTTCGGCGGGCACGCCCTGAACCTGGCGGCGATCACCGCGGCCCTCACCGCCGGCCCCGACACCCACCCCGACCCGCGCCGCCGCTGGGTGGCGACGGCCGCGCTGGGCTTCGGCCAGCTGACCCTCGGTCTCGGCGCGGGCCTCGCGATGGCCCTCGTTTTGCTGTCCCCGCCCGTCCTGGTCGTCGCCGTCGCCGGCCTGGCGCTGCTGTCCGCCCTGGGCGCCTCACTCGCCAGCGCGGTCACCGCACCCGACGGCCGCGAGGCGGCGGTGGTGACGTTCGTGGTGACCGCCTCGGGCATGACGATCCTCAACATCGGCTCCGCCTTCTGGGGGCTCGTCGCCGGTGCCCTGACGGCCCTGATCCTGCACCGGCGTCGCGCCGCACCGGCGCCGGCCGATCCGCCGCCCGCCCCGGAACAGGAGCCGGAGACGGCCGGTGACCCGCTCAGCCGGCCGGTTTCCAGAGGGCGGTGACCGGGCCGGTGAGGACCGTCCACTTCGGACGGCCGGCGTGCACCGGGACCGGGCCGCGGGGGCCGGCCGTGACACCGTTGACCATGCCGTAGTCGACGCGGGAGGCGGCCAGGCCGGGCAGCCCGCGCTCCAGCATGAGCGACAGGGTCGTGCGGACCTGGAGGTCGGCGAACTCGGCACCCAGGCAGCGGCGCGGCCCGAGACCGAACGGGATGAACTCGTACTGCCGGGGTCCCGTGCCGTGCCAGCGCTGCGGGCGGAAGACCTGCGGGGACGGGTACACGAGCGGATCGCGGTGCTCGAGCAGCGGGGACATGAACAGCAGCGCCCCCTTCGGCACCGGCGGCGACCCGGCGATCTCGACCGTCCGCGTCACCCGGCGGGGCAGCGTGATCGGCACCGCGGGCAGCAGCCGCTGCGACTCCTTCAGCACCACCGCCAGGTCGTCCTCCGTGCCCACGTCCGGCGGCGCGGCGCCGGGGTCGGGGCTGCCGAGCAGGGTGATGAGGGCGAGGCTCATCGTCATCGCGGTCGTCTCGAACCCGGCGGCGAAGAAACTGTGCAGCTCCCCCGCGATCTCCTCGGTGCTGAGCCGGTCGCCGTCCTCGTCGACGGCGTGGCACAGGATCGACAGCGCGTCGGGCCGCGGCTCGCCGGCGCGGCGGCGGGCGATGAGGTCGGCGAGCCGCTCGTAAGCGCCGGCGACGCGGCGCAGCCATCGCCCGTACGGCGTCCACGGCAGGTCCCGCTTGAACAGCAGCACCCGCGGGTCGGACGCCTCGGTGGCCAGCGTCACGATCCGGTCGGCGAACGCCCCGAGGCCGGCGGAGCCGTCCACGGTGTCGTCGAGGCCGAGCAGGCAGCGCATCAGGTTGGTCTTCGAGATGCGCAGGCACTCGCGGGTCAGGTCGAACGGCTCGGGATCCGTGGACGCGAACCGGGACCGCTCGAACGTGTCGGCGAACACCGCCCGGTAGTGCGCCATCGCGGTGCGGTGCACGGCCGGCATGAGCAGCTTGCGCCGCCGGGTGTGCTCGGCGCCGTTGGCGGTGACGACCGCGTCGAACATCCCCGACCACGGCCGGCCGGGCGGCAGGTCGAACAGCCCGTCGGCGCGGTGGAACGCGGCGTTGTCGGTGAACACCTGCCGCACGCCCTCGCGGCCGCGGACCACGACGACGGATCCGTTGGCGGCCGTGACCGGCACGACCGGCTGCTCGAACGGGGCGACCCGGCCGAGCAGGAAGCGGGCCGAGTCGCGGATCAGCTTGAAGTTGTTGACGATCGGCACGCCGGACGGCCCCGGCGCGTCGATGCGCAGTGCGGTGTCGAAGAGCCCCACGCCGACCACACTCCCTCGCACAGGAGTCTATGAATGGCCGGCGGCGGTGACCATCCGGCGAACGGCCGACGACCGTATGTGATGATCGAGCGCTGTGCCCCGTCTGATCCTCATCTGCGGCCTGCCCGGCGCCGGCAAGACGACCCTCGCCCGGCGGCTGGCGGCCGAGCTGCCAGCCGTGCGCCTGTGCCCCGACGAGTGGCTGGCGGACCTCGGGATCGACCTGTTCGACGAGGCGACCCGGGACCGCCTGGAGCGCCGGTTCTGGGTGCACGCGCGGGACCTGCTCGGGCTGGGGCAGACGGTGGTCCTCGAGTCCGGGTTCTGGTCCAGGGCCGAGCGCGACGAGAAGCGGCTCGCCGCCCGCGCGCTCGGCGTCCACGTGGAGCTGCGGTACCTCACGGCACCGGTCGAGGAGCTGGCCCGGCGGATCGAGGCCCGGTTCGCGGCGGGCGAGCCGGGCGCGGTGCCGATCAGCCGCGAGCTCCTCGACGTGTACCTGCCGTACTTCCAGCCGCCGACCGCCGAGGAGCTCGCCCTGTTCGACGCGCCGCCGGCGGACGGTCAGCCGGTGAACCGGGCCGCGGGCGCGCCCGACAGGTGACCCGGCGGCAGCTTCCGGCCGCAGACGACGAGCAGCAGGTCCTGGGCCAGCCCGCGCAGCGGCTCGCCGGCACCGTACGCCCAGTCCAGGTCGGTCGCCTCGAGACGCACACCGTCGAGCCCGGCACCGAAGTACGCCACGTTGCGCGGCCGCATCGAACCCATGACGATCATGAGCCGGTCCGCGGGCACCCGCCGGTCCAGGCCGAGCGCGACCGTGCTGTCCAGGCCGTGGATCACCTCGTGCGACAGCGCCCCCACCGCACCGCCGCCCGGCGGCGACCACGGATGCGCCACGTTGTCCCGCAGCGACCGCAGCAGCTCCCCGGCCGGCATCCTGGCCGCGTCGCGGCGGGCGACCCGGTCCGCCATCGGGTTGAACCGCCCGCCGGAACGCGCCATCTCCCACACGAACCCGCCGAAACCCATCCGGAACGGCATCGTCGTGTGCGCGAGGACCTCCCGTACCCGCCAGCCCGCACACAACGACGGCGCGTCCCACTGCTCGGGCGTCAGCCCCGAATACACCTCGGCCAGCTCCGCCCGCTCTGCCTCGACCTGCAACCTCACGCGCTTCCTCCTTCGAAGGGTCCGCAAGGTGTACGAGGACCGCGGGCGAGACTCATCGGTGGCGTGCGCGGGCCGGTTACACTCGCCAGTCATGACGACCTTGACCCACCGCCTCGCCACGGTCGCCGCCGCCCTGGTCATCGGGATGGGCGCGCTGACCGCGTGCAGCTCTGACAACGTGACGTGCTCGACCAGCGCGTGCACCGTCACCTTCGACCGCGGGGTGGAGGCCGAGTCCAAGGTCCTCGGCGTCGACGTCAAGCTCATCGGCGTCGACAACGGCGTGGTGAAGGTCGACGTCGGCGGCACCACCGTGAGCGTGCCCGTCGACGGCAGCGCCCAGGCCGAGGGCTTCGACATCACCGTGCAGAGCGTCACCGACTCCCAGGTCGTGGTCCGGGTCCAGACCAGCTGATCGCCGGCTGCCGATAGGGTGGCCCCCGTGAACATCGCCGCCCTGGTCCTCGTCGGTCTCGTCGCCGCGCTCCACGCCTACTTCCTGGTGCTGGAGATGTTCCTGTGGACCGCACCACGGACCCGGGCGGCCTTCGGCACCACGGCCGAGTTCGCCGAGGCCAGCAAGGCGCTCGCCGCCAACCAGGGCCTCTACAACGGCTTCCTCGCGGCCGGCCTGGTCTACGGCATGCTCGCCGCGGACCCGGTCGGCTTCGCGCTGCGCGTGTTCTTCCTGGCCTGCGTGATCGTCGCCGGCCTCTACGGCGCCGCCACCGCGAGCCGCCGCATCCTGCTCCTCCAGGCCCTCCCGGGCGCCCTCGCCCTGGCCGCGGTCCTGATCGCCCACTAGCCCGCATCGCCCGCGCGGCGCAACCAAAGACGGCTACGCTGCGTTAAGTGAAGATCACTCGCTGTCTGCTGGCCCTCAGTCTGAGCCTCACCGTCGGCGCGTGCGCCAAGAAGGACGAGCCGGGTGGCGAGGGCACCGCCACCGGTGGGTTCAACGCCGGGCTCACCGGGGTCGTCAACCCGTCGACCGAGGCGGGCGGGACGCTGAAGCTCGCCAGCGCGCACGACGTCGACTCGTGGGACCCGACCAGGTCGTACGTGACGGCGGTGTACAACCTGCAACGGCTGTACACGCGGACGTTGCTGACGCCGGACGCCAAACCGGGCGCGGACGGGCTGAAGCTGGTGCCGGACCTCGCCGCGGCGGCGCCGGAGATCTCCGCCGACGGGCTCACGTACACGTTCAAGCTGCGCGGCGGGGTGAAGTTCGAGGACGGCTCGCCGGTGACGTCGAAGGACGTGCGGCAGGGCATCGAGCGGCTCTTCGCCCAGGAGGAGCTCAGCGGCGGGCCCACCTACCTGATCGACCAGCTCGACCAGGGCCAGCACTACCCCGGCCCGTGGGCGGCCAAGTCCGGGCTCAAGAGCATCACGACGCCCGACGACACGACGATCGCGTTCAAGCTGGCGGAGCCGTTCGCGGACTTCCCGTACCTGCTCGCGATGGGTGTCGCCGCGCCGGTACCGGTGGCGAAGGACACGGGCGCGAAGTACGGCGACAAGCCAATCTCCTCCGGGCCGTACAGGTTCGAGTCGATCGAGGCGGGCAAGAAGGCCGTCCTGGTGCGCAACGAGCAGTGGGACCGCGCCACCGACACCGTGCGCCGGGCGCTGCCGGACCGCATCGAGCTGGTCATCGGCACCGACCCGAACGAGATCGACCAGCAGCTGCTGGACGGTGAGCTGCACGCCGACGCCGGGCAGGGCGGGGTGCAGACCGCCACCCAGCCGAAGGTCCTGCTCGACGCCGCGCTGAAGGCCCGCGCCGACGAGCCGACGACCGGGTTCACCCAGTACGCGGCGATGAGCACGAAGGTGCCGCCGTTCGACGACGTGCACTGCCGGCGGGCCGTGCAGTACGCGATCGACAAGACCAGCGTGCAGACCGCCCGCGGCGGCCCGGACGCCGGCGGTGACATCGCCGGGTCGATGCTGCCGCCGGGCATCCCCGGGCACGACTCGGCGCTCGACCCGTTCCAGACGAAGGGCGGCAAGCCGCAGCCGGCGAAGGCCAAGGAGGAGCTCACCGCGTGCGGCAAGCCGGACGGCTTCGAGACGGTGATCGCGACCACCGACAGCCCGAAGGCGTCGAAGACCGCGGAGGCGATCCAGGCGTCCCTCGCCGCGGTGGGCATCAAGGCCCGCATCGACGCGTCCGACCCGTCGCTCTACGCCCGCTCGGTCGTCGGCTCCCCGTCGAACGTGCACTCCAGGGGGTACGGGCTGATCATGGGCGCCTGGTCGGCGGACTTCCCCACCGGGTACGGCTTCTTCCCGACGCTCGTCGACGGGCGGCTCATCCTGCCCAGCGGCAACAACAACTACGCGGAGCTGTCCGACACCGCGATCGACGCCCTGATCGACCGGGCCCGTGGCACCACGGACCCGGCCGAGGGGGCGAAGCTGTGGTCGCAGGTCGACGCCGCCGTCATGGAGTCCGCGACGATGCTGCCGCTGACCTACGACAAGGTGCTCAACTACCGCAACCCGAAACTCACCAACGTGTTCGTGAACCAGTACTACGGCATGTGGGACGTCACCGCGATGGGGGTTTCCTGAGCATCGCGTAGAGCGGCGGGCCGTCGCCGATGTGGACCGGCCGGGTGTCCGCGTAGCCGTGGCGGGCGTACAGCGCGGCGTTGCGCCGCCCGGTCGCCTCCAGGTAGGCGGGCAGCCCGTCGGCGTCGGTGACCCGGTGGCGCTCGCGCAGCAGGCGGCTGCCGAGCCCCCGGTTCTGCGCGGCCGGGACGACGCCGAGGAACGCGAGGTAGTCGTGCGTGAGCCCGTCGGGGTGCGCGGCCAGCATGTCCTCGTCGAGCTGGACGAAGCGGCCGGTCGCCGCCCCGCACGCCGCCGCCAGCCGGCGGTCGTAGTCGGCGATGTCCGGCTCGAACTTCCCGTCGAGGCGCACCCACGCCGCCACCGCCGACCCGTCCGCCGTCATGTGGACCGTGCCGTGCTCGACGAACCACGGCGTCACGAGGTCGAAGTAGCGCCGGTACACCTCGACCCGCTCCTCGCGGTCGGGCACCAGCCAGTGGGCGATGTCGGTGTCGTCCAGCGCCGCCGCGAGCACCGCCGCGACCGTGCCGGCGTCACCGGCCCCGGCGGCACGCACCGCCGGGACCGTGGAGGCGAAACTCATCGGGTCGGGCCCGGCGTCTCGCAGCGCACCGGCTGCTGGAGTTTCTAGGGTCATCGGGTCGGACCCGCCCGGTGGGCGGCGGTCTCGTCGGGCTGGACCGTGAGCAGCGCCGCGTTCACGCCCTGGCCGATGCCACGGTACGTCTCGGGACTGCCCGACCGCAGGACGGCCGCCCACGCGGCACCGACGAGCGCCACCGCGAGGAACAGCCCCGGGAACAGGAACCGCGGCAGCCCGGTCGGCGCGACGCCGAGCAGCGTGTCGAACTCCAGGACGGTCACGACCAGGACCGCCGCGAGCAGCACCGCGCCGATCGCCGGGGCGATGAACCGGCGCCACTGCGACACCTCGGCGATCTCGCCGGAGCGGTTGCGCAGGAAGAACGCCAGCACCGCCACCGACGTGACGGTCATCAGGATGAGCACGCCGAAGCCGCCGGTCACGGTCCACCAGAAGAACAGGTGCACGAACGGGTCGAGGCCGTCGCTCGCGGCGAACACCGCCAGGACCACGGCGGCCAGGATCGACTGCGTGATCGAGCCCCACAGCGGCGCCCGGAAGCGCCGGCCGGTGGCGCCGAACCAGCTGAACAGGACCCGCTCCCGGCCGAGCGCGAACGTGTAGCGGGCCGCGGTGTTGTGGAACGCGAGCAGCGCGGCGAACAGGCTCGTCACGAACAGCACGTGGCCCAGGGTCAGCCAGATCTCCGCGAGGTGCGGGCTCACCAGCACGAACATCGTCTCGCTGGAGTTGTCGGTGGACAGGGCGATGATGTTGTCCGGCCCGGCGGCGACCGACATCGCCCACGAGCAGAAGGCGTACAGCAGGCCGATGATGATCAGCGACAGGTAGGTGGCGCGGGGGATGTTCCGCTTCGCGTTGCGGGTCTCCTCGCTGTAGACGGCGGTGGACTCGAAGCCGACGAACCCGGCCACGGCCGTGGCGAGCGCCGCGCCGGTGCCGGCGCTGAACAGCTGCGCGGGGTTGACGGTGTCGAACGTGACGGTGCCGCCGGCCGGGTGCGCCAGCTCCACCACCGAGAAGATCAGCGCGATGACGACCTCGGCGCCGAGCAGCACGCCGAGCAGGATGCCGCTGAACTCGATGCTCAGCACGCCCAGGACGCCGATCACGGCCCACGCGATGAACGCGCACACCCACCACTTGAGCTCGATGTTCCACTGGGTCTTGAGCAGGCCGCTGAGCACCGGGCCGAAGCCGCCGTACAGGCCGATCTGCATGAAGTTGTAGGCGAGCACGGCGACCCCGGCGGCGCCGAGACCGGTCACCCGGCCCAGCCCCTGGGCGACGTAGGCGTAGAACGCGCCGGAGTTCACGATGTGCCGGGACATCTCCGTGTACCCGACGCTGAAGACGCCCAGGACGACGGCCATCGCGACGTACGCGACGGGGATGCCGAGCACGCCGGTGACGGCCCAGCCGGCGGTCGCGCCGCCGGCGATGACGGTGAACGGCGCGGCGGCCGCGATCACCATCAGAATGACCGTGAGGACCGTCAATTTGTTCTGGTCCAGGGCAGAGTCGACCTTGCTGACGTAACCGCCTGCCGGCGGCGCGGTGGAGACAGGCATGACATCCTCCGGGGAAGGGGTGGGAGGTGTTTCAGCGTCGGTTCATCACCTTGTTGCCGATGACGACCCTCGTTTCCTCGATGAGGGTCCGCACATCCGTGTGGGACTGCTGGACGAGGTGCTCGAAGTACGCGGCCGCGGCCTGCCCGCCGCCGTCGAGAATGCTCGGCAGGAGACCGGTCGCATCGGCGATTCCGAGCAGATGCACGTCCGTCTGATCAAGCGGCCGGCGTTGCGCCAGCGCGGTGCCGAGCCGCACCTTCGGCCACACGAAATCGTTCGTGTCGGTGGGCTGATAGAAGGTGAAGCGGCGCAGCATCCGCCGCCCTTCCTGGGGAATCACATGATTCGCCGACACCAGCCGACGGGCGACCCTTTCATAGGCCTCCATCGACAGATATGTGAGCCAGGTGCGCACGTCGCGGGGCGTGCGCTCGCCGCGGATGTCGTCCAGGACCGCATGCGCGGCGGCATCCGCGGGCGTGGATCCGCCGCGGACGTACAGCAGGCCGTTCTCGACATCGAGGATGCCGGCCCAGCCCAGTTCGCCGATCAATGCGGACGCCAGTCCGATGCGGGTGGCGTCCTCGGAAAGCCGCAGTGTGCCGCTGCGGTCATCGTGACAGAGCCGGAAGAAGTCGTCGGCGATCGGCTCCCGGCGCGCGTGGTCAGCAAGCAACCGCGTGCCATTCCCACTTGTGCCGCACAGTCAGCCCCCGCGAATGCAGTCCGTGTCCAAGTCCGCACAGCACCGTAGCGGGTCGTCACGACACACTTCAATCCCGGACGACGTTTTAACCACCTCGAAACTTCCCGCGAGGTATGACGCACGTCGATTGCGAAGAATTTTTCACACGCTGTGGCATAAAGTGGATCTCATGGACCTGTTCACGATCGCGGCACCCGGTGACGGCCCGTACGGCATCACGACCGGCCCGGACGGCGCGTTGTGGTGCACGCTGGTGCACGCCGGCGCGGTGGCCAGGATCGCCTCCGACGGCACCGCGACCCGCTTCGACCTGCCCGGCTCGGGACCGGCCCTGATCACCGCCGCCGGTGACGCGCTGTGGTGCTCACTGCTGCGGACCGGCGCCCTGGCGCGGCTCGACCCGTCCGGCGCGGCGGCGCTCACCCCGGTGCCGGACACCCAGGGCACCTACGGCATCGCCGCCGGCCGGGACGGCGACATCTGGTACACCTCGATGCAACCGGCACACATCGGCCGGTTGTCCGCGGACGGGTCCGTCTCGGTCGTGCCGCTGCCGGAGGGCTCCATGCCGTCGATGCTGACGACCACCGCCGACGGCTCCGTGTGGTGCACGCTGAACCAGGCCCACGCGGTCGCCCGGCTCGACCCGTCCGGCGAGCTCACCGTCCACCCGCTGCCGACCCCGGACGCCGCGCCGGTCGGCATCACCACCGGCACCGACGGGGCCGTCTGGTTCGTGGAGATCGCCGCCGGGCAGGTCGGCCGCCTCACCCCCGACGGCACGGTCACCGAGTTCCCCCTGCCGGACCGCGCCGCCCGCCCGCACGCCATCGCCGCGGACCCGGCGGGCGGCTGCTGGTTCACCGAATGGGGCGGCAACCGCGTCGGCCACGTCAGCCCGTCCGGCGACATCACCGGTCACGACCTGCCGGTCCCGTCCGCCGAACCGCACGGCCTCACCGTCGCCCCCGACGGCGCCGTCTGGACCGCGCTGGAGACCGGCGCGGTCGCCCGGCTCCGGAGCGGTGCCGTCACCCGGCGCGAGAACGGCCCGCCGGCATGAGCCGGCGGGCCGCTGTCACGAGCTGAGACCCGCCGCTACGACAGGACGCGGAGCTGGACCGTGGTCGCCATGTTGGAGAGCTGGGCGAGGATCTCCGCCGGGTAGTCGATGGCGATGTCGGACAGCAGGTAGCCGAACTCGCCGCGGGTCGCGAGGATCTGCCCCTCGACGTTGACCTTGTGCCCGGCCAGGATGCTGTTGACGTCGGCGAGGACGCCCGGGACGTTGTGGTGCAGCAGGGCGATGCGGTGGGTGTCGGGGGCCTGCTGCAGGTTGAGCGACGGCAGGTTGACGCTGAGCGTGGTGGAGCCCTCCTGCACGTACTTGTGCAGCTTCTCCGCCACGAACGAGCCGATGTCGGACTGCGCCTCCTCGGTGGAGCCGCCGATGTGCGGGGTCAGGATGACGTTGGGCAGGCCGCGCAGCGCGGACTGGAACTCGTCGCCCTTCGCCTTCGGCTCCTTCGGGAACACGTCGACGGCGGCGCCGGACAGGTGTCCGTTCTCCAGGTGCTTGCGCAGCGCCTCGTGGTCGATGACGAAGCCGCGGCTCAGGTTGAGGAAGATGCTGCGGGGGCGCATCTTGCCGAACTGCTCCTCGCCGAAGAAGCCGCTGTTGCCCGGGCGGCCGTCGACGTGCAGGGTGACGATGTCGGACTTCTCCAGCAGCTCGTCGAGCGTGTCGCAGCGCTGCGCGTTGCCGAGGGCGAGCCGGTCGGCGGTGTCGTAGAAATACACCTTGAGGCCGAGGTTCTCGGCGAGGACAGACAGCTGCGTGCCGATGTTGCCGTAGCCGACGATGCCGATCGAGCGGCCGCGCACCTCGTGACTGCCCGTGGCGTCCTTGTCCCACACGCCCGCGTGCATGCCGGCGTTCTTCTCCGTCAGCCGCCGGGTCAGCGCGATGATCTCCGCGACGGCGAGCTCGACGACGCTGCGCGTGTTGGAGAAGGGCGCGTTGAAGACCGCGATCCCGGACTCCGCCGCCGCGCGCAGGTCGATCTGGTCGGTGCCGATGCAGAACGCGCCGATCGCCCGCAGGTGCGGCGCCGCGGCCAGGGCGGCGGCGCTCACCTGCGTCTTGGACCGGATGCCCAGCAGGTGGACCCCGTCGAGCTTGGCGATCAGCTCGTCCTCGTCGAGCGCGCGCCCGAGGGTCTCTACCTCATATCCCTCGGACCGCATCCGCTCGACCGCGACGGGGTGGATGTTTTCGAGGAACAGGACCCGCACGGGGTCGCTCTGGGATGTCAATGACTGCACCCCACCTACCCTAAGTGACCTCACGTGTCACTGGTACGTGACCCGCGACTCGTCCCGCCCTGTGCGACCGCGTGCCGCTCCTGCAGCTTCGCCCGGATCTCCTCCGGCGTGTACGCGCGCCGCCGGCGCTCCGCCCGCGCGACGACCACCCCGGTCGCCGCGACACCCACGACACCGGCCAGGCCGAGGACCTTCCACCACTTCGCCTTCATGGGCCTCTAGGGTACTGGTCGTGCAGGGACCTATCGATCTCGACGACGCCGTCCGCATGACCCGTACGGGCGACCTCTGGGTGTTCCGGGGCCGTTCCAAGGCCGACCGGGCGATCCAGACGCTGACCAACAGCCCCGTCAACCACGTCGGCATGGCCGTCGTCCTCGACGACCTCCCGCCGCTCATGTGGCACGCCGAGCTGGGCAGATCCCTTCCCGACATGTGGACAGGGGGCCATCAGCGCGGGGTCCAGCTGCACGACCTGCGCGACGCCGTGCTCGTGTGGGGCCGCCGGTACGGCCAGCGCCCCTGGCTCCGCCAGCTGCACCACGACGTCACCCCCGCGATGGAGGAGGCGGTCCTGCGCACCATCGCCCGCCTCGACGGCACCCCGTTCCCGTCGACCGCCCGGCTCGCCGGCCGCTGGTTCCAGGGCCGTGTGCCGAACATCCGCAAGCGCAACGACTCGTCCCTCGAGACGGCCTACTGCGCGGAGGTCGTCGCCGTCACGTACGAGGAGATGGGTCTGCTCCCCACGGGCCGCCGCGCCAACTGGTACGACCCCGGCAAGTTCTGGAGCGGCGACGACCTCGACCTCCTGCACGGCGCCACCCTCGGCGACGAGATCGCCGTCACCCTGCCACCGGCCTGACCGCCACCTACCGGCGGCGCCTGACGAGCAGGACGACCAGCACGACCACGGCGATCGTGACGGTGGTGCACAGACCGCACATGATCAGCAGATGCCACGGTTTCAGGGCGCCCATCGGTGCTCGCTCTCGTCGTCGGTGAAGTGCCGGTCGCAACTGGAAGAACGCGGGCCTAAGGCGTGTTTGGTAAGCCGCCGGGCTGGTGGCCGTTCGTCGGTGTGGCGGTGATCGAAAAGGAGCGCGGTCTCCGGTAAGTGGGTTAGCGAC
>NZ_JBVJIJ010000022.1:13755-230567 GCF_055586325.1 Dactylosporangium sp. NPDC051087 | reverse complement strand
TCGAGGCCGGCCATGCCGGGGGCGTCCGGACCGCGGCGGCTGACCAGGACGATCCTGGACGCACCTTCCGCAGCCAGCCACCGGGCGACGTGGACCCCGAGGGCGCCGGTACCGCCGGTGACCAGGACCGTCCCCGACGGACGCCAGCCCGGCGCCGCGGACGCTTTGGTGGCTCTGGTGGCTTTGGTGAGGCGCCGGCCGTAGGCGACGCCGGACCGGACCTGGACCTGGTCCTCGGCGCCGCGCAGGACGCTCGGGAGCAGCGCCAGGTCGGCGTCGCCGATGTCGACGAGGCCGCCCCACCGTTCGGGGTGTTCGAGGGCGACGATCCGGCCGAGGCCCCACACGGCGTGCTGGGCCGGGTCGGTGGCGGCGTCGCGGGTCACGCACCACAGGGGCGCGTCGACACCGGCGAGGGCCTGCACGATCGTGAGCGCGTCGGCGGCGCCGGCGGGCAGCGCGACGACGCCCTTGACCGGGCCGGTCCCGAGGTACGTGCGGAGGTCCGCGGCGAGCACGTCACGGTCGGCGGTGGTGGGCACGGCGACCGCGCGTACGTCGGCGCCGGCCTCTTTCAGGGCGCCGGCGACGGCGGTGTCGTCGGTCGGGGCGAGGACCAGCCAGGTGCCGTCGAGGGTCGTCCCGTGGCGGGGCAGGGCGGTCCACGTGTCGTGGTACAGCCAGCCGTCCACGGCGGACTGCCGCCGCTGCCGCCACTGTGTCAGGGCGGGGACGACCGCGTCGGCGTCGATGCCGAGCAGGTCGCTGAGGTCGCCGGATTCGACGGCGGCCCAGAACTCGGTGTCCGGCGGCGTGGCGGGGCGGGCGGTGGGCCAGTACCGCTGCCGCTGGAACGCGTACGTGGGCAGGTCGACGCGGCGGCCGCCGGCGAAGAGCCGGGTCCAGTCCGGGGACCAGCCGGCGATGTGCGCCTGCGCGACGGCGGTCATCAACGACAGCGGCTCGTCGCGGTTCTTCCGCATGGCGGGGATCCCGTCGACCAGCGCGGACAGCACGCCGTCGGGTCCGACCTCCAGGAACCTGGTGACACCCTTCGCCTTGGCGGTGTCGACGGCGTCGGCGAACCGGACCGTCCCGCGGACCTGCCCGACCCAGTACTCCGGATCGGTCACGTCACCCGTCGAGGTGGTGACGATCGGGATGACCGGCGGGTTGAACGTCACCGTCGACAGGAACTCGCGGAACGCGTCGAGCATCCCGTCCATCCGCGCCGAATGGAACGCGTGCGACACCCGCAACCGCTTCGTCTTCTCGAACCGCGTGGCGGTCGCTTCGACAGCCGCCTCGTCGCCTGAGACCACGACCGCATCGGACCCGTTCACCGCCGCGACCTCAGCGCCGTCGACGAGCGCCGCACGCACCGCCTCTTCGGTGGCCTGGACCGCGACCATCGCACCACCGCTCGGCAGCGCCTGCATCAACCGGCCCCGCGCCTCGACCACCTTGCACGCGTCAGCCAAGGACCACACCCCGGCCACGTGCGCGGCGGCCAGCTCACCGATCGAGTGGCCCAGGAGGAAGTCGGGTTTGAGACCCGACGATTCGAGGAGGCGGTACACCGCGACCTCGACCGCGAACAGTGCCGGCTGCGTCCACTGTGTCTCGTCGAGTTCCGCACCTTCCACGTCGCGCAGACCCTCGATGTGCGCGCAAACCTCGTCATAGACGGCGGCGAACACCGGGAACGCCGCGTGCAGACCGCGTCCCATCCCGGACCACTGGGCGCCCTGACCGGTGAACAGCATCGCCGAGCCACCGTCACGGACCCGGCCGCGGACCACAACGTCACCGAGCAGCACCGCGCGGTGCTCGAACGCCGACCGGCCCGTCGCCAGGGAATAGCCGACATCGACAGGATCACCCTCACGCACCTGGGCCACCTGCGCGTCGAGAGCCTCCGGGGTCCGCGCCGACAGCGGCCACGGCACCACCGGCAACACCACCCGCTCTCCCACCACGACCGGCGCAGCGGGAGGCTCCTCCAGGATCACGTGCGCGTTGGTGCCGGAGATCCCGAACGACGACACCCCAGCCCGGCGCCGACGGTCGGCGGCGGCGGGCCACGGCCGCGGCTCGGTGAGGAGTTCCACGGCGCCGCCGGTCCAGTCCACGTGGGACGAGGGTGCGGTGACGTGCAGGGTGCGGGGCAGGGTCTGGTGCTGCAGGGCGAGGACCATCTTCATGATGCCCGCGACGCCGGCGGCGGCCTGGGTGTGGCCGAGGTTCGACTTCACCGACCCCAGCCACAGCGGCGTCTCACGGTCCTGCCCGTAGGTGGCGAGGAGTGCCTGCGCCTCGATCGGGTCGCCGAGACTCGTCCCGGTGCCGTGCGCCTCGACCGCGTCCACGTCGGACGGCCGGAGGTCCGCGGCGGCGAGCGCGGCCCGGATGACCCGCTGCTGCGACGGGCCGTTCGGGGCGGTGAGCCCGTTCGAAGCACCGTCCTGGTTCACCGCTGACCCGCGCACGACAGCGAGGATCGGGTGACCGTTGGCGACCGCGTCCGACAGCCGCTCCACGAGGAGCAGGCCGACGCCCTCACCCCAGCCGGTGCCGTCGGCGTCGTCGGAGAACGCCTTGATGTGCCCGTCCGCCGCGAGACCACGCTGGCGGGAGAACTCGACGAACGCGCCCGGCGTCGACATGACCGTGACCCCACCGGCGAGCGCGAGGCCGCACTCGCCGCGGCGCAGCGCCTGCGCGGCCAGGTGCAGCGCCACCAGCGACGCCGAGCACGCGGTGTCGACGGTGACCGCGGGTCCTTCGAGACCGAACGTGTACGACAGCCGCCCCGACGCGACGCTGGCGGCGTTGCCGGTGCCGAGGTAGCCCTCGACGTTCTCCTCGGCGGCGGCGAGGATCGTCGGGTAGTCCTGGCCGTTGGTGCCGACGAACACGCCCGTGGCGCTGCCGCGCAGCGTGGCGGGGTCGATCCCGGCCCGCTCGAACGTCTCCCACGCGGTCTCCAGCAGCAGCCGCTGCTGCGGGTCCATCGCCAGGGCCTCACGCGGCGAGATGCCGAAGAAGCCGGCGTCGAACCCGGCGACGTCCTGCAGGAACGCGCCGACCCGCGCGTAGGAGGTGCCGGTCCGGTCGGGGTCGGGGTCGAAGAGGGAGTCGAGGTCCCAGCCGCGGTCGGCGGGGAACTCGCGGACACCGTCCCGGCCGTCGGCGAGCAGCGTCCACAGTGCCTCCACGGTGTCCGCGCCGGGGAACCGGCCCGCCATGGCGACGATCGCGACCGGTTCGTCGGCCGGTACCGCCGCCGGACGCGTGACCTGGTCGGTGGTGGCACCGGTGAAGTGGGACAGCAGCAGGTCGGCGAGCGCTTCCGGGGTGGGGTGGTCGAAGACGACGGTGCTCGGCAGGGTGACGCCGGTGTCCGCGGTGAGCGCGTTGCGGAACTCGACGGCGGTGAGCGAGTCGAACCCGAGGTCCCGGAACGCCCGGTCGCGGCGGATCGCGTCGGTGCCGGGGTGGCCGAGGACGGTGGCGGCGTGGCCGCGGACGACGTCGAGGAGGTGCCCGGCGAGCTCGTCGGCGGGCAGGTCCGCGAACCGGCGGCGCCGCACGGGCGCCGCGGCGGCCGGGGCCAGCCCGTCGAGGAGCGGCGCCGGCCGGCCGGCGGCGAACGCCGGCCCGAACGTGTCCCAGTCGATGTCGGCGACGGCGACGGTCGCGTCGCCGCCGACCTTCCCGAGGACGGTCACGGCCGCGGCCGGGCTCATGGGCCGGACGCCGCCGCGGCGGTGCCGGTCCCCGAGGTCCCCGGCCATACCGTCACCCGCCCACGGCCCCCACGCGATCGACACGGCAGGAAGACCGGCGGCGCGGCGCCGCTCGGCGATCGCGTCGAGGGCGGCGTTCGCGGCGGCGTAGTTGCCCTGCCCCGCCGACCCCACCGACCCGGCGAACGACGAGAACAACACGAACGCGTCCAGGTCCAGGTCTCGGGTGGCGGCGTCCAGGTGCAACGCACCGTCGACCTTCGCCGCCATCACCGCGGCGACCCGCTCGGGTGTGAGGCCGTCTACGGTGCCGTCGTCCAGGATGCCGGCGGCGTGGATGACGGCGCCCGGCGTGTACCGGGCGACGAGGTCCGCCACGGCCGCGGCGTCGGCGATGTCGGCGGCCACGACCTCCACGCCGGGGATGTCGAGGTCAGCGGCTCCGGGCGCGTCCGGACCGCGGCGGCTGACCAGGACGATCCTGGAAGCGCCTTCCGCGGCGAGCCACCGGGCGACGTGGACCCCGAGGGCGCCGGTGCCGCCGGTGACGAGCACCGTCCCCGTCGGGCGCCAGCCCGGCACGGCGGCGGCCCGGGCGAGACGCCGGCCGTGGACGTTGCCGGACCGGATCCGGATCTGGTCCTCTGGCCCGCCGAGGACACCCGGCAGCAGCGCGACGCCCGTGTCGTCGACGTCGACGAGCCCGCCCCAGCGGCCGGGGTGCTCCAGGGCGACGACCCGGCCGAGGCCCCACACGGCGCGCTGGGCCGGATCCGTTGCCGCGTCCCGGGTCACGCACCACAGCGGCGCGTCGACACCGGCGAGGGCCTGCACGAGCAGGAGCGTCCCGGTCACGTCGGGCAGCAGCGACACGACCCCGGCGAGGTCGTCGAGGTCGGCGGCCGTGACGTCGCCGGGCGCCGTCACGGTCCGGACGGTGGCGCCGGCCGCCGCCAGCGCCGCCTGGACGTCGTCGGCCGGGGCGACCAGCAGCCAGGTGCCGGTGAGGTTCGCGGCCGCCGCGAGCAGCGGTTTCCAGGTCTCCTTGTACAGGCAGCCGTCCATCGTGGACTCCTGCCGGCTGCGGTGCCGCCAGGAGGCGAGGGCGGGCGCGACGGTGTCGAGGGCGCCGTCGTCGAGGCCGAGCTGCGCGGTGAGCCCTGACAGGTCACCGGCTTCGACGGCGGTCCAGAACCGCGCGTCGGCCTCGGACTGGACGGGGGTGCCGGCGTCGAGCCAGTACCGCTGCCGCTGGAACGCGTACGTGGGCAGGTCGACGCGGCGGGCGCCCTGGAACAGCCGGGTCCAGTCCGGGGACCATCCGGCGACGTGCGCCTGGGCGACGGCGGTCATCAACGACAGCGGCTCGTCGCGGTCCTTCCGCATGGCGGGGATCCCGTCGACCATCGCGGACAGCACGCCGTCCGGGCCGACCTCCAGGAACCGGGTCACACCCTTCGCCCGCAACGACGAAGCCGCATCAGCGAACCGGACCGTGCCACGGACCTGCCGCACCCAGTACTCCGGATCGGTCACATCACCCGTCGACGTCACCGCGATCGGGATCACCGGCGGGTTGAACGTGACCGTCGACAAGACCTCACGGAACGCGTCGAGCATCCCGTCCATCCGCGCCGAATGGAACGCATGCGACACCCGCAACCGCTTCGTCTTCTCAAACCGGGCCGCAACCGTCAGGACCGCGTCCTCGTCACCCGAGACCACCACCGCATCCGGACCGTTGACCGCCGCGATCTCAGCGCCGTCGACCAGCACCGCACGCACGTCCGCCTCAGACGCCTGGACCGCGACCATCGCACCACCGCTCGGCAACGCCTGCATCAACCGGCCCCGCGCCTCGACCACCTTGCACGCGTCAGCCAGGGACCAGACCCCCGCCACGTGCGCGGCGGCCAGCTCACCGATCGAGTGGCCCAAGAGGTGGTCGGGCTTGAGGCCCCACGACTCCAAGAGGCGATAGACCGCCACCTCGACCGCGAAGAGGGCCGGCTGCGTCCACTGCGTCTCGTCGAGCAGGTCACCCTCGACCTGCGCGAGACCCTCGATGTGCGCGCACACCTCGTCATAAGCGGCGGCGAAGACGGGGAACGCCGCGTGCAGGCCGCGGCCCATCCCGGACCACTGCGCGCCCTGACCGGTGAACAGCATCGCGGACAGACCGTCACGGACCCGGCCGCGGACCACAACGTCACCGAGCAGCACCGCGCGGTGCTCGAACGCCGACCGGCCCGTCGCCAGGGAATAGCCGACATCGACAGGATCACCCTCACGCACCTGGGCCACCTGCGCGTCGAGAGCCTCCGGGGTCCGCGCCGACAGCGGCCACGGCACCACCGGCAACACCACCCGCTCCCCCGCCACGACCGGCACAGCGGGAGGCTCCTCCAGGATCACGTGCGCGTTGGTGCCGGAGATCCCGAACGACGACACCCCAGCCCGGCGCCGACGGTCGGCGGCGGCGGGCCACGGCCGCGCGTCGGTGAGCAGCTCGACCGCCCCCGACGACCAGTCGACGTGCGTCGACGGTTCGGTGACGTGCAGCGTCTGCGGCAGCTGCCCGTGCCGCATGGCGAGGACCATCTTGATGACCCCGGCGACACCCGACGCGGCCTGCGTGTGCCCCAGGTTCGACTTCACCGACCCCAGCCACAACGGCGCCTGCCGGTCCCGGCCGTACGCGGCGATCAGCGCCTGCGCCTCGATCGGGTCACCGAGCGTCGTCCCCGTGCCGTGCGCCTCCACGACGTCCACATCGGACGGCTGCAGGTCCGCCGAGGCGAGCGCCGCCCGGATCACCCGCTGCTGCGCCGGACCGTTCGGGGCGGTGAGCCCGCTGGACGCGCCGTCCTGGTTCACCGCTGACCCGCGCACGACGGCGAGGATCGGATGGCCGTTGGCGACCGCGTCGGACAGCCGCTCCAGGAGCAGCAGGCCGACGCCCTCGCCCCAGCCGGTGCCGTCCGCGTCGTCGGAGAACGCCTTGCAGCGGCCGTCGGGGGCCAGGCCGCGCTGGCGGGAGAAGCCGACGAACGTGCCGGGCGTCGACATGACGGTGACGCCCCCGGCGAGGGCGAGGCCGCACTCGCCGCGGCGCAGCGCCTGCGCCGCCAGGTGCAGCGCGACCAGCGACGACGAGCACGCCGTGTCGATCGTGACCGCGGGTCCTTCGAACCCGAACGTGTAGGCGACCCGGCCGGAGGCGACGCTGGGGGCGCTGCCGTTGCCGAGGTGTCCTTCGAGGCCGTCGGGGACCTCGTGGACGCGGGCGGCGTAGTCGCTGTACATGAGGCCGACGAACACGCCGGTCGGGGTGCCGCGCAGGGCGACCGGGTCGAGGCCGGCGCGTTCCAGCAGCTCCCACGACGATTCGAGCAGCAGCCGCTGCTGCGGGTCGGTGGCGAGGGCCTCGCGGGGTGACATGCCGAAGAAGTCGGCGTCGAACGCGGCGGCGTCGTAGAGGAAGCCGCCCTCGCGGGCGTAGCTGGTGCCGCGGTGGTCCGGGTCGGGGTGGTAGAGGCGGTCGACGGGCCAGCCGCGGTCGGCGGGGAACGGTCCGACGGCGTCGGTGCCGTCGGCGACGAGCCGCCACAGGTCCTCGGGGGTCTGCACGCCGCCCGGGTACCGGCAGCTCATGGCCACGATCGCGACGGGTTCGTCGGTGGGGACCGCGGCGGCCGGCGCGGCGGCGGTGACGGTGGCCAGGTGCAGCTCGCCGAGGAGGTGCGTGGCCATGGCGAGGGGCGCCGGGTGGTCGAACAGGACGGTGGCCGGCAGCGTCAGCCCGGTCGCGGCGGCGAGCCGGTTGCGCAGCTCGAGGGCCATGAGGGAGTCGAACCCGGCGTCGAGGAACCCCCGGTGCGGGTCGACGTCGTCGCCGGTGGCGTGGCCGAGGACGGTGGCCGCTTCGAGACGGACGAGGCGCAGCAGCGCCGGGATCCGGGCGTCCCCGGGCATGCGCGACAGCCGCCGGCGCAGGGAGTCGTCGTCGCGGGTCTCTCGCCGGGCGGTGGAGCCGGTGAGTCCGCTGAGGACGGCGGGCACGGTGGCGGCCCGCAGCGCGTCGGGTCGCAGCCGCGCCGGGACGGCGAGCGCGGCCGGGCCGGCGCAGGCGGCGTCGAACAGTGCCAGGGCGTCCGCGGTGGGCAGCGGCGCGACGCCGCTGCGGGCGAGGCGCTGCCGGTCGGCGTCGTCGAGGTGGGCGGTGATGCCGCTGGCGGTGTCCCAAAGCCCCCACGCCAGGGACAGCGCCGGCAGGCCGTCGGCGTGGCGCTGGGCGGCGAGGGCGTCCAGGGCGCTGTTCGCGGCGGCGTACCCGGCCTGCGCGGCGCCGCCGACGATCCCGGCGAGCGACGAGTACAGCACGAACGCCGTCAGGTCCAGGTCGCGGGTGAGCTCGTGCAGGTGCAGGGCGCCGTCGGTCTTCGGGCGGAGGATCGCGGCGACCCGCTCCGCGGTGAGGTCCGTGACGACGGCGTCGTCGGCGATCCCGGCGGTGTGCACGACCCCGGTCAGCGGGTGCCCGGCGGGCACCGCGGCGAGGAGCGCGGCGACGGCGGCGCGGTCGGCGACGTCGCACGCGGCGACGGTGACGGTGGCGCCGTGCCCGGCCAGTTCGTCGCGCAGCGCGGCGGCGCCGTCGGTGTCGAGGCCGCGGCGCCCGGCGAGGAGCAGGTGCCGGACGCCGTGGGCGGTGACGAGGTGCCGGGCGACGTGCGCCCCGAGCCCGCCGAGCCCGCCGGTGACCAGCACGGTCCCGTCGCCGCCGAACGTCGCCGCCGGCGTCGCTCCGGCCGGGGCGGCGCCGGCGCGGGCGAGCCGCGGGACGAGGACGGCGTCGCCGCGGACGACGGCGGACGGTTCGTCGAGCGTGAGCGCGGCGGCGACCGCGGGGCCGTACTCGGCGACCTCGACGACCCCGAACGTGCCGGGGTGTTCCGCTTCGGCGGAGCGGATCAGACCGGCCACGGCCGCCGCCGTGACAGCGTCCGGTCCCGAGGCGGGCACGACGAGCCGGAGCGTGGCGCCGGCGGGCGGGTCCGCGAGCCACCCCTGCACGAGCGCGAGCGCCGCGGCGGTCCGGTCATGCGGGGCGGCGCCGCCGTCGACGGTGGCCACGACCCGCTCGGGGGCGGTGCCGGCGGCGCGGAGCGCGGCGAGGTCGTCGTACCGGTCGACGGTGTCGCCGGCGGCGATCAGGGCCGTGGCGGTCCCGGCCGGGTCGGGGCCGAGGACGGCGTAGCGGTGCCGGTGCCCGCCGGTCGTGTCGGCCGGGACCAGGTCGAGCCGGAACAGGTCGGTGGCGCGGGTCGCGGCGAGCTGCCCGGCGGTCACCGGGCGCAGGTCGAGGGCCTCGATCGACGCGACGGGACGGCCGGTCCCGTCGGCGACGTCGACGGCGACGGTGGTGGCACCGGTCAGGGTGAGCCGCGCCCGGACGGCGACGGCGCCGCTGGTCCGGACGGACACGCCGCGGAACGCGAACGGCAGCTGCGTGCCGCCGCCGGTGTGCTCGGTGAGGCCGAGGGTGTGCAGGACGGCGTCGAGGAGCGCGGGATGGACGCCGAAGCGGGCGACGTCGTCGCGGGCCGTCTCGGGGAGGCTGACCTCGGCGAACAGGTCGCCGCCGCGGCGCCAGACGGCGCGTACGCCCTGGAACGCGGGGCCGTAGCCGAGCCCGGCGTCGGCGAGGGTGCCGTACAGCCCGCCGGTGGGGACCTGGGTCGCGCCCGGCGGCGGCCACTCGGTGAGGTCGGCGGTGTCCCAGCGGTGCCCGGGTTGCAGACGCCCGGTCGCGTGCCGGGTCCAGTCGGCCGTCTCCGCGGTGCTCTCCGCGGTGGTGTCGGTGGCGGCGGTGCGGGAGTACACCGTGACGGGGCGGCTGCCGGTGTCGTCGGGCGCGCCGACCGTGACCTGCAGGTGCACCGCGCCGGGGTCGGGCAGGGCGAGTGGCGTCTCGACGGCGAGTTCGCCGAGGTGCCCGCAGTCGAGCATCTCCCCGGCGCGGACGGCGAGGTCGACGAGGGCGGTGGCGGGCACGAGCGGGACGCCGAGGACGACGTGGTCGCGCAGCCACGGCTGGTCGCGCAGGGAGAGGCGGCTGGTGAAGACGAACCCGCCGCCGTCGGCGAGGCCGAGCGCTGCACCGAGCAGCGGGTGGTCGACGGGCTGCAGCCCGACGGCGCCGGCGTCGGTGCGGGCGGCGGGGTCGTCGAGCCAGAACCGGTCCCGCCGGAACGCGTACGTGGGCAGGTCGACGAGGTCGCGGTCGCCGATGACGGTGCGCCAGTCCGGGGACCAGCCGGTGACGTGCGCCTGCGCGACGGCGGTCATCACGGTCAGCGGCTCGTCGCGGCCCTTCCGCATGGCCGGGATGCCGTCGACCAGCGCGGACAGCACCCCGTCCGGGCCGACCTCCAGGAATCTGGTCACACCCTTCGCCCGCAACGACGAAGCCGCATCAGCGAACCGGACCGTGCCACGGACCTGCCGCACCCAGTACTCCGGATCGGTCACATCACCCGTCGACGTCACCGCGATCGGAATCACCGGCGGGTTGAACGTCACCGTCGACAAGACCTCACGGAACGCGTCGAGCATCCCGTCCATCCGCGCCGAATGGAACGCATGCGACACCCGCAACCGCTTCGTCTTCTCGAACCGCGCCGCAACGTCCAGCACAGCCGCCTCGTCACCGGAGACCACCACCGAATCCGGGCCGTTGACCGCCGCGATCTCAGCGCCGTCGACCAGCACAGCACGGACCGCCTCTTCGGACGCCTGGACCGCGACCATCGCACCACCGGCCGGCAGCGCCTGCATCAACCGGCCACGCGCCTCGACAACCTTGCACGCGTCCGCCAAGGACCACACCCCGGCCACGTGCGCGGCAGCAAGCTCACCGATCGAGTGACCAAGCAGGTGGTCCGGCTTGAGACCCCACGACTCGAGGAGCCGGTACACCGCGACCTCGACGGCGAAGAGGGCCGGCTGCGTCCACCGCGTCTCGTCGAGAACGTCGCCCTCGACCTGAGCGAGACCCTCGATGTGCGCGCACACCTCGTCGTAGGCGGCGGCGAACACCGGGAAGGCCGCGTGCAGGCCGCGGCCCATGCCGGACCACTGGGCGCCCTGACCGGTGAACAGCATCGCGGACCGGCCGGGCGTCACGAGACCGCGGACAAGACCGTCGGAGGCGAGCGCGGCCCGCAGCGAGGCCTGATCGGTGCCGAGGACGACGGCACGGTGCTCGGTCGTGGTGCGGGCGGTCGCGAGCGTGAACGCGACGTCGGCCGGGTCGAGGTCCGGCGCGGCGGCCAGCGCCGCGGCGAGGTGGCGGGCCTGCGCGGGGACGGTCGCGGCGGTACGCCCGGACAGCAGCCACGGCACGACCGGCAGCGCCGGCGGCGCCTCGGCGGCGGGCGGCTCGGTCTCAGGCGCCTCGGCGGTCGGCGGCTCGGCCGGCTCGGGCGGCGGCGCCTGTTCGATGATGACGTGGGCGTTGGTGCCGGACACCCCGAACGACGACACCCCGGCGCGGCGGGGACGCTCGGCGGACGGCCACGGCTGCGCCGACGTCAGCAGCCGGACGGTGCCGTCGCTCCAGTCGACGTGCGTCGAGGGTTCGGTGACGTGCAGCGTCTGCGGCAACTGCCCGTGCCGCATGGCGAGGACCATCTTGATGACCCCGGCGACACCCGACGCCGCCTGCGTGTGCCCCAGGTTCGACTTCACCGACCCCAGCCACAACGGCGCCTGCCGGTCCCGGCCGTACGCGGCGATCAGCGCCTGCGCCTCGATCGGGTCACCGAGCGTCGTCCCCGTGCCGTGCGCCTCCACGACGTCCACATCGGACGGCTGCAGGTCCGCCGAGGCGAGCGCCGCCCGGATCACCCGCTGCTGCGCCGGACCGTTCGGGGCGGTGAGCCCGCTGGACGCACCGTCCTGGTTGACGGCGGACCCGCGCAGCAGGCCCAGGACGCGGTGGCCGTTGCGGCGGGCGTCGGAGAGCCGCTCGACGAGCAGCAGCCCGGCGCCCTCGCCCCAGCCGGTGCCGTTGGCGTCGTCGGAGAACGACTTGCAGCGGCCGTCGACGGACAGACCACGCTGCCGGCTGAAGCCGATGAACGTGTTCGGGGTCGACATGACGGTGACACCACCGGCGAGGGCGAGGCTGCACTCGCCGCGGCGCAGCGCCGTCGCCGCCAGGTGCAGCGCGACCAGCGACGACGAGCACGCGGTGTCGACGGTGACCGCGGGTCCTTCGAGGCCGAACGTGTATGCGATGCGGCCGGAGGCGATGCTGGGTGAGCTGCCGTTGCCGACGTAGCCCTCCATGCCTTCGGGGATCTCGCGGAGCCGGGCGCCGTAGTCGTTGTACATGACGCCGACGAAGACGCCGGTGCGGCTGCCGCGCAGGGTGCTCGCGTCGAGGCCGGCGCGTTCGAAGGCCTCCCACGCGGTCTCCAGCAGCAGCCGCTGCTGCGGGTCCATGCCGAGCGCCTCGCGGGGCGAGACACCGAAGGGGGCCGGGTCGAACTCGTCGGCGTCGTAGAGGAAGCCTCCTTCGCTGCCGTACGACGTGCCGCGGTGGTCCGGGTCGGGGTGGAACAGGTTCTCCAGGTCCCAGCCGCGGTTGTCCGGGAACGGCCCGATCGCGTCGCGGCCCTCGGCGACGAGCTGCCACAGGTCCTCGGGGGTGCGTACACCGCCCGGGTACCGGCAGCTCATCGCGACGATCGCGATCGGCTCCTGCTCCCGTTCCTCGACGTCCTTGAGCCGCTCCCGGGTCCGGTGCAGATCGACCGTCACGCGCCTGAGGTACTCGCGCAGCTTGTCTTCGTTCATCGATCGGGCCTTTCTGGGAACGGGAGGGCGGCGCTACGAAAGGCCGAGATCGTTGTCGATGAAGGCGAACATCTCGTCGTCGCTTGCCGTGTCGAGCCGCTCGACGACCGCGGTGCCGGACCCGGTCCCGCGGTCGGTGAGCCTGGCGAGCAGCACCTGCAACCGGCCCGCGAGCCGGTCCCGGGTGTCCTCGTCGAGTGCCGCGGCGAGCGCCGCCTCGAAGTCGTCGAGGACCGCGAACGGGGCCTCGGCGTCGTCCTGGACGAGGTGGCCGAGGACGTGCCCGGCCATCGCGTCCGGCGACGGGTAGTCGAACAGCAGCGTCGCCGGCAGCCGCAGCCCGGACGCGGCGGCGAGCCGGTTGCGCAGCTCCAGGGCGGTGAGGGAGTCGAAGCCGAGCTCGAGGAAGCCACGGTCGGGTTCGACGGCGTCCGGGCCCGGGTAGCCGAGCACGACCGCGGCCTCGGCCCGGACCAGGTCCAGGACGGTGCGCTGCCGTTCGGCGGCGCTGAGCCGGGCGAGCCGCGCGGCGAGGGTCTCGGCCTGCTCGGCGGGGCCGCCGGTGGTGACGGCCTGCCGGGTGGGCCGGCCGACGAGGCCGCGCATGATGGCCGGCACCGCCTCCGTGCCCGCGACCGCCCGGATCGCGTCGATGACGAGCCGCGCCGGGATGAGGACCGCCTCGTCGACGACGCAGGCCACGTCGAACAGCGCGAGCCCTTCGGCGTGGGACAGCGGTGCGAGGCCACCACGGGCCATCCGCTGCAGGTCGCCGCCGTCGAGCTTCGCCGTCATGCCGTTGCCCTGCTCCCACAGCCCCCACGCGAGGGACAGCGCCGGGAGGCCGGCGGCGCGCCGCTGGTGGGCCAGAGCGTCCAGGAACGTGTTCGCGGCCGCGTAGTTCGCCTGGCCGGTGCCGCCGAACGTGCCGGCCATGGAGCTGAACAGGACGAACGCCGACAGCGGCAGGTCGCGGGTCAGCTCGTCGAGGTTGAGCGCGGCGTCCACCTTCGGGCGCAGCACCGTGTCGACCTGTTCGCGGGTGAGCGCCGAGACGACCCCGTCGTCGACGACCCCGGCGGTGTGCACGACACCGGTGAGGGGGCGGTCGGCGGGGATCGCGGCGAGGACCGCGGCGAGGGCGTCGCGGTCGGCGACGTCGCACTCGGCGATCGTCACCTCGGCGCCCAGGTCGAGCAGCGCCTGCCGCAGCTCGACCGCGCCCTCCGCGGCGAGACCGCGGCGGCTGGTGAGCAGCAGGTGCCGGACGTTGTGCTCACCCGCGAGGTGCCGGGCGATGAGCCCGCCGAGGTCGCCGGTGCCGCCGGTGACCAGGACGGTGCCCGTCGAGTCCCACGTCGCCGACGGGCTGACGCCGGGCGCGGCGGCGACCCTCGCGAGCCTCGGCACGTGGACACCGCCGACGCGGACGGCGACGTTGCCCTCCCCGCACATGAGCGCGGCGGGCAGCGCGGCGTAGGACACGTCGCGGTCGTCGATGTCGAGCAGGACGAACCGGTCCGGGTTCTCGGTCAGCGCCGACCGGACGAGGCCCCACACGGGCGCCCACGCCAAATCCTCGACGGTTTCGCCGCCGGTACTGTGGGTGACGAAGACGAGGCGGGAGCCGGTGAAGCGTTCCTCGGCGAGCCAGGCCTGGACGAGGTCGAGGGCCCAGTAGGTGGCGGTGCGGACCCGGGCCGCCATGTCGGCGCCCTCGGGCCGGTCGGTGCAGGAGACGACGACCCGGTCCGGGACGGCGGCACCGGCGGCGACCGCGTCGCGCAGCGCCTCGAGGTCCGGGTAGCTCTCGACGGCGGCGCCGGTGGTGCCGAGCGCCTTGACGAGCTTGACCGGGTTGAGGCCGAGGACCGCCCACCGCTGGCCGGTGTGGTCCCGGGCGGGCGCGACCGGGTTCATGACCATGTCGACCCGGAACAGCGAGTCGTGGTACTGCGACCGGGCCGCCTTCACCTGGTCCGCGGTGACCGGGCGCAGCACGAGGGTGCCGATGGCGGCGAGTGGCCGGCCGGTGTGGTCGGCGAGGTCGACGGTCACGGTGTCGGTGCCGCTTCCGGTGAGCCGGACCCGCACCGCGGTCGCGCCGACGGCGCTGAGCGACACCCGCTCGAACGAGAACGGCAGGACGCCGCGCCCGGCGACCCCGTCGGCGAACGCGAGGGTGTGCAGGGCGGCGTCGAGCAGCGCCGGGTGCAGCAGGTAACGGCCGGCGTCGGCGCGTTCGGTGTCGGCGAGGGCGGCCTCGGCGTAGACGACACCGTCTCGGCGCCACACCCGCCGCAGCGCCTGGAACGACGGCCCGTAGTCGAACCCGGCGCCGGCGAGGGTGTCGTACAGGCCTTCGAGGTCGACGGGCTCGGCGCCGGCGGGCGGCCATTCGGTGAAGTCCGGCGCGTCCCAGGTGCGGGCGGCGGCGACCCGGCCGGTGGCGTGCGCCGTCCAGGTGTCGTCGCCGCCGCCGGCGTCGCGGGAGTGCACCTGCAGCGTGCGGGTGCCGAAGCCGTCGGCGGCGCCGACGGTGACCTGCAGCTGCAGCGCACCGGGCTCCGGCAGGACGAGCGGGGCCTGCAGGGTGAGCTCCTCGATCCGGTCGCAGCCGACGGCGTCGCCGGCGGACAGGGCGAGCTCGACGAGGGCGGTGCCGGGCAGCAGGACGGTGTCCATGACCCGGTGGTCGGCGAGCCACGGCTGGTCGGCGATCGACAGCCGGTTGGTGAAGAGGTGCCCGCCGGTGTCGGCGAGGGGGACGCCGGCGCCGAGCAGCGGGTGCCGGGTGGTGTCCAGGCCGAGCGCGGCGGGGTCGGCGGCCTCGGCGGGGGCGTCCAGCCAGTACCGCTGCCGCTGGAACGCATACGTGGGCAGTTCGACCTGCCGGCCGCCGGCAAGCACCGCGGCCCAGTCCGGGGACCAGCCGGTGACGTGCGCCTGCGCGACGGCGGTCATCACGGTCAGCGGCTCGTCGCGGTCCCGCCGCATGGCGGGGATGCCGTCGACCATCGCCGACAGCACGCCGTCGGGGCCGACCTCCAGGAACCGGGTCACGCCCTTCTGCTGGACGGCCGCGACCGCGTCGGCGAACCGGACCGTGCCGCGGACCTGCCGGACCCAGTACTCGGGATCGGTCACGTCACCGGTCGACGTCACCGCGATCGGGATCACCGGCGGGTTGAACGTCACCGTCGACAGGACCTCGCGGAACGCGTCGAGCATCCCGTCCATCCGCGCCGAATGGAACGCGTGCGACACCCGCAACCGCTTCGTCTTCTCGAACCGGGCGGCAACCGTCAGGACCGCGTCCTCATCACCGGAGACCACCACCGCGTCCGGGCCGTTGACCGCCGCGATCTCAGCGCCGTCGACCAGCACCGCACGGACCGCCTCTTCAGTGGCCTGGACCGCGACCATCGCACCACCAGCCGGCAACGCCTGCATCAACCGGCCCCGCGCCTCGACGACCTTGCACGCGTCCTCCAGAGACCAGACCCCGGCGACGTGCGCCGCGGCCAGCTCACCGATCGAGTGGCCGAGGAGGAAGTCGGGCCTGAGACCCCACGATTCGAGGAGCCGGTACAGCGCGACCTCGACGGCGAACAGGGCCGGCTGCGTCCACCGCGTCTCGTCGAGCAGGTCACCCTCGACCTGAGCGAGACCCCCGATGTGGGCGCACACCTCGTCATAGGCAGCCGCGAAGACCGGGAACGTCGCGTGCAGGCCGCGGCCCATGCCGGACCGCTGGGCGCCCTGGCCGGTGAACAGCATCGCGGACCCGCCGTCGCGGACCCGGCCGCGGGTCACGGTGCCGGCGAGCAGGACCGCCCGGTGCTCGAACGCCGACCGGCCGGTCGCGAGGGAGTACGCGACGTCGAGCGGGTCGAGGCCGGGACGTTCGGCGACGAACGACTCCAGCCGGGTCAGCTGCTCGCCCAGCGCCGCCTCGGACCGGCCGGAGACGAGCACCGGCACGACGGGCAGCGCGGCGGCACGGACGGCGGGCGCGGTCAGCAGCGCGGGCGGCTCCTCGACGATGACGTGCGCGTTGGTGCCGGAGATGCCGAACGACGAGACACCGGCGCGGCGCGGGCGGTCCCCGGCCGGCCACGGCTGCGCCGACGTGGCGAGCGCGACGGCGCCGGACGCCCAGTCGACGTGCGGGGACGGCGCGTCGACGTGCAGGGTGCGGGGGACCGTCGCGTGCCGCAGCGCCAGGACCATCTTCATCAGCCCGGCGACGCCGGACGCGGCCTGGGTGTGCCCGAGGTTCGACTTCACCGAGCCGAGCAGCAGCGGCCGCTCGCGGTCCTGCCCGTACGTCGCGAGGATCGCCTGCGCCTCGATCGGGTCGCCGAGGCTCGTGCCGGTGCCGTGCGCCTCGACGACGTCGACGTCCGCGGGGCGCAGCCCGGCGTCGGCGAGGGCCTGCCGGATGACGCGCTGCTGGGCGGGACCGTTCGGGGCGGTGAGCCCGTTGGAGGCGCCGTCCTGGTTGACGGCGGAGCCGCGGACGACGGCGAGGACGGGGTGGCCGTTGGCGACGGCGTCGGAGAGCCGTTCGACGAGGACCAGGGCGACGCCTTCGGCCCAGCCGGCCCCGTCGGCGGACGCGGAGAACGCCTTGCACCGCCCGTCGGGTGACAGCGCCCGCTGCCGGCTGAACTCGACGAACGTGTCGGTCGAGGAGATGATCGTGACACCGCCGGCGAGGGCGAGGCTGCAGTCGCCGCGGCGCAGCGCCTGCATGGCGAGATGCAACGCGACCAGCGACGACGAGCAGGCCGTGTCGACGGTCAGCGCGGGTCCTTCGAGGCCGAACAGGTACGAGATGCGGCCCGACGCGACGCTGCCGGCGCTGCCGAGCGCGAGCTGCCCCTCGAAGCCTTCCGGCGCGGTGTGCAGGCGGCACACGTAGTCGTGGTAGTTGGAGCCGACGAAGACGCCGGTGCGGCTGCCGCGGGCCGTCGCCGGGTCGATCCCGGCCCGTTCGAACGCCTCCCATGACGTTTCGAGCAGCAGCCGCTGCTGCGGGTCCATGGCGAGGGCCTCGCGCGGGGAGATGCCGAAGAACCCGGGGTCGAACGCGGCGGCGTCGTGCAGGAAGCCGCCCTCGCGGGTGTAGAACGTGCCGGACCGTTCGGGGTCCGGGTCGTAGAGCCCGTCGATGTCCCAGCCGCGGTCGGTGGGGAACGCTCCGACGGCGTCGACCTCGTCGGTGAGGATCCGCCACAGGTCCTCGGGGCTGTGCACGCCGCCGGGCAGCCGGCAGGTCATCGCGACGATCGCGATCGGGTCGTCGTCCACCTCCCGCGGGCCGGTCTCGACCGCCGGCGCGTCGAGGCCGCCGACGAGTTCGCCGAGCAGGTGGCGGGTGAGGGTGATCGCGGTCGGGTGGTCGAAGACCAGGGTCACCGGCAGCCGCAGGCCGGTGGCGGCGCCGAGCCGGTTGCGCAGCTCGACGGCGGTGAGGGAGTCGAAGCCGAGGTCGCGGAACGCGCGGCCCGGGTCGACGGCGGCGTCGTCGGAGAAGCCGAGGACCGCGCCGGCGTGCCGGCGGACGAGCTGCAGCAGCCGGGCCTCCTGCTCGGCGGCGGGCAGCCCGGCGAGCTCACGGCCGAGCGGGACACCCTGACCGGCGGTCTCGCCGGCGGGTGGCGCGGCCTCCGGCAGGTCGCGCAGGGCGGGGCTGGGCCGCGACGCGGTGAACGCGGGCGCGTACCGGCTCCAGTCGACGTCGGCGACCGCGATGCAGGTGTCGCCGTCGTCGAGGGCGCGGTGCAGGAGGCTGATCGCCTTGCCCGGGTCCATCGGGAGCATGCCCTGGCGGCGGGCGGACTCGCCGGTCCCGCCGGCGGCGAGGCCGTCGCCGGCCCAGACGCCCCAGGCGACGGAGGTGGCCGGGAGCCCTGCGGCCTGCCGCTGCTGGGCGAGCGCGTCGAGGAGGCTGTTCGCGGCGGCGTACGTGCCCTGCCCGGGCCCGCCGAGCGTGCCGCCGAGGGACGAGAACAGCACGAACGCGTTGAGGTCCAGGTCGCTGGTCAGGTCGTGCAGGTGCAGGGCCGCGTCGGACTTCGGTGCGGCGACGGCGGCGGCCCGTGCGGCGGTGACCCCGTCGATGACACCGTCGTCGAGGACGGCGGCGGCGTGGAACACGGACCGCAGCGGCCGGTCCTCGGGCACCTCGGCGAGGAGCGCGGCGAGGGCGGCGCGGTCGGTGACGTCGACGGCGGCGACGGTGACGTCGCAGCCGGCGTCGCGCAGTTCCCGGGCGAGCTCGGCGGCGCCGGGCGCGTCGGGGCCGCGGCGGCTGGTGAGCAGCAGGTGACCGGCGCCCTCGGCGGCGAGCCAGCGGGCCAGCCGCGCGCCGATGCCACCGGTCCCGCCGGTGACCAGGACGGTCCCGTCCGGGCGCCACCGGCCGTCGCGGGCGGCCGGCGCGGTGCCGGCGCGCACCAGGCGGCGCGCGTACGTGCCGGTGCCGCGCACGGCGACCTGGTCCTCGCCGTCCTGGCCGGTGACGACCGCGGCGAGCCGGGCGACGGTGCCCGCGGTGATGTCGGCGGGCAGGTCGACGAGGCCGCCCCACCGGTCCGGGTGCTCGAGTGCGGCGATGCGCCCGAGGCCCCAGGTCATCGCCTGCAGGGGCGCGCTCACCGGGTCAGCGGCGCCGGCGGCGACGGCACCGCTGGTCGCCACCCACAGCGGCGCGGCACACCCCACGTCGCCCAGGGCCTGCAGCAGGGTCACGGTGGCGACGAACCCGGCCGGCAGCGCCGACCCGGCGGCGTGCGGCAGCTCGTCGACGGCCAGCAGCGACAGCACCCGGTCCGGCGCGGGGTCGCTGTCCAGCGCGGTCCGCAGGTGCGCGGCCGTCGTCGCCCGGTCCGCGTGTACGGGCAGCGTCAGCACATCGGCGCGGACCCCGGCGGCGAGCAGCTCGGCGACGAGGTGCCCGGTCCAGGCACCGGCCCGGTCGGCGGCGGGCAGCACGACCAGCCACCGCCCCGCCGGCGTGGCCGGGGCGTCGGTCACGGGCTGCCAGCGGATGCGGTACCGCCAGGCGTCCAGCGCGACCCGGTCCGCCTGCTCCCGGCGCCACCGGGACAGCGCCGGCAGCAGCCCTTCGACGGCGTCGGGTGCCACGTCGAGCGTCGCGGCGAGCTCCCGCAGGTCCTGCTGCTCGACGAGCTGCCAGAAGCGGGCGTCCACGCCGTCGCCGGCGGCAGCCTGGGGCGGGGCGTCCAGCCAGTACCGCTGCCGCTGGAACGCATACGTCGGCAGGTCGACGACGCGCCGCCCGGCGCCGAACGCGGACGCCCAGTCCACGGCGATGCCGTGCACGTGCAACGCGCCCAGCGCCGTGAGCAGCCGGGCGGGTCCGCCGTCGTCGCGGCGCAGCGTCCCGGTGACCACGGCGTCGACGTCCTCCAGGGTCTCCTGGACACCGGGGACGAGGACCGGGTGGGCGCTCACCTCGACGAAGACGGTGACGCCGGCGTCGGCGAGGTCCCGCACGGCGGGCGCGAACTGGACGCTGTGCCGCAGGTTGCGGTACCAGTACTCGGCGCCGCCCACGGCGATGTCGCTCACGTCGGCGCCGACCGTGGAGTGGAACTCGATCCGCGCCGGGCGCGGGGCGACGGGCGCGAGCACGTCGAGGAGCTGCTCGTGGATCGCCTCCACGTGCGCGCAGTGCGACGCGTAGTCCACCTCGACCCGGCGGGTGCGGACCCCGTCGGCGGTGCACGCGTCGGCGAGCTCGGCGAGCGCGCCCACGTCGCCGGAGACGACGACGGACGCGGTGCCGTTGACGGCGGCGACGCTGAGCCGGTCCGCCCACGGCGTGAGCCGCTCGGCCGCCAGGTCCTGCGGCAGCGCGACGGACAGCATCCCGCCGCGCCCGGCGAGGACCGACAGCGCCTGGCTGCGCAGGGCGACGACCCGGGCGGCGTCGTCGAGGGTGAGGATCCCGGCGACGCAGGCCGCGGCGATCTCGCCCTGGGAGTGCCCGACGACGACGTCGGGGGTGACGCCGCGGGACGTCCACCAGGCGGCCAGGGACACCATCACGGCCCACAGGACAGGCTGGACGACGTCGACCCGGTCGAAGCCCGGCGCGCCGGCGTCGCCGCGCAGCACCGCGGTCAGCGACCAGTCGACGAACGGCGCGAGGGCCGCCTCGCAGGCCGCGATGCGCTCGGCGAACACGGGTTCGGTGGCGAGGAGCTCGACGCCCATGCCGAGCCATTGCGAGCCCTGGCCGGGGAACACGAACGCGACCTTCCCGCCGGGCCGGGTGACGCCGGTGACGGTGGCGGCCGCTGGTGTACCGGCGGCGAGCCCGGCCAGCTGCCGCACGATGTCGTCCCGGTCGGTGCCGGCGACGACCGCCCGGTGCGGCAACGCGGCCCGCGCGGTGAGCAGCGACCAGGCGGCGTCGGCGAGCGCGTCGCCGGTGCCGGTCAGGTGGCCGGCGAGCCGCCCGGCCTGGGCACGCAGCGCCTCGTCGCTGTGCGCCGACAGCAGGACCGGCACCGCGGCCGGCTGGACGCCCGCGACGGGCTCCGCCGCAGGTGCGGGGGCGGCCTCCAGGATCACGTGCGCGTTGGTGCCGGACACCCCGAACGACGACACCCCGGCCCGGCGCGGACGGCCGGTGTCGGGCCAGTCGCGGGCCACGGTGAGCAGCTCCACGGCGCCGGCGGTCCAGTCGACGTGCGTGGACGGCCGGTCGTCGACGTGCAGGGTCCGCGGCAGGACGCCGTGCCGCATGGCGAGGACCATCTTGATGATGCCGCCGATCCCGGCGGCGGCCTGGGTGTGCCCGACGTTGGACTTCAGCGAGCCGAGCCAGATCGGGGTGTCCCGGTCCTGGCCGTAGGTCGCGAGCAGCGCCTGCGCCTCGATCGGGTCGCCGAGCGCGGTGCCGGTGCCGTGCGCCTCGACGGCGTCCACATCGGATGGTCCGAGGCCGGCGGCGTGCAGGGCGGCGCGGATGACCCGCTGCTGCGCCGGGCCGTTCGGGGCGGTGAGCCCGTTGGAGGCGCCGTCCTGGTTGAGCGCGGAGCCGCGAACGACGGCCAGGACCCGGTGGCCGCGGGCCCGCGCGTCGCTGAGCCGCTCCAGGACGAGCATGCCGGCGCCCTCGGCGAGGCCCATGCCGTCGGCGTCGTCGGAGAACGCCTTGCAGCGGCCGTCGGCGGCGAGCCCGCGCTGCCGGCTGAACCCGATGAACGCGGCCGGCGACGACATGACGGCGACCCCGCCGGCCAGGGCGAGGTCGCACTCGCCGCGGCGCAGCGCCTGCGCGGCCAGGTGCGTGGCGACCATGCCCGACGAGCAGGCGGTGTCGACGGTGACGGCCGGTCCTTCGAGCCCGAACGTGTAGGCGATGCGGCCGGACGCGACGCTGCTCTCGGTGCCGATGATGAGGTGGCCCTCGTGACCGTCGGGTACCTGCGGCAGGCGGGCGCCGTAGTCACCGCCGGCGGCGCCGACGTACACGCCCGCCGGGGTGCCGCGCAGGGTGGTGTGGTCGATGCCGGCGGCCTCGAACGCCTCCCAGGCGACCTCGAGCAGCAGCCGCTGCTGCGGGTCCATCGCGATGGCCTCCCGCGGCGAGATCCCGAACAGTGACGGGTCGAAGCGGACGGCGTCGCGGAGGAAGCCGCCGTCGCGGACGTAGCTGCGGCCGGCCCGGTCGGGGTCCGGGTCGTACAGGTTGTCGGTGTCCCAGCCGCGGTCGGAGGGCAGCGGGCCGATCGCGTCGCCGCCCTCGCTCAGCAGCGTCCACAGGTCCGCGGGCGACTCGACGCCGCCGGCGAAGCGGCAGCTCATGCCGACGATGGCGATCGGCTCGTCGGCGGCGGCGGCGGCCGTCCGCGCCTCGCCGGCCGGGGCGGTGCCGCCGCCGAGCTCGTGGTGCAGGTGCGCGGCGAGCGCGTCGACGCTCGGGTAGTCGAAGACGACGGTCGACGGCAGCCGCAGCCCGGTGCGCTGGGTCAGCGTGTCCCGCAGTTCCAGGGCCGTCAGCGAGTCGAACCCGAGGTCGCGGAACGAGCGGGTGCCGTCGACGGCGTAGCCGCCCCGGTGGCCGAGCGCGGCGGCGGCGCCGGCCCGGACGAGGTCCTGCAGGGCGCGGAGCCGGTCGGCGTCGGCGAGCCCGCGCAGCCCGGCGTCGCCCGCACCGGCCGTGGGCGTGGCGGCCGGGGCGAGCGCCGCCGCGGCGTCGGGCAGGTCGGCGATCAGCGGTCGGGGCCGGGCGGCGGCGAACAGCGGCGCGAACTGCGCCCAGTCGACGTCGGCGACGACGGCGGTGGCCGCGTCCCGGTCCAGGACGTGGTGCAGGGCGTCGAGGGCGTCGGCGGGGGCCATGAACGTGATGCCGTGCCAGTTCGCCGACGAGCGGACGTCGGCGCGGGCCATGCCGCCGCTCTCCGGGCTCCAGATGCCCCACGCGATCGACGTCCCGGCCCGGCCGCGGGCACGGCGGGCCTGGGCGAGCGCGTCGAGGTAGGCGTTCGCGGCGGCGTACGCACCGTGGTCGCCGCTGCCCCAGACGCCGGCGACGGAGGCGTACATGACGAACCGGTCGACGGTGTCCCGGTCGAAGACGGCGTCGAGGTTCGCGGCGCCGCCGAGCTTCGCGGCGGTCGCGGCGGCGAGGTCGGCGGGGGTGGTGTCGCGGAGGCGGCCGAGGACGCCGACGCCGGCGGCGTGCACGACGGTGCGGATCGGGCCGTGTTCGGCTTCGAGGGTCCCGACGAGCGCGGTGAGCGCGTCGCGGTCGGCGACGTCGCACGCGGCGACGGTGACCCCGGCGCCGAGGGCGGTGAGCTCGTCGCGCAGCTCGGCGACGCCGGGTGCGTCGTCGCCGCGGCGGCTGAGCAGCACGAGGTGGCTCGCGCCGTGCCGGGCGAGCCAGCGGGCGGTCTGCGCGCCGAGCCCGGTGGTGCCGCCGGTGACGAGGGCCGCACCGCGTGGCCGCCAGGCCGCCGGGGCCCCGCCGGGTCCGGCCGACCTGGCGATCCGGCGGGCGTGCACCGCTCCGCCGCGGATGGCGACCTGGTCCTCGCCGCCGCCGAGCACCGCGGGAAGCAGGTCGAGGTCGCCGGTGAGGTCGATCAGGCCGCCCCAGCGGTCGGGGTGTTCGAGGGCGGCGACCCGGCCGAGCCCCCAGACGGCGGCCTGCATCGGGTCGATGACATCGTCGCCGGCGCTGACGGCGCCGCCGGTGACGCACCACAGGGGCGCGTCGACGCCCGCGTCGCCGAGGGCCTGCAGGAGCGTGAGGGTGTCCGTGACGCCGGCGGTGACCGGCGCCGGGCCGGTCGACGGGGTGGTGGACGCGGCGAGGGTCGACACGACCCCGGTGACCCTGTCCCCGGCGGCGGCCAGGAGCCCGGTGAGCGCCGCCCGGTCCACGTGCTCGTCCACGGTGAGCGTGCGGACGGTCGCGCCGGCCCGGGTGAGCGTGTCGTGCAGGGGCTGGTCGCCGGTGTGGGTGACGAGCAGCCAGGTCCCGCCGAGGGCCGGGGCGGCGGCGGGGACGGGTTTCCAGGTCTCGTGGTAGAGCCAGCCGTCCACTGTGGACGTGCGGGTCGTGGCGGCGAGCCAGAACCGGTCCCGCTGGAACGTGTACGTGGGCAGTCCGACCCGGTTGCCGTCGAGCAGCGCGGCCCAGTCCGGGGACCAGCCGGTGACGTGGGTCTGCGCGACCGCGGCGAGCAGCGTGGTGACCTCGTCGCGGCCCTTGCGCATCGCGGGAACCCCGCCGACCAGCGCCGACAAGACCCCGTCGGGGCCGACCTCCAGGAACCGGGTCACACCCTTCGCCCGCAACGACGAGGCCGCATCAGCGAACCGGACCGTGCCACGGACCTGCCGCACCCAGTACTCCGGATCGGTCACATCACCCGTCGACGTCACCGCGATCGGAATCACCGGCGGGTTGAACGTCACCGTCGACAAGACCTCACGGAACGCGTCGAGCATCCCGTCCATCCGCGCCGAATGGAACGCATGCGACACCCGCAACCGCTTCGTCTTCTCAAACCGGGCCGCAACCGTCAGGACCGCGTCCTCGTCACCCGAGACCACCACCGCATCCGGACCGTTGACCGCCGCGATCTCAGCGCCGTCGACCAGCACCGCACGCACGTCCGCCTCAGACGCCTGGACCGCGACCATCGCACCACCGCTCGGCAACGCCTGCATCAACCGGCCCCGCGCCTCGACCACCTTGCACGCGTCAGCCAGGGACCACACCCCCGCCACGTGCGCGGCGGCCAGCTCACCGATCGAGTGGCCGAGGAGGAAGCCGGGCTTGACGCCCCACGATTCGAGAAGGCGGTACACCGCGACCTCGACGGCGAAGAGGGCCGGCTGCGTCCACCGGGTCTCGTCGAGCAGTTCCCCCGACACGTCCCGCAGGCCGGTGATGTAGGCGCACACCTCGTCGTAGGCGGCGGCGAACACCGGGAAAGCGGTGTAGAGGCCGCGGCCCATGCCCGGGAACTGCGCGCCCTGGCCGGTGAACAGCATCGCCGAGGCCGCCTCGGGGTCGGCGGTGCCGGTGACGACGTCAGGGTCCAGGTCGCCGGCCGCGAGCGCGGCGAGGCCACGGGTCAGCGCGGTCCGGTCGGCGCCGAGCACGACGGCCCGGTGCTCCAGGTGCGCCCGGGCGGTCGCCCGCGTCACGGTGACGTCGGCGGCGTCGAGCCCGGGGTGCTCGTCGAGGAACGCGGCCAGCGCGGCGGCCTGGGCCGGCAGCGCCTGCGCGGTCCGCGCGGAGAGGGTCAACGGCAGCACCGGAAGGACCGGAAGCGACGGGGAGCCGGTCTCGGCCGCCGCCGGTGCCTGTTCCAGCAGCACGTGGGCGTTGGTGCCGCTGGCGCCGAACGCGGAGACGCCGATGCGGCGCGGCCGGTCGGTGGCGGGCCACGGCCGCGCGTCGGTGAGCAGCCGCACCGCTCCCGCCGACCAGTCGACCTTCGACGACGGGGCGCTGACGTGCAGTGTGCGGGGCAGGACGCCGTGCCGCATCGCGAGGACGGCCTTGATGACCCCGGCGACACCGGCGGCGGCCTGGGTGTGGCCGAGGTTCGACTTCAGGGTGCCGAGCCACAGCGGCGTCTGGCGGCCCTGACCGTACGTGGCGAGCAGCGCCTCCGCCTCGATCGGGTCGCCGAGGGTGGTGCCGGTGCCGTGCGCCTCGACCGCGTCCACGTCGGACGCTTCCAGGCCGGCGTCGGCGAGGGCGGCGCGGATGACCCGCTGCTGCGCCGGGCCGTTCGGGGCGGTGAGCCCGTTGGAGGCGCCGTCCTGGTTCACCGCGGACCCGCGCACGACGGCGAGGACCCGGTGGCCGGCGACGACCGCGTCGGACAGGCGCTGCAGGAGCAGCACGCCGACGCCCTCGCCCCAGCCGGTGCCGTCGGCGTCGTCGGAGAACGCCTTGCAGCGGCCGTCGGGGGCGAGGCCGCGCTGGCGGGAGAACTCGATGAACGACTGCGGGACCGCCATGACGGTGGCGCCGCCGACGACGGCCATGCCGCACTCCCCCGCCCGCAGCGAGCGGACCGCGAGGTGCAGCGCGACGAGCGAGGAGGAGCACATGGTGTCGACGGTGACGGCGGGGCCGCGGGTGCCGAACGTGTACGCGAGCCGCCCGGACAGCACGGCCGCGGCGCCGCCGGTGAGCAGGTGTCCCTCGACGCCTTCGGGGGCGCCCTCGGTGGCGGTGCCGTACCCCTGGTGGCTGGCGCCGACGAACACGCCGGTGTCGGTGTCGCGGACGCGCTCCGGGTCGATCCCGGCGTCCTCCAGGGCCTCCCACGTGGTCTCCAGCAGCAGCCGTTGCTGCGGGTCCATGGCGAGGGCCTCGCGCGGGGAGATGCCGAAGAAGCCGGCGTCGAACGCGTCGGCGTCGTGCAGGAAGCCGCCGTCGCGGGCATACGTGCGGCCGGGACGCCCCGGGGTCGGGTCGTAGATGCGCTCGAAGTCCCAGCCGCGGTTGACCGGCACGCCGGTGACGGCGTCGCGTTCGCCGGCGACCAGGTCCCAGAGCGCGTCGGGGCCGGTGACGCCGCCGGGGAAGCGGCAGCCGATGCCGACGACGGCGATCGGCTCCCGGTCGCGTTCCTCGAGCTCCCGCAGCCGCCGGTTGGCCTGGCGCAGGTCGGCCGTCACCCGCTTGAGGTAGTCGCGGAGCTTGTCCTCGTTCGCCATCTCGCTCGGCTCCTCGTGACAGCGTGCGGGTGCCCGGCGGCCGGGACGCACGGTGGGTGGTCGGTCGGTCCCTGCGGTCCGGCCTCAGGCGCTGACGGTCTCGACCGGCTTCGCCTGAGCGGGGATCGGCGCGCCCGGTGCCGAAGCGGCGTCGCGGGCGACGGCGGCGACCCGGGCGATCGTCGGCTCCCGCACGATCTCGCCGAGGCGGGCCATGAACAGCGGCTCGGCGGCGGCGCCGACGACGTCGCGGCAGACCGCGCCGACCATCGACAGCATCAGCAGCGAGTCGCCGCCGAGCTGGTGGAAGTCGGTGTCGTCGGCGAGGCGGTCGGGGTCGACGCCGAGGGTCGCGGACCAGATCCCGGCGACGGCGCGGGTGATCTCGTCCCGGCCGGAGTGATCGGCGGCGGGCTCGTCGACGCCCGCGAACGGGTCCGGCAGCGCCTTCACGTCGATCTTGCCGTTGACGGTACGGGGCAGCTCGGCCACGACGGTGACGGTGGCCGGCACCATGTACTTGGGCAGCCGTTCGGCCACGAACGCCTGCAGCTGCGCGGGGTCGGGCGCGTCGCCGACGACGTAGGCGCACAGCAGCTTGTGCTCGCCGCCGGGCCGGCTGCGGGCGATGACCGCGGCCCGGCTGACCGCCGGGTGGTCCTCCAGCGCCTGCGCGATCTCCGCCGGCTCGATCCGGTTGCCGAGGACCTTCACCTGGTCGTCGGCGCGGGTGAGGAACTCGACGACGCCGGTGTCGGTGACGCGGACGATGTCGCCGGTGCGGTAGACGCCGGTACCGTCCGCGAGGCGCACGAACCGGGTCCGGGTCAGGTCCGGCCGGCCGCGGTAGCCACGGGCCAGCTGGACGCCGCCGATGTAGAGCTCACCGGCCTCGCCGGGCGCGACGAACCGGTGCTGCGCGTCCAGGACGTGGGCGGTGCAGCCGGCCGGCGGCACCCCGATCGGCACCCCGGCGGCCTTGTCGGTGCTGGGGTCGAACGTGTGCGCGAGGCACTCGATGGTGGCCTCGGTGGGGCCGTACAGGTTCATCACCCGGCACTCTGCGCCGAACATGTCGAGGGCCTGCAGGGCGACGCTGGTGCGCAGCACCTCCCCGGCGGCGGCGACGACCCGCACCGTGTCCGGGCGCACGTCGAGCGCGCAGATCAGCTCCAGCAGCGACGGCGTCATCGTCAGCACCGTCGGCGCGTCGTCGGTGAGCAGCGTGCGCAGCGTCGCGTGGTTGAGGTCGCCGCGCGGCAGCAGGACCGTGCCGCCCACGAGGAGCGGCAGGAACAGCGTCGTACACGAGACGTCGAACGCGAACGAGGTCAGCAGCGGCATCCGGGTGGACGCGTCGACGCCCAGGTAGGGCGTGGCCCACGCGGCGTAATTGGCGAGCGAGCGGTGCTCGATCTCCACGCCCTTGGGCCGGCCGGTCGAGCCGGAGGTGTAGATGACGTAGATCAGGTCGCCGGGCGCGGTGTCGGGCTCGGTCCAGTCCGCGGGCGGCTCACCGGTCAGCTCGTCGAGCAGCACGGTGGCGCAGCCGTCGGGGACGACGGCGCGGGCGTCGTGCGGGCGCTGCACGAGACAGACCGGGGCCTGCGCGTCGGTGAGGATCCCGGCCAGGCGGGCGTCGGGGTGCTGCACGTCCAGCGGCAGATACGCCGCGCCGGCCCGCACGACACCCCAGATGGCGGCGACGGCGGCGGCGGTACGGTCGGCGAGGACCCCGACGACGTCCTCCCGGCCGACGCCCCGGGCGCGCAGCGCGGTGGCGACGACGCGGGAGCGCCGGTCGAGCTCCGCGTAGGTGAGGTCGCCGTCGGGACCGCTGACGGCGAGCGCGTCGGGGGTCGCGGCGCACTGCGCGGCGAACGCCGGCAGCACGGTGCCGGGCGCGGCGGCGGCGGCCACGTCGGACGGTGACCGCAGCGCCGCCGGGGACAGGATCTCCTCGATCCGGTCCAGCAGCGCGACGGCCTTCTCCTCGATGCCGGGGCCGTCGTGCCAGCTCAGGGTGATCTCGGTGTGCCCGGCGCACTCGACGGCGTCGAGCTCGACGGGGCCGCCGGCGGGGCTGCTGGACAGCGAGTACAGGGCCGTCGCGGTGAACTCGGCGGTGCTGAACTCCTCGACGTCGACCCGGCCGAGGTGGGCCAGGGACGCGTGCGACGGGTAGCGGTTCTGCTTGGCGGCCTTGCTCTCCAGGGCGCCGTTGATGAACCGCAGGACCGGCTGCGGGATCTTCAGCACGGCCGGGTCGAGGCGGGCCTGCGCGTCGCGTTCCTCGGCGAGCATCGTGAGCAGCCGCTCGTGGGTCGCCTCCCAGTCCTGCCCGGCGGGCACGGTGAAGGGCAGGCTGTGCGAGAGGCTGGCGGTGGAGCGGGTCTGCGGTGCGTAGCGGCGCAGGTTGACCGGCACCGCGAACTGGGCGTCGCCGTCGCCGCACAGCGGCGCGATCGCGGTGGCGAGCCGGGCGATGAGGCCCGCGTGGTAGCCGTCGACGCTGCGGCGCAGCCACAGGGTCCGCCGCGGCGTGCCGGGGGTGCGCTCGCCGAGCAGCGCCGGGTACTGCAGGCCCGGCGGGGTCGGCTTCTGCGTCAGCGGCGGCAGCAGGTCGACCTCGGTGACGGTGTCGGTGGCGCCGGTGAGCGGTTCGCCGCGCAGGGCCCGGAACACGTCGGCCGCCCACAGCAGCACCCCGCCGGCGTCCATCACGGCGTGGGAGGCGCGGAACACGACCGCCGGGTCGGGACCGCCGACGTAGAGGACCTCGCACGTGGGCCCGCCGCGGTGCAGCAGCGGCTCCTGCAGCTCCGGCAGCCGGTGTACGGCCACGTCGCCGCCGACCTTCGCGTGCCGGACCGCGGGCGGCCGCCCGGTGTCGACCCACGACCGGCCCTTGCGGGCGAGCCGGGTGCCGGGGCACGCGTCCGACGCGGCGGTGACCGCCTCGGCGAGCCGGTCGGGGTCGAGCGCACCGGTGCCCTCGACGGCGACCTGGAGCACCGGCACGGCACCGCGCGGATGCGCGGCGATCCACCATTCGACGGGCGAGACCGCCCGGCGGAACGTGGTGCTCTGGCGCTGATCGGTGGACGGCAAGTCGGCCTCCCTCTCGCCGCGCCGGCGGCGGGCGGCGGGCGACACCCCAGTCCCCGTCCCGCCCGCCGCTGTGGCGCGTCCACGCCGCATTCGTGCGGCGGCTTCGACTTCTGAGACGAAGTATGGTGCGCAGCCACGGCCCGCAGCGCCGCCGAGGACGATCTCTAGGAGAACCCTTAAGGCCCGGCCCGGCGCTTCTCGCGACGGGGACGTCAGGCCGGGACGCGGGTCGCGACGCGGACGATGTCCTCGACGAGTTCCATGGTGCGCACCATGGACCGCAGCCCGGCGGCCTCGTCCGGGTGGCCGGCGCCGCGGCCGGCGAGGACCGCGTCGGTGAACGAGGCGACCGCACCGAGGAACTGGTGCCCCGCGGGCAGGGTGAACTCCTCGCTGTGGTCCTGCTCGTCGATGCGCAGCACCGGCTGCCACGTCGCGGCCGGTGTGAACGCCTTGTCCAGGGTCAGCCGGGCGGCGCTGCCCCACAGCGAGTACGAGGCGCCGTAGCTGTGCTCGAAGCCGAACTTGACGTCGACGAGGACCCCGGCGGCGGAGACGAGCAGCGCGTGCCCGGCCACGTCGACGCCGGTGCGCCCGTCGACGCGCAGGCTGCCGCCGACGACGGTCAGGTCGTCGCCGAGGAGCAGCTGCGCGGCGCGGATCGGGTAGACACCGGCGTCCAGGAGGCTGCCGCCGCCGAGTGCCGCGTCGTAGCGGATGTCGGTGGCCGGCAGCGGCGGGAAGCAGAAGGAGCCGCTGAAGGACCGTGGCTGCCCGAGGCGGCCCTCGGCGAGCAGCCGCGCGACCGTGGCGTGCTGGGGGTGGTGCAGGAACGTGAAGTTCTCCCGCAGCACCAGGTCGCGTTCGGTGGCGGCGCGCACGAGCTCGCGGGTGCCGGCCGCGGACGTCGCCGACGGCTTCTCCAGCAGCAGGTGCTTGCCGGCGGCGAGGACCTTCAGCCCCCACGGCACGTGCAGCGCGGTGGGCAGCGGCACGTAGACGGCGTCGACGTCGTCGCGGGCGAGCAGCTCGTCGTAGCCGGTGGCGGCGCAGCCGAACTCGGCGGCGAACGCCTTGGCCTTCTCCGGGTCGCGGCTGGCGACCGCAGTGAGCTCCGCCCCCGGGTGCGAGACCAGGGCGGGGATGCTGCGCCGGCGGGCGACCGAGGAGCAGCCGAGGACGCCGAAGCGCACCGTCCGCGGCGCCATCAGGTGCCGGGCCGGACGGCGGAGACGATGTGGACGCTGCCGCCGACGAAGACGTCCTCCTGGAACACCTTCGTGCTGTACCCCTGCCGGTGCAGCAGCTCGACGACGGCGTCGAGGTTGCCGTCGACGGCGTGCACCTCGGCGACGACCCGGCGGACCCCGGGCCACTGCTCGGCGCGCAGGCCCCGCAGCACCGCCAGCTCGCCGCGCTCGACGTCGATCTTGAGCAGGCCGACGTCGGTGACGCCCTCCTCGTCCAGGACGTCGGCGAGGGTGCGCACCTGCACCTCGTACCGCTCGGCGCCGTCGCGGAAGTCGCGCCAGAACTGCTCGCGGGTGTCGTCGTCGACGCCGAAGTTGCTCAGCACCGCGGTCATGTTGCGGTCGTCGTCGGCGTCGTCGCTGACGATCGTCGCCATCATCGTGTGGTTGGGCAGGAACGTGAGCTCGGCGGTGCCGGGCTCCGCGCCGAGCGCGACGTCGAAGACCCGCACGCCGGGCATCAGCCGGGCCGCGTTGTCGGCGACGCACGCGTTGGTGCGGCGGGCCGGCTCGAACGCCAGGACCCGCACGCCGGGGACCTTGTCGGTGAAGTACAGGGCGGTGAGCCCGATGTGCGCGCCGACGTCGATGACGACGTCACCGTCGCCGAGGTCGGCGATGCCGTCGGCGTACGGCGAGTCCTCGCTGAGGCTGGGCCAGACCAGGACGTCCTGCGGGTTGGTGACGGCGACGAGCCGGCCGTCCGGCAGCTCGACGCGCTGCGGCTCGTACTGGGCTGCGGTCATGGTGTTGCCCTCTCCTCGAGATGTTCGGCGGCGCGCAGCGCGGCCTCGACGCAGTCGGCGGCCGCTTCGGCGCCGCCGGCCGCCCGGGTCGCGTCGCGCAGCTCCAGGGCCCGGCGCCGGATCGTGGTGTCGGCGAGCATCCGCTCGATCTCGGCGCGCAGCACGGGCGCGGTGAGCCCGGCGGTGGCGACGACCCGCCCGGCGCCGACCTCGGCGATCCGGTCGGCGTTCGCCTGCTCCTCCGCCATCTGCGGCACGGCGAGCATCGGCACGCCGTGGTACAGCGCCTCCATGGTGCTGCCCATCCCGGCGTGGGTGATGAACAGGTCCGCGTGCTCCAGCACGTGCAGCTGCGCCACGAACCGCCGCAGCTCCACGTTGGGCGGCGGGGTGCCGAGCGCGTCGAGGTCGACGCCGTCGCCGACGGCGATGACGACGTGCCCGCCGAGGTCGGCGACGGCGTCCATGCAGGTGCGGAAGAACTGCGGGTTCTGGTTGTAGATCGTGCCGAGCGTGACCAGGATCAGCGGCCGCCGGTCGTCAGCGCGTTCCCAGGTGCCGAGGAACCTCCGCTCGAACAGGCAGGGCCCGACGAAGTGGTACGCGTCGTCGAAGGTGTCGCCGCGGAACTGGAACTCGCGCGGGATGAACACCACCCGGCGGGCCGCGCCGTCGCCGGTCAGCAGCTGCTTCGGCGTGACGTCGGTGCCCAGCTTGCGCAGGAACCCGCCGAGGCGGGCCAGGAACAGCCACAGGCGCGGCTGCAGGGCGCTGAGTTTCGTGTACCGCTCACTCATCGACCAGTGGTCGTTGGACATGAGCATCGGCGAGACCTGCACCGCCGGGGTCTTCCACTCGGCGGCGAGCAGCCGGCCCCACCAGGCGGCGTTGTCGTAGACGACGACGTCCGGCGGCTGCGGGAACGCGCTGCGCAGCACCGGCAGCAGCGCCTCGGTCTCGGCCAGGCTCGCGCTCATGGCGTCGACGAGGCTCTTGCCGGTGAACTGGAACGAGCGGAAGTCGCCGGGGTGCTGTTCGGTGTACTCCACGACGTCGGAGCTGACCTCGCCGACGCGGGCCACGTAGTCGTGCGTCGTGGCGTAGGTGACCCGGTGGCCGCGGCGCAGCAGCTCCGCGGCGAGGCCGAGGGTCGGGTTGAGGTGCCCCGCCGACGGCGGGGCGAAGAACGCGACGTGCGCCATGCGCTCAGCCACCGTCCCGGGTCTTCGTCCAGCGGAACGTGGCCAGGCACAGGACCGTGCCGAGGACCACCCAGCCGATCAGGGCGAAGGCGACCCAGCCGAGCTGCCAGCTGTGCGCGGCCTCCTGGGCGGCGTAGCTGTCGGGCAGGAACACCGAGCGCAGGCCCTGGCACATCCACTTCAGCGGGAACGCCGACGCGATCCACTGCAGCCACGGCGGCAGGTCGGTGAAGACGAGCGCGGCGCCGGAGATGAACTGCAGCACGAACGCGAACGGCGCGACGACGGCGGGCGCGGACCGGCTGTTGCGCGGCACCGACGACAGCGCGATCCCGCACAGCGCGCAGGCGGTGACGCCCAGCAGGCTGACCCAGCCGAAGGTGAGCCACGCGTCGGTGGTGCCGGGCAGGTGCGTGCCGTACAGCAGGACCGACACGGCGACGAGCACGACGGTCTCCACGACGCTGGTGACGAGCACCATGATGACCTTGCCGATGAAGTACGCGGAGCGGGGCATCGGCGTGGCGGCGATCCGCTTCAGCCCGCCGCGGTCCCGTTCGATCGCGATCGAGATCGCCAGGGTCTGGAAGCCGGTGACCATGAGGCCCGTGGCGATGATGCCGGGCACCAGGTAGTCGCTGTAGGTGACGCCGGGCGCGATCTCGCCGTCGAACATCGAGCTGAAGATGACCAGCGCGAAGACCGGGAACAGCAGGGAGAACACGACGGTCTCGGTGCCGCGGAAGAACTGCAGCAGCTCCATCTGCCCGCGGTACAGGCCGAGGGAGACGATGCGCCGCAGCCGGGCGCGCGGAAGGCGCCGGGTGGGTGCGACGGTCAGGGCGGTCATCGTTCCTCCGTGGTGGCGGCGCTGATCATCTGCAGGTAGACGTCTTCGAGGCTGGGCCGGTGCACGGTCAGCCCCGGTGCCTCCCCGCCGAGCCGGGCGTGCAGGTCGGCGGCGAACTTCGTGGGGGTCGTCGTGTGCACGGTCTCCGGCCCGTCGGGGCCGATCCACGACACGACGGTCGCCTCGGTGTCGCGGCCGCCGAGCGTCTGCGGCAGGCCGATGTCGACGATCCGGCCGCCGACGATGACCGCGACCCGGTCGGCGAGCTGCTCCGCCTCCTCGAGGTAGTGCGTGGTCAGCACGATCGTGGTGCCGCCGGCGGCGAGGTCGCGGATCAGCTGCCAGAAGTCGCGCCGGCTGGCCGGGTCGAAGCCGGTGGTCGGCTCGTCGAGGAACAGCACCTCGGGCCGGCCGATGATGCCGAGCGCGACGTCGAGGCGCCGCTGCTGGCCGCCGGAGAGCTTCGAGGCGCGGGCGTTGCGCTTCTCGGTGAGCCCGACCCGCTCGATGAGGTCGTCGGGGTCCTGCGCGTCGGGGTAGTAGCGGGCGAAGTGCCGCACCACCTCGCCGACGTTGAGGTCCTCGAACTCGCCGGTGGTCTGCAGCACGACACCGATGCGGGCCCGCCACTCCTCGTTGGCCTTGAACGGGTCCTCGCCGAGGACCTTGACGGTGCCGCCGTCGCGCGGGCGGAAGCCTTCCAGGATCTCCACGGTCGTGGTCTTGCCGGCGCCGTTGGGTCCGAGCACGGCGAAGATCTCCCCGCGGCGGACCTCGAAGTCGATGTCGTGCAGCGCGACGGTCTGGCCGTACAGCTTGCGCAGCCCGCGCACCTCGATCGCCGGGCTGGGATCCTCACCGAGCGGCCTCACGGCGCACTCCCCTCATCGTTGGTGTTGCGGAGCGATTCGCGGGCCACGTCGCTGACGCCGTCGAGCGTCGGCCGCCGGATGATCCGGCCCAGCTGGGACATGAAGGCGGCCTCGCCGCCGGCGCCGACGACGTCCGCGCAGACCCCGGCGAGCATGGCGAGCAGCAGCACGGAGTCGCCGCCGAGCTGATGGAAGTCGGTGCCGCCGTCGAGCCGGCCGGCGTCGACGCCGAGCACACCGGCCCAGACCTTGGCGACGGCTTCCTTGACCTCGTCGCTCTCCTCGGCCGGCGCGGCCTGGCCGAGCGCGGGTGACGGGAGCGCCGACAGGTCGATCTTGCCGTTGGGGGTCTGCGGGAACGCGTCCACCCGCTCGATGGAGGCCGGCAGCATGTACCGCGGCAGCGCCGCCGACAGGAATGTCCGCAGCTCGTCCGCGCCGGTGGCGGGGTCCGCGGCGACGTAGGCGCACAGGACCTTGCCGGCGCCGGACGACGCGGCGCGGGCCACGACCACGGCGCGCCGGACGGCCGGGTGCGCCTCCAGGGCCGCGGCGACCTCGGCCGGCTCGACCCGGTAGCCGGCGACCTTCACCTGGTCGTCGGCGCGGCCGAGGCACTCGATCTCGCCGCTGGGCAGGACCCTGGCGAGGTCGCCGGTGCGGTAGGCGCGGCCGCCGCCGGCAAGCTGCACGAACCGTTCGCGGGTGAGGTCGGGCCGGCCGCGGTAGCCGCGGGCCAGCTGGACGCCGCCGATGTAGAGCTCCCCCGCCGTGCCGTCCTCGACGGGCCGCCGGTCGGCGTCCAGGACGTGGGCGGTGCAGTTCGCGGCGGGCCGGCCGATCGGCACGGTCGCCGAGTCGTAGCGCCCCTCGTGGTAGGCGTGCACGACGCAGCCGACGGTCGCCTCGGTGGGCCCGTAGTGGTTGAACAGCCGCGTCGCGGTCCCGAATTGGGCCCGGGCGCGCGCGGCGACCGCGGGCCGCAGCGGCTCGCCGCCGACGACCAGCAGCCGGAACCCGGCGGGCGCGACGTCGAGCCGGCCGATGAGGTCGAGGTGCGACGGGGTGAGCTTCAGCGCGTTGGCGCCGGACTCCTCCAGCAGCTGCCGCAGCGTCACGTGGCTCGGCTCGTCCGGGACGAGGACGAGGGTGCCGCCGGCGAGGGTCGAGGAGAACAGGGCGGTGTTGGGCAGGTCGAACGCCGGCGAGGTGAACAGCGCGAAATGCGTGTCGGCGTCGACGCCCAGGACGCGCCCGGTCCAGTCGACGTAGTTGGCGAGGGCGGCATGCTCGATCTCGACGCCTTTCGGCGCGCCGGTCGAGCCGGAGGTGTAGATGACGTACGCCAGGTCGCCAGCGGACGGTTTCGCGGCCGGTGCGGCCGCGCCGGCGGGCAGGTCGTCGAGGACGACGGCGGTGCAGCCGTCCGGGGTCCGGCCCGCGTCGCCCGCGCGCACCAGGCACACGTCCGCGCCGGCGTCCCGCAGCAGCGCCGCGACGCGGGCGTCGGGGTGCCCGGCGTCCAGCGGCAGGTACGCCGCGCCCGCCTTCAGCACGCCCCACAGCCCGGTGACCGTCCACATGGAACGGTCGGCGAGGAGGCCGACCACCGTCCCGCGGCCGGCGCCGAGCTCCAGCAGCCGGGCCGCGACGACGTCGGAGCGGGCGTCGAGCTCGGCGAACGTCATCGACCCGCCGGGCCAGCGCAGCGCCACCCCGTCCGGGCGGGCCCTGACCACCTCGGCGAGCCGGTCCACGACGGTCCAGGTCGGCGCGACGGCCGGCGCCGCGCTCTGCCGCGGGGCGGACGGCGCGGGCGGGTCCAGCGCCGCGGCGACGGCGTCCAGGGCCGCCTCCATGCGTTCCCTGACGCCGGGGCCGTCGCGCCAGGTGAGGGTCAGTTCGGTGCGGCCGCCGCACTCGACCGAGTTGACCTCCGGCGAGCTGACCGCGGCCAGCAGCGGCAGCAGGTAGGTGGTGCGCGCCTCGAACGTGCCGGTGGAGTGCTCGGCGAGATCGGCACGGCCCAGGTGGGACAGCACCGTCGCGGACGCGTGCTTGTCCTTGCGGCCCGCCTCCATGAAGCGGATCAGCGTCCGCAGCGCCGGGACGGGCATCTTGAGCAGGTTGGGGTCGAGCCGCCAGGTGACCTCGCGGCGCTGCGCCATCGCGGCGAGCAGCCGCTCGTGCAGCGCCTCCCACGGCTCGCCGGCCGTGACGTCGAACAGCTCCGTCTGCAGCAGGTTGCCGGTGGTGCGGGTCTGCGGGGCGTGCCGGCGCAGGTCGAAGGCGACCGCGAAGCGGGCCATGTCCAGGCCGTAGGCGGCGCGCAGCGCGGTCGCGACCTTCGCGGTCAGCGCCGGGTGGTGGCCGTCGACGGTGCGCCGGGCCCAGACCGTGCGGTGCCTGCCCCGGCCGGGGCGGCCGAGCGGCGACGGGAACCACACGTCGGGCTTGCTCTCGGCGTTGGTGATGCCGAGCTTGTCGAAGACGTCGCCGTCGGTGATGGTGCCGGTGGCGCCGAGGAGCGGTTCGCCGCGCAGCGCGCGGAACACGTCGGCGATCCACATCGACTTGCCCTTACCGTCCATGACGGCGTGCGAGGCGCGGAACACCAGCGCCGGGGTGTCGCCGGGGCACCACAGCACCTCGCACCAGGCGCCGCCGGCGGTCGGCAGCGGGTCGTGCAGCGCGGCGAGCTCCGCGACGGGGCCTCGGTGACCGTCGATGACCCGTACACCTGGAGCGCGACCGGAGTCGACCCACCACTGGCCTTCCCGTCGCAGCCGGGTGCCGGGGTTCGCCGCCGCGGCCGCTTCGACGGCGGCGGTCAGCTCGGCGACATCGACGGTCCCGGCGCCTTCGACGACGGTCTGGATGACGGGCGGGATGCGGCGCGGGTGTGCGACGAACCACCAGTCGGTGGCGGACACCGCCCGCCGGTAGGTGGTATCCACGGCTGCCGTCGCGGCCTCGCGGAGGTCGGCCGTCACCGGCCGGCTCCGCCGGTGGCGACGCTGACCAGCGCGGCGGTGAACATGGTGTCGGCGTGGCGGCGGGCCAGCAACGCGAACGCCGCGGTGAGCACGGCCAGGTCCCAGCCCGGGAACTGGCCCTGCACCTCGGCGTGCAGCGGCCCGCTGCCGCCGGCGGGGACGGTGACGACGATCTGCACCCCGGTGCCGGTGAGCACGCCGGTGAAGCGGCTGCGGTCGCGGGTCACCTCCCACCGCGCGTCCGGCAGGCCGGGGACCAGGGCGGCGGTGGTGTCCAGGCGCAGGACCGGCGCCTGCTCGGCACCGGCGCACGCCGACCGGCGGCGCATGCCGCCGCTGTGCACGGCGGTGGTGCCCGCCGCGGTGCCGACCTCGCCGTGGCGCACGCGCCGGTCGGCGGCGAGGGAGCCCAGGACGGTCCCGTCGGGCCCGGTGAGCACGTAGGCACCCCTGGCGTTGTCACGGCTGAGCGTCAGTGCGGTCATGGTGCCTCCCCGGGTCGTGCTGATGGGTTGATCCGGCCGGCCCTCGTCAGCCGGCCGCGGGCACCGCCACCGGTGCCCCGTCTCGGGCCTGGCGGGCGATGTCGCTGACCCGCTCCAGGGTCGGTTCGCGGATGATGCTGCCGAGCTCCGCCATGAACGTCCGCTCGGCGCCGGCGCCGACGACGTCGCGGCACACCCCGGCGAGCATCGCCAGCAGCTGCACGGAGTTGCCGCCGAGGTGGTGGAAGTCGGCGGCCTCGTCGAGGCGGGCCGCGTCGAGGCCGAGCGTCGAGGCCCAGACGCGGGCGACGGCCAGCCGCACCTCGTCGCCGGTGCCCGCGGCGGGCGACCCGGTGCTGCCGGTGCTGCCGCTGCCGGCGTGCGGGTCGGGCAGCGCGGCCACGTCGACCTTGCCGTTGGCGTTGTGCGGCACGGCGTCGATGACCGTCGTGGCGCTCGGCACCATGTACCGCGGCAGGTGCTCGCCGAGGAACGTGTCCCAGTCGGCCGCCTCGGCGCCGGGCTTGAGGACCACGTAGCCGTAGAGCTGCTTGTGCTCGGCACCGGGGCGGGTCCGCGCGACGACGACCGCGGCCCGCACCGCGGGGTGCCGCTGCAGCACGTGGGCGATCTCGGCCGGCTCGATCCGGTAGCCGTTGACCTTGACCTGGTCGTCGGCGCGGCCGATGAACTCGAGCTCACCGTCGGTCCGGACCTTGGCGAGGTCGCCGGTGCGGTAGACCCTGGTGCCGTCGGCGAGGTACACGAAGCGTTCGCGGGTGAGGTCGGGCCGGTTGCGGTAACCGCGGGCCAGCTGGGCGCCGCCGAGGTACATCTCGCCGGGCTCCCCGGCGGCGACGAACCGGCGCTGCGGGTCGAGCAGGTGGATGGTGCAGTTGTCCATCGGCACGCCGATCGGCACCGCCGGGGCCGCGTCGTCGGCGTCGGCGCACTCGTGCAGGGTGAGCCCGACGGTCGCCTCCGTCGGGCCGTACATGTTGAGGATGCGGCAGCCGGGTCCGAACATCGCCCGGGCCCGCGCGGCGACCGGGGAGCGCAGCTGCTCACCGACGACGACCAGGGTCCTGAACCCGGCCGGGCGCAGGTCGAGCTGGCCGATGAGGTCCAGGTGCGACGGGGTCAGCGACAGCGTGTCGGCGCCCGAGTGCTCCAGGAGGTGCCGCAGCGTGAGGTGGTTCGGCTCGTCCGGGACGAGCACCAGCGTGCCGCCGGCCAGCATCGGCGTGAACAGCGCGGTGTTGGACAGGTCGAACGCGAGGGAGGTGAACACGGCGAAGGCGGTGTCCGGGCCGCAGCCGAACCGGGTGGTGGTCCAGTCGACGTAGTTGGCGATGGCGGCGTGCTCGATCTCCACGCCCTTCGGCCGGCCGGTCGAGCCGGACGTGTAGATGACGTACGCCAGGTCGCCGGGCGCCGGGGTGACACCGACCGCCGGGACCCCTTCGGTGGCCAGCTCGCCGAGCAGCACGACGGTGCAGGCGGGACCGGCGACGGACCGCTCGGCGTAGTCGTCCTGGACCAGGCAGACCCGCGCGCCCGCGTCGGTGAGCAGGCCGGCCAGGCGGGCGTCGGGGTGCTGCACGTCCAGCGGCAGGTAGGCGGCGCCGGCCTTCAGCGCGCCCCACATGCCGACGATCGCCCACATCGAGCGGTCGGCGAGCAGGCCGACGACGTCGTCGCGGCCGATCCCGAGCTCCCGCAGCCGGGCCGCGACCACCTCGGAGCGGGCGTCGAGGTCGGCGAAGGTCAGCGAGCCGCCGGGCCAGCGCACCGCCTCGGCGCCGGGGCGCTCCGCGACGACCTGCCGCATCCGCTGCACGACCGTCGCCGGGTTCGCGGCCGTGCCGGTCGCGTTGCCGTCCCACTCGCGGGTCCGGCGCGGCGACAGGGCCTCGGCGACGGCGTCGAGGACCGCACCCATCCGCTCGGCCGCGCCGTCGCCGTCGCGCCACGTCAGGGTCAGCTCGGTGCGGCCGCCGCACTCCACCAGGTTGAGGTCCGGTGGGCTCGCGGCGGTGAGCAGCGGCACCGGGTACAGGGTGCGCGCGGCGAACCCGTCGGTGCACAGCGACTCGGGCTCGATCCGGCCGAGGTGCGCCAGGACGGTGGCGGACGCGTAGCGGCGCTTGTCCGGCGGGCTCTTCTCCATCGCCTTGACCATCGTGCGCAGAATCGGCCTGGGCAGCTTCAGCAGCCCCGAGTCGATGCGCCCGCTGACCTCGCGGCCCTCGGCCATCGCGGTGAGGACCCGCTCGTGGAACGCCTCCCACGGCTCGCCGGCGGTGCAGTCGAACAGCTCGACCTGCGACAGGTTGCCGGTGCTGCGGACGCCGGGGACGTGCCGGCGCATGTCGAACGCGACGGCGAAGCGGGCCGCGGGCAGCTCGTAGGCGGCGGTGAGCGCGGCGGCGACCTGCGCGACGAGTCCGCGGTGGTACCCGTCGACGGTGCGCCGGGCCCAGGCGGTGCGCTTCGGGCCGCTCGGCTGGCCGAGGGGCGAGGTCCACTCGATCTTCGGGTTCGGCGGCTTCTCCGCCGGCGCCGGGAAGCGGTCGAAGATGCCGTCCTCGGTGAGGTCGTCGGGCGCGCCGAGCGGCGCCTCGCCGCGCAACGCCCGGAAGACGTCGGCGATCCACAGCGCCATCCCGGGCCAGTCCATGACGGCGTGGGAGGCGCGGAACACGACGGCGGCCGGGTCGCCGGGGCAGTACAGCACCTCGCACCAGGCGCCGTCGGGTGTCGGCAGCGGGTCGTGCAACTCGTCGACGTCCACGACGCCGGTCCCGTCCGCGGGACCGTGCCCGAGGTCGCCGACCACCCGGACCCGCGGCGGGGTGCCGCCGGCGAGCCAGGCCTTGCGGGTGTACCGCAGGGCCGTGTCGGGGCAGGCTGCGGCGACCGTGGTGACGGCGGCCCGCAGGGCGTCGGCGTCGATCGACCCGGCGCCTTCCACGACGGTCTGGATGACCGGCGAGATCGTGTCGGGGTGCGCGAGCCACCACCGGTCACTGGCGGACACCGGCTTCCGAACGTTCATGCTCATCACACAGTCCTCGCTTCGGTGCCGCCGGTTCGGTCCGTTTCTAACACCGTCCGCGCTGGTGGATTCCTTAGAGCAGGCCGAGATGCGGGGCCAAGACTGTGAAGACGACCAGTAGTGCTGTGCATCCGCTGCCACGCCACCGCAGGCGTCGTAGCGTGCGATCGGCGTGGTGGAGCCGGTCGCCGCGCCATGCCCCGCAGCCGTGCGGCCGCGGGCCCGGGAGGTGGCGCATGAACTCACTGTCTTCACTGCTCGACCGGAGCCGGGTGCCCGCCGGAGCCGGCGGCCTGGCGCTCGCCGAGCGGTTCACCGCGTCGGCGGGCGCCGAGGGCCGTTTCCTGACCGCCGCACAGTGCCTGCAGTGGCTGGCCGAGCAGCGGGAGCTGCAGGCGTACGCCGTGGAACGCGTCCCCTTCGACAAGCTGCAGGGCTGGCGCTTCACCGACGACACCGGCAACCTGGTGCACCACAGTGGACGGTTCTTCACCATCGAGGGTCTCGAGGTCGGCCTGCGGCCGTTCCGTGTGCCGACGTGGACGCAGCCGATCATCGTGCAGCGCGAGATCGGCATCCTCGGCATCCTGGTCAAGGAGTTCGACGGGGTCCTGCACTGCCTGATGCAGGCGAAGATGGAGCCCGGCAACCGCAACCTGGTGCAGCTCTCCCCGACCGTGCAGGCCACCCGCAGCAACTACATGCGGGTGCACCAGGGCCGCGCGATCCCCTACCTGGAGCACTTCGTCGCGCCCCGCCGCGGCCGGGTGGTCGCCGACTCGCTGCAGTCGGAGCAGGGCGGCTGGTTCCTGCACAAGCGCAACCGCAACATCGTCGTGGAGGCGGCGGCCGAGGACGACGTGGAGGTCCTGCCCGGCTTCTGCTGGATGACCGTCGGCCAGGTGCAGGAGCTGCTGCAGCTCGACGACGTCGTCAACATGGACGCCCGGACCGTGCTGTCCATCATGCCGTTCGCCCGGCCCGACGGCACCGGCGGCGAGGACCCGTTCCGCGCCGCGCTGATCCGGTCCGTGGACCCGGAGGCGTCGACCGTGCACACGGTGACCGACGCGATCAGCTGGCTGACGGAGAACAAGGCCCGCTTCGAGCTGACCCAGCGCCGCATCCCGCTGCTGGACACCGCCGGCTGGCACCGCGGCACCGACGAGATCGCCCACGTCAACGGCGGCTACTTCAGCATCGTGGGCGTCGACGTGCGGGCCAAGGACCGCGAGGTCGGCGCGTGGATGCAGCCGCTGCTGCGGCCCGCGGCGCCGGGCCTGCTCGCGTTCCTGGTCCGGCGGATCGACGGCGTGCTGCACGTGCTGCTGCAGGCCCGGCCGGCCGCCGGTGCGCTGGACATCGTGGAGGCCGCGCCGACGGTGCACTGCACGCCGCAGACGTTCCGGACGCTGCCGACCGCGCACCGGCCCCAGTTCCTGGACTACGTGCTGGACGCGCCGCAGCGGCAGATCCGCTTCGACACGATGCTGTCGGAGGAGGGCGGCCGCTTCCTGCACGCGCTCAACCGCTACCAGATCATCGAGGTCGAGGACACGTTCCCGGCGACGCCGCCGCCGAACTTCATGTGGCTCACCGTCCACCAGCTGATGACGCTGCTGCGCTTCGGCAACTGCCTCAACGTCGAGGCCCGCAGCCTCCTCGCCTGCCTGCACACCCTGTGGTGAAGGCGGCACCCGCCGTCCTCGGCATTCTCGGGGGCATGGGGCCGCTCGCCTCGGCGGCCTTCCTGCAGACCGTCTATGAGGTCGCGGTCGAGCAGGTCGCCCCGACGGCGGAGCAGCAGCTGCCGCGCTGCCTGCTCGACTCGGACCCGGCGATGCCGGACCGGACCGAGGCGATCCTGTCCGGCCGCACCGAGGAGCTGACCCGGCTGGTCTCCGACCGCATCGAGGCCCTCGTGCGGCTCGGCGCGACCCGGGTCGTGATGACCTGCGTCACCGCCCACCACCTGGTCGACCGGCTCGCCCCGGACCTGCGGGACCGGCTGATCTCCGTCGTCGACGCGGTCTTCGCCGAGCTGGACGTGGCCGGCGAGGGACGCTTCCTGATGCTGGCCACGACCGGCACCCGCAAGGTGCGCACCTTCGAGCGTTCGCCGCACTGGGCGGCGGTCGCGCACCGGGTCGTGCTGCCGCCGCCGGACGCCCAGGACGAGATCCACTACCTGCTCTACCGGCTGAAACGCGAACCGGTCAGCGCCGCGCTGGCGGACCGGTTCCAGCGCCTGGCGGACCGCTTCGACTGTCAGGGCGTCATCGCCGGCTGCACCGAGATGCACCTGGTCACCCGCTGGACGCGGACGCACGGCGGGGGGCCGGTCGTGCTCGATCCCCTGCTCGGCATCGCCACCGGCCTGAGGAAACTGACGGACGACGAGGAGACTGACTGATGTTGCCCACCGCTTCGCAATACTGGCGGGACCTCCTGCAGGACTTCGAGGAGCCGACCAGGCTGACGCCGCGGCGCTCGGCGCACCGGCCCGCCGGGACGGTGCACGCCGCGTCGATCGGCTGGGACGCCGCGCAGACCGCCGCGCTCGCCGCCGTCGCGGACCGCACCGGGCTGCGCCCGCAGGACCTCGTCGTGGCCGCGTGGGGGCTGCTGCTGGCCGTGCAGTCCGGCACCGACGACGTCGTGCACGGCGCGCTCGTCGACGGCGACACCACCGACGCGGTGCCGGTGCGGGTCAGGCCCGTCCCGGCCCGGCTGCTGTCGGCGCACCTGCGGGACGCGGCCGGGCAGTACACCGCCAACGTCCAGCACGCCGGGCTCCCCGCGGAGCAGCTCGCCGACGCGTCCGGGGTCGCCGCCGACGTCCCGCTCTTCGACACCCTCGTGCGCTGCGGCGCCCCCGGCCCGGACCCGGTGGACCTGGTGCAGCTGCAGGTCGACCTGGACGGCACCGAAGCGCGGCTGCGCCTGAGCGCGCCCGCCGACCTGCTCACCGAGGACGACGTGCGGCTGCTGCTGGTGCACGCCAGCCAGCTCCTCGCCGCGATCGCCGCCGCGCCGGTCACCGCGCGGCTGCGGGACGTCGGCCCGCAGTCGCAGTTCGAGCTGCACCGAGCGGTCCGGCAGTGGAACGCCACCGGCACCCCCCGGGAGCCCGGCCGGCGCATCCACGAGCTGTTCGAGCGGCAGGCCGCGCTGACCCCCGACGCGGTCGCCGTGCTGCAGGGCGCCGACCGGCTGACCTACGCCGAGCTCGACGCCGCCGCCGGCCGCCTCGCCCGCCGCCTCGCCGCCGCCGGCGTCGGCCCCGGCGACTACGTCGCCCTGCACCTGTCCCGGACCGTGCAGACGGTGGTGGCGCTGCTCGGCGTGCTCAAGGCCGGCGCCGCCTACGCCCCCATGGACCCGGCACAGCCGGTGGAACGCATCCGGGGGCTGCTGCAGACGCTGCGCGTGCCGGTCGTGCTGACCGATCCCGCCGCGCTGGCCACGGTGCGCGCCGTGACCGAGCCCGTGCCCACGGTCCGTGAGGTGCTGTGGCTCGGCGCCCCCGATCAGGGACCCGCCGGCAGCTGGGGGCTCGCCGAGGCCGACGCCACGCCGCGACCCGCCCGCGACACCGACATCGCCTACGTCATCTTCACGTCCGGCTCGACCGGCACCCCGAAGGGTGTCGTGCTGACGCACGCCCCGGTGGTGAACCTCATCGACTGGGTCAACGAGACGCACGCGATGGGTCCCGCCGACCGGGTCCTGTTCATCACCTCGCTCGGCTTCGACCTGTCGGTGTACGACGTCTTCGGCGTCCTCGCCGCGGGTGGCAGCATCCGGGTCGCCTCGGACGCCGAGGTGCGCGACCCGCAGCGACTGCTGTCCATCCTGGACAGTGAGCCGATCACCTTCTGGGACTCCGCGCCGGCCGCCCTGCAGCAGCTGGAGCCGCTGTTCGCGCTGCGCGCGGCGAGCACCGAGAGCCGGCTGCGCCTGGTGTTCCTCAGCGGCGACTGGGTGCCGCTGACGCTGCCCGACGCCGTGCGCGGCGCGTTCCCCGGCTGCGAGGTCGTCGCGCTCGGCGGGGCGACCGAGGCCGCGATCTGGTCCAACTCGTTCCCCGTCGGTGCCGTCGACCCGGCGTGGACGAGCGTGCCCTACGGCCGCCCCATCGCCAACGCCCACTACTACGTGCTGGACGCCGCGCTGCGTCCCGCCCCGGTCGGCGCGCCCGGCGACCTGTACATCGGCGGCGACTGCCTGGCGCTCGGCTACCACGGCGACGCCGAGCTCACCGCGGCGAAGTTCATCCCCGACCACCTGTCGGGGCGGCCCGGCGCGCGGCTCTACCGCACCGGCGACCGGGCCAGGTACTGGGCGGACGGCACCATCGAGTTCCTCGGCCGCCAGGACCAGCAGGTCAAGGTCCGCGGCTTCCGCATCGAGCTCGGCGAGGTCGAGGCGGCCCTGGCGACGCTGCCCGGGATCGCGACCGCCGTCGCCACGGTCCACGGCGCCCGCGCCGGCGCGCAGCTCGTCGCCTACGTGGTGCCGGAGCCGGGCCTCTACCCGGACCCGCGCGACGTCCGCGAGCACGTCGCCACGCTGCTGCCCGCGTACATGGTGCCGGCGCACGTGATCACCCTGGACGAGCTGCCGGTGACCGCCAACGGGAAGCTGGACCGGCGGGCCCTGCCCGAGCCCGGCGAGGACGGGCCGGCCCGCCCGCCGTACGTGGCGCCGTCGACGGCGGCCGAGAAGGCGATCGCCGCGACCTGGGCGGAGCTGCTGGAGGTCGACCAGGTCGGGCTCGACGACAACTTCTTCGACCTCGGCGGCCACTCGCTGCTCATCACCCAGCTCATCGCCCGCATGAAGGCGACCCTGGAGATCGACGTGCCGGTCCGCGCGGTCCTCGATCACCAGACCGCCGGCGCGTTCGCCGCGGTCGTGGAGGCGGCGCTGATCGCCGAGCTGACCGCGCCCGTGGAAGACGACGCCGCCGTCGCGGCGGTCTGAGGAGGATCCCGAGGATGAACGACGCTTTCCGGGTCGTGCGCAACGACGAGGAGCAGTACTCCATCATGCCCTCGGACATGATGAACCCGCCGGGCTGGCGCGACGAGGGCACGATCGGCAGCCGCGCCGCCTGCCTCGCCCGCATCGGTGAGGTGTGGACCGACCTGCGTCCGCGCAGCCTGCGCGAGTCCGTCCCGGCGCACACCGCCTGAGCAGGCCGAAAGGGCCGGCACCCCCCGGAGGAAGGGGGTGCCGGCCCTTTCGTCGTGCGCCGGTGCGGTCAGTCCGAGGGGGTGGCGGACCGGTCCCGGGCACTGATCAGGGCGGTGCGCAGCGTCGCGGACACGGCGCGCGCCTGGGCGAGGGCGTCCTCGATGCGGCCGACCCGCCCGGCGCCGCTGCACCTGGCGACCTGCACGACCCCCCGCAGCTCGTCCAGCAGCTGGGCGGCGTGCCGCAGGGCCGCATCGTCCAGGGAGTCCAGAGAGTCCAGGGAGTCCAGGGAGTCCGCGGAGTCCAGCGGGTCCGGCGACGGCACGGGCGGCAGCAGCGCGGGCGGCGCGGTCACGTGGCCCGCCGGTACAGCGTGCCCTCTTCCCACACCATGTCGACCTTGTCCCAGCCGATCGCGGTGGCGACGTCGGGGAAGAAGCCGCTGCCGTTGAAGTTGGCGCTCGTGTTGCACAGCACCGGGACGCCGCTGACCTCGTGGTACGCCCGCAGGATCTCGGTCAGGTCGGGGTCCGTCGCGGGGCTCACGGTCTGCAGCCGCGCGGTGCCGTCCAGGTGCAGCACCGCCGGGATGCGGTCGACCCAGGCGGGCCGCACGTCGTGCTCGAACAGCATGTACGGGTCGGGCGTCCCCGGCGAGAAGATCTCCGGAGCGTGCTCCTCCAGGCAGATCGGCGCCACCGGGCGGAACGGCTCGCGCCGCTTGATGTCGTTGAGCTTGTCCTTCATCGCCGGGTCCACCGGGGCGGCGAGGATGCTGCGGCCGCCGAGGGCACGCGGGCCGAGCTCGGCACGGCCGTTGAGGACCACGACCGGCGCGCCGGTGGTGTGCAGCAGCCGGCCCAGCTCCGCCGGGGTGCACGGCGACGCGGACCAGCCGTCCGGGATCTGCGGCGTGGGCTGCAGGCGCGGGCCGGAGCGCACGTGCCAGTCGATGGCGCGCAGGCCGCCGGTGACGCCGAGGTGCGCGCACGCCGTGCCGATCGCCGAGCCCGAGTCGTCCGGGAACGGCGGCACCCACATCGCCTTGATCATCGGGTGGCCGCGCAGCGCGCTGTTCCACTTGATGTTCAGCGCGCAGCCGCCGGCGAAGCACAGGTTCCAGGGCGAGTCGCCCTTCCATGCCCGGATCTTCGCCGTGACCCGCTCCATCAGCAGTTCCTCGAGGAACTGGTGGACGGTGGCGAGCACGTCGTCGTCGCCGACGCCGATGCGGGCCACGTCGGCGGCGACGTCGGTCAGGAACGCGTGGACGTAGCCGTGCGACGGCTCGCCGTTGCTGCCGCAGCCGATGATGGCGGCGCGGTACTGCCGGACCCGCTCGGTGTCGGCCTCGAAGTGCTCGTGGAACCGCTCCGCGAGGATGCCCTTCACCGCGTCGTTCGCCGTGCCGTAGGCGATGTACGCCATCAGTTTGCCGGCCACCGACAGGTCGTCGACGTTGCGGGACTTGTCCCGCCGCGCGTAGGGACCCCAGTGCTGCGACGCCATCGAATACGTGTGGCCGATCAGCGGGAAGACCTCGCCGCCGGGCTCGATGCGGCCCTGGCCGTCGACGCAGTACAGCCGGGGGAAGCAGCCGCCGTCCCAGACGAGCACCATCGACGGCTCCTGCCGGACGGCGAACGGGCTGGTGCTGTAGGCGACCGACAGGTGGCTGGCGACGTGCACGAAGCTGGTGAACGGGCGCACGGTGCCGTCGATGTTGAGCTCGCCGCGGTGGGCGGGGCGGCCCGGGTCGGGCACCGCGGGCGTCTCCCGGTAGGGCGCGACGGTCAGGTCGACGGCCCCGGCGACGGTCTGCACCTTGATGTGCCCGTTGCGGGCGCCGTCCCAGCCGTCGACGACCCAGTGGTCCACGTCGGACACCTGGTAGCCGTAGTCGGCGAGGATCCGCGGCACCAGCTGCAGGTCGTCGAAGTTGCTGTATCGGGAGTTGTTGTCGAGCTTCTGCATCTCGATGTTGAACTCGAGCCGGTCGCCGTCGATCAGGGCGATCCCGCCGCTCTGGGTGAATTTGAGCCCGGCTGTGATCACGTAGGCCTCCTGTGCCGTGCCGCTCGGTGCGTGTCGTTTGGGAAGGTCGCCCGGCGTGCGGCACCGCCGACCAGGACCATTGGAACGGCTCCGAGCTTGGGAAATTGCTAGGCCGCGGCACAGGCCGGCGCAGCTCGTCGCGTGGCGCCGCCGGCGAGGACACGGCTCGGCCGACCACCGCACGGAGCAGGTGACCGGCCTGGCACCCCTCGTGCCCCGCCGGGGCGTCACCCCGGCCCGGCGGGAACACGATGCGGCCATCAGACCGCAGCTCGGCGGACCCGCTCAAGACACCGGCGGCAGCACTAGGCGAATCGCCAGTCCGGTCCCCCGCATCGCCGCGGAAGGCCCTGCCCGGCCCGCGGCGACGGTATCGTCAGCCCCCGACAGCTGCCGACGGGGACGGGCGAGGCGCGCCGAATGACTGTGTCCGGGATCGACGTGCTCCAGCCGGTGCCACTGCGGCGCAACCGCGACTTCGGCATCTTCTGGGCTGTGCAGGCCCTCTCGACGCTCGGCAGCTCGTTCTCGCTCGTCGCGATCCCGCTGCTGGTGCTGCACGCGACCGGCTCGGTGGCGCAGATGGGGCTGATCACCGGTCTGTCCGGGGCCGGCACCGTCGCCAGCGGCCTGTTCGCGGGCGTCCTCGTCGACCGGGTCGACCGGCGGCGGCTGATGATCTGGTGCGACCTCGCCCGGCTGCTGCTGTACGCGACCGTGCCGGCGGTGTGGTGGACGGCCGGCGAGCACGTCTGGCTGCTGTATCCGGTGATCGCGGCGGCGGCCGTGTTCCAGATGGTCTTCGACGTGGCCTGCTCCGCGGCGGTGCCGAACATCGTCGCGCGGGAGCAGATCACCGCCGCGAACAGCCGGCTGCAGGCCACCTACGGCGCCGGTTACGTGCTCGGGCCGATGGCGGCGGGGCTGATCGCGGGGCTGGCCGGGCCGGTGACCGCGATCGCCGTGGACGCCGCGACGTTCGGCGTGTCCGTGGTGGGGCTGCTGCTGATCCGGCTGCGCCCGCCGACCGGCGACCCGGACCCGGCGGCCGGCGAGCCCGCGGCGGCCGCCGGGCCGAAGGCCGTGTGGCGGGACCTGGCCGTCGGGGTGCGGTTCCTGTGGCGGACGCCGGTGCTGCGGGCCATCACCCTGCTGTACACCCCGGTGACCTTCCTCAGTCTGGGCCTGGTCGACGTCTTCATCTACTACGTGCGGCACGACCTCGGCCAGGGCGACCGGATCGTCGGCGCCCTGCTCGGCGCGGCCAGCGTCGGCTCGATCGTGGCCGCGGTGATCACCCCGGCGGTCCGCCGCCGGATGGGCTTCGGCCCGGCGTGGCTGGCCGCGTACCTCGCGTGCGGGGTCGCCATCCTCGCCGCGGGGCTCGTGTTCAACCTGGTGGTGGTGCTGGTCGCGGCGGTGGCGTTCGCGTTCGGGGAGACGATGGCCGCGATCAGCTCGGCCTCGCTGCGCCAGACCGTGACCCCTGATCATCTGCTCGGCCGGGTGACCGCCGGGTTCTGGATGGTCCACCACGCGTTCGGGCCGGTCGGCGCCCTGGTGCTCACCGCCGCGGTGGCGACCGTGGGGGTGCACGGGCCGCTGATCGCGGTGGGGGTATCGTTCCTGGCGGTGGTCGCCGCCGGGCTGCTCACCCCGCTGCGGGCCAGGCACGTCACTCCCGCCGGCAAATGATCACAGTCTGGCGCCATGCCACACGTTGTGTGGTCTGTCCCGGAATCCCGTCGGACGGGCCGGATCGCTGGCTATGCTCCGCCGGTGTCGACCATGCGACTCATGGTGCTCGGCCTGGTGTCATCGCTCCAGCCCGTGCACGGTCATGACATCCGCCGCGGCCTGTTGGCGTACGACGGAAGACCAGCGATGAGCGTCCCCGCGGGATCGGTTTACCACGCACTGCGCAAGCTCACGCAGGAGGGCCTGCTCGAGCCGGTGGAGACGGAGCGCAACGGCGGCCGGCCCGAGCGCACCACCTACCGGACCACCCCGGCCGGGGTGCGCGAGTTCCGGGTGCTGCTGCGGCGGTACTGGTGGCAGTACCAGCTGCCCAGCGACCCGTTCCTGTCGGCGCTGTCGTTCCTGCCGTCGCTGCCCCGCGCCGAGGCGATCCGGGCGCTGCGCACCCGCGCCGGGATCCTCTGGTCGTTCGCCGACCAGCAGCGCCGCGACCTCGACGACGGCGCCGTCGGCCGGCCCGAGCACGTCGACTGGCAGCTGGAGCGGGCCCTGCGGTGGTTCGAGTGCGAGGCGGACTGGTGCATGGAGATCGCCGACCGCATCGAGGACGGGATGGGCGTGCACGACGCCGACCTGCTGCCGGACGCACCCGCCGAGCTCGGCGAAGCGGCACCGGACACACTGGAGGGCACGCGGGCGGGTCATGATCCCCGCCCGCGGCCCCGCCCCGCGACGGGCAACCGCGCAACCGCGCCGGCCTGACCCGCCGCACCAGCCGTCCGCAGCAATCGAGGAGCCGCATGCCTGTCGTCCTGACCAACCGTCCTCCGGGTGGCACCCGGCTGCTCGGGATCGGCGCCTACCGGCCCGACCGAGTGGTGAGCAACGACGAGGTCTGCGGGCCGATCGACTCCTCGGACGAGTGGATCCGGCAACGGTCCGGGATCGTCTCGCGCCGCCACGCGCGGCCGGACGAGACCATCGCGAGCATGGCGGCCGCCGCCGCCAGGGACGCCCTCGCGTTCGCCGGGGTCCCCGCGGAGCGGGTCGACACGGTGATCGTCGCGTCGATGTCCAACCTGCAGCAGTCGCCGCCGATCGCGCCGGAGATCGCGCACCGGGCCGGTGCCGTGGCCGCCGCCGCGCTCGATGTCGGCGCCGCCTGCTCCGGGTTCTGCCACGGTCTCGCCGTCGCCGACGCGCTCGTGCGGGCCGGCACGGCGGGGTACACGCTGGTCATCGGCGCGGAGCGGATGACCGACATCATCGACCCGCGGGACCGCTCCACCGCGTTCCTGTTCGGCGACGGCGCCGGTGCGGTGCTCCTCGGCCCCGCCACCAGTCCGGGCATCGGGCCGGTCGTCTGGGGTTCCGACGGCGCCCGCAGCGGTCTCATCGCGCACACCGACTCGTGGCTCGCGGTCCGTGACAAGCCCGACTACTGGCCGACGATGCGGATGGCCGGGCAGGAGGTGTTCCGCTGGGCGATCCAGCAGGTGGCGCCGACCGCCCGCGCCGCCGTCGACGCGGCCGGGCTCGACGTGACCGACCTGGTCGCGTTCGTGCCGCACCAGGCCAACCTGCGCATCATCGACAAGCTCGCGTCCGCGCTGAAGCTGCCCGGCTCCGTGCGGGTCGCCCGGGACGTCGTGTTGACCGGCAACACGTCGGCGGCGTCGATCCCGCTCGCGCTGCACGCCATGCTGACCGGCGACGCGCCCCCACCGGCAGGGCCCGCCCTGCTGACCGGCTTCGGCGCCGGGCTGTCCTACGCGGCCCTCGTCGTCGAACTGCCCTCCTGACCCCCCGGCACCTCACATTGTCGGTCCCCTCCCAAGGAGATTGCATGACCAGACGACTGTTCACGTCCGAGTCGGTCACCGAAGGTCACCCGGACAAGATCGCCGACCAGATCAGCGACGGCGTCCTCGACGCGCTGCTCGCCCAGGACCCGCACAGCCGGGTCGCGGTCGAGACCCTCATCACCACCGGCCAGGTCCACCTCGCGGGTGAGGTGACCACGTCCGGGTACGCCGACATCCCGGCGATCGTGCGGGACGTCATCCTCGGCATCGGCTACGACTCGTCCGTGAAGGGCTTCGACGGCGCCTCCTGCGGCGTCAGCGTGTCCCTGGACGCGCAGTCGCCCGACATCGCGCAGGGCGTCGACACGGCCCTGGAGCGGCGGACCGGCGACGCCGCCGACGAGCTCGACGGGCAGGGCGCCGGCGACCAGGGCATGATGTTCGGCTTCGCGTGCACGGAGACGCCGGAGCTGATGCCGCTGCCGATCGCCCTGGCGCACCGGCTCGCCCGGCGGCTGGCCGCGGTGCGCAAGGACGGCACCATGCCGTACCTGCGGCCCGACGGCAAGACCCAGGTCACCGTCGAATACGACGGGCACCGGCCGGTCCGGGTCGACACGATCGTGGTGTCCACCCAGCACGCCGGCGACGTCGACCTCGACGGGCTGCTCACCCCGGAGATCAAGGCCAACGTCGTCGACCCGGAGCTGCGGGCGCTGGGCCTGGAGCACGAGGGCTACCGCCTGCTGGTCAACCCGACCGGCCGCTTCGAGGTCGGCGGTCCGATGGGCGACGCCGGCCTGACCGGCCGCAAGATCATCGTCGACACCTACGGCGGTTACGCCCGGCACGGCGGCGGCGCGTTCTCCGGCAAGGACCCGTCGAAGGTCGACCGGTCCGCGGCGTACGCGATGCGCTGGGTCGCCAAGAACGTGGTGGCCGCCGGGCTGGCCGAGCGGTGCGAGGTGCAGGTCGCCTACGCCATCGGCACCGCCCAGCCGGTGAGCACGTTCGTGGAGACGTTCGGCACCGAGACCGTCCCGGTCGAGCGGATCGAGGCCGCCATCCGGCAGGTGTTCGACCTGCGGCCGGCCGCGATCGTGCGGGACCTGGACCTGCTGCGGCCGATCTACCGTGAGTCCGCCGCCTACGGGCACTTCGGCCGGGAGCTGCCGCAGTTCACGTGGGAGAGCACCGAGCGGGCCGACGCGCTGAAGGCGGCCGCCACGTCTTGAGGGTCTGGTGCTTTCACCAGAAGGCACCACCCGTACGTGCGCACACTGTAGCCGTGTGTGGCGGGCGTCAGGCACACTGCGTTCATGGGTCGCAGCGAGACACGTCGATTCCTGACCGTTGCCCTGTGCTTGGCGCTCGCCGCCACCTCCGCCTGCACCCCCGAGAAGGGTGAGGCGACCACCGGCGTCCCGGCGTATGCGAAGCCACCACGGAGTTTCGCCGACGTGCTCGACCAGTCCGGCGACCGGCCGGTCAAGGCCGACGAGCACAGCCTGTCGGTCTCGCAGCGCTCGACGTCCTCGCGCGTCACCGACGACCTCGGCCAGGGCCTCGTCCTGCGCGACGGCGGTGTCACGCTCACCGCCCGCAGCACGGGGAAGGGCAGCGGCGGCACCGCGGCCAAGGGCGTCGTCGTCTTCCGCGACGCCGTCGCCGGCACCGACGTCGCCGAGCAGCTCCTCGCCCCGGACGCCGCGCGCATCTTCTACGTCGTGAAGGACGCGAGCGCGCCGACGTCGTTCGACACCACCGTCTCCGGCGCCACCGCGCAGCTCGCCCACGGCGGCGTCGTGCTGCGCTCGAAGGACAAGACCGTCGGCGCGGTCCCGCCGTCGTGGGCGTACGACGCCAAGGGCAAGCTCGTCCCGTCGCACTACGAGGTGCACGGCGGCACCGTCCGCCTGGTCGTCGAGCACCGGGCCGCCGGGGTCGCCTACCCGGTCGTCGCCGACCCGCCGTTCATGCTCGGCGCGGGCGGCCGGCTCGTCGGCGCACAGCTGCTCGGCGGGGTCTTCGAGTGGGTGGCGCTCGCCGCGATCACCTGGGGCGTGGTCAAGTTCGACTCCAACGGCTGCCTGACGCTGAGCACGTTCGCGTCGTGCGCACTGCACCCGCTGCAGCACGACTGGAGCAACAAGGCCGCGCCGAAGGCGTCGCAGTTCGACGCGAAGATGCCCGGCCTCAAGGGCAGCCGGCTGCCGGACGCGCAGACCAGGCTCAACCAGCTCGGCCTGCGCAACGTGCACCTCGTCGACGACACCGGCCAGGACCGCAGGGTCCTCGACCCGAAGAACTGGGTCGTCGCGTCGCAGACGCCCGCCGAGGGCACCACCGTGCACGCCAACACCGAGCTCACCCTGCGGGTGCGCAAGCCGTCGGACGGCGAGGGCGGCGCCGGGGACAGCGGGACGGTGCCCGACGTCATGTGCATGAACCTGCAGGAGGCGCAGGACAAGCTCAAGGCCGCCGGCTACCCCAGCGACTCCAAGGACCACACGTCGCAGGGGCGGCGGCAGGTCCTGGACCGCAACTGGCTGGTCGTGGCGCAGTCCCCCAAGGCCGGGACGGCCGCCGCGAAGGACACCCGGGTCACCGTGGAGGTCGTCAAGTACGGCGAACCGACCGGTTCGTCGGGCTGCAAGAGCTGAGGCGTCAGCGGGTCGCGTAGAGCAGGTGCAGGTCGGTCCCCCGGTACTCCGGCAGCTGCACCGTCGTGGTCCGCAGCCCGTTCGCGGCGAACAGCTTCTCCACCTGGGCCAGGTCACCGGCCACCTCGACGACGGCGTTGCGCACCAGGCCCCAGGTCGCGTCGTCGATGCCGCGCAGCATGGCCAGCTCGGCGCCCTCGATGTCGATCTTCAGCAGGTCGATGCGGGTGAGCCCGTGCGCCGCCACGACGCCGGGCAGCGTGTCGACCCGGCAGTCGACGAGCCGCTGCTCGAAGCGGCCGTCGAGCATCTCGTCGAGCCGGCCGAGCACCACCGCGCGCAGCTCGGGCTCCAGGTCGGCGGAGGTGTTCTCGACATAGGTGCGCACCAGCGCCCGGTCCGCCTCAGGTTCGGCGTCGATGCCGCTCATCATCGTGTACTGCGGGTAGTAGCGCAGCTGGGTGTGGTGCGGGTACTCGCCGAGCGCGACCCGGTGGGGCCAGACGCTGGGCACCGTGGCCGCGTTGCGCCGCAGCACCTCGAACACCTCCGGCGCCGGCTCGAACGCGTGCACGGTCGCGCCCGGCCAGCGGTCGGCGGCGAAGAGGCTGAACAGCCCGATGTTCGCGCCGGCGTCCACGACGACCGGGGCGGCGGGCAGGTCGAAGCCGTCCGGGTGCAGGTAGACCTGGTCGGTGAAGATCTCCCGGTACAGGTAGTCGGTCTCGCTGCGGTTGAGGCTCCAGACCGTCCTGCCGTCCGGCAATCGCATGCTGTGCGTCGTCATCCTGCAAGACTCCCCGCAGAACTCTGGTGGGATCACCAGGCTCTGCGGGGAATCTTGATCGCCGTCAGCAGGGGCCGTTGCAGGCCAGGACCTTGAGGCGGTCCAGCGCGCCGTTCCACTGGTTGGAGTCGCCGGCGAACGGGCCGGTGCTGGAGTACTGCCAGAACGACCACGTCGGCGCGCCGGCCGGCAGGGTGCCGGGGCTGCTGCTGTACCGGGCGAGCCACAGCGGCGAGTTGGCCCAGAAGCCGCTGTAGTTGCCGGTGCAGGTCACCCACCAGTCGGTGGTGGTGTAGATGGTCGCCCAGCGGCCGGTGCGGGTGTGGTACTGGTTCAGGAACGCCCGGATCCAGCTGACCATGCTCGCCTGGGACAGCCCGTAGCAGGTCGCGCCGTAGGGGTTGTACTCGATGTCCAGGGCGCCGGGCAGGGTCTTGCCGTCCTTGGACCAGCCGCCGCCGTGCGCGACGAAGTAGTCGGCCTGTGCGGCGCCGCCGCCACCGTTCGGGATCGCGAAGTGGTACGCGCCCCGGATCATGCCGACGTTGTAGGAGCCGTTGTACTGCTGGGCGAAGTAGGGGTTGGTGTAGTAGGTGCCCTCGGTCGCCTTGATGTACGCGAACCGTGAGCCGGCGCTCCACTGCGCCGACCAGTTGACGTTGCCCTGGTGGCCCGAGACGTCCTGGCCGTAGGTCACGGTGGCGGCCGAGGCGGGGCTGCCGGTGAGGGCGGTAGCGACCAGGGCGGTGGCCAGGGTCAGCGCCGCCAGTGCGCCGAGTCGTCGGATGGACACGGTGCCTCCTTGCTCCGGGGAGGGGGTTGTGGCATTTAGCTTCGCCGATTAGCTCACGGGTGTCGGAAACTTTCAATAGGTATCCGTCGAACTCCGCGAGAAATTTGCAGTGACTCAGATCGATAGACAGACGCCGCTGAGCAGGTGTAATGTGCCGCGCTGCAGGAAGTTTACGAACCTCAATGGAAGCGGTAACTTAGCACCGGGAGCTCGCATGGCTCGTCTCACCCGTCGCGGCGCCCTGCGCGGCGCCGTCCTGCTCGGCGGCGCCGCGGCGCTGCTCGCCAGCACCGACGCCGCCTTCGCCGCCGTCGAACAGCCCTCGATCGCCAGCTGCGGCGCATGGGGTGCCCGCCCGCCGTCCGGCGCGCTCACCATCGTCCAGCACAAGCCCAACAAGATCGTGGTGCACCACACCGCCCTGGCCAACTCCAACGACTTCTCGCAGGCACACGCCTTCGCCGACTCCCGCGAGATCCAGAACCTGCACATGGACGGCAACGGCTGGATCGACAGCGGGCAGCACTTCACCAACAGCCGCGGCGGCTGGCTCACCGAGGGCCGGCACGGCAGCCTGTACGCGCTGCTGCACAGCCAGACCATGGTCCAGGGCGCGCACTGCGTCGGCCAGAACGACCAGGCCATCGGCATCGAGAACGAGGGCACCTACCTCACCGAGCAGCCGCCCGCCGCGCAGTGGAACAGCCTCGTCGCGTTCTGCGCCTTCACCTGCCGGCAGTACGGCATCCCGGCCACCGAGATCTACGGCCACAAGGACTTCAACAACACCCAGTGCCCGGGCCTGCTGCACGACCGGCTCCCGGAACTGCGCTCGGCCGTCGCCGCCCGCCTGTCCGCACCGTAGGTGATCGGCTCGTACCCGGACCTGCCGCGCTGCGGGGCCGGCAGCCGGCCGGTCAGCCCGATGAGTACTCGCTGACCACCTCGTCGACGACGCGCGCGGCGGCCGGGTCGCCGCCCGCGTAGACGATCAGCGCCTTCCACAGCGCCCAGCCGTGGCCGCGGGCCCAGGTCCCGGCGTCGACGTCCACCGCCTCGCGGAACGCGGCACGGCTCTCACCGGAGAACAGGGTCCAGGCGATCGCCAGGTCGCAGGCGGGGTCACCGACGCCGCAGGTGCCGAAGTCGATGACCGCCGACAGGGTGCCGTCACGGACGAGGAGGTTGCCGGGCGCCACGTCGCCGTGGAACCACACCGGCGGGCCGTCCCAGGTGGCTCGCAGCGCCGCCTCCCAGATGCCGGTCACCGTGGCACGGGGCACGTGCCCGTCGAGCGCGTCGATCGCCCGGCGGGTCTGTGCGTCGTACACCTGCAGCGGGCCGCCGCGGAACCAGTTGTGCAGGCCGGGTCCGGGGCCGCCGCCCGGCTCCGCGTGCCGCAGCGCGACGAGGAAGCCGGCCAGGTCGGTCGCGAACCGGGTCAGGTCGGCGATGCCGTCCGGCCCGGCGGGCTGCCCGGGAATCCACTCGTAGACCGACCACTGGAAGCGGAACCCGGCCGCCGGCTCGCCGAGCGCCACCGGGGCCGGGATGGGCAGCGGCACCTGCGGTGCGAGCACTCCCAGCCAGCGGTGTTCCTTGTGGACGGCCTGCGCGTACTCCGCGGCGGTCGGCAGCCGCACCGACAGGTGCTCGCCGAGCCGGAACGTCTGGTTGTCCCAGCCGCTACGGTCGACGGGCCGCACCGGCAGCCGCGCCCACCGCGGGAACTGCCCGGCCACCAGCCGCCGCACGAGCCCGACGTCGACGAGCCGCCGATCCGGCACCGGAATGTCCACACCGCAACGTCGCACCGCCGGCGCCTCGCCGGCAACCGATTTTGGTTCGCCGGACGGCGGCCGGGTACACGTGCGGTCATGCCGACCCTCCGCGCGCTCGTGCTCGTGTGTTCGTTGAAGAGGTCCCCCGCGCCGTCGAGCTCCGAGCAACTGGGCCGGGAGGTGCTGGCCGCGCTCGCCGACCACGACGTGGACGGCGAGGTGATCCGGGTCGCCGACCACGACGTCCGGTTCGGCGTCTCGACCGACGAGGGCGATGGCGACGCCTGGCCGCGGATCCGCGCGAAGCTCCTCGACGCGCACATCCTCGTCGTCGCCACCCCGATCTGGATGGGTCAGCCGGCGTCGGTGTGCAAGGTGGTCCTCGAGCGCCTGGACGCCGAGCTGTCCGAGACCGACGGGCAGGGCCGGCTGCTGACGTACGGCAAGGTCGCCGTGGTCGCGGTCGTCGGCAACGAGGACGGCGCCCACCACGTGACCGCCGAGGTGTTCCAGGCCCTCAACGACGTCGGTTTCACCATCCCCGCGGCCGGCGGCACGTACTGGGTCGGCGAGGCGATGCGGAAGGTCGACTACAACGACGCCGGCCCGAAGCCCGACACCACGGGCGCCGCGACGAAGACCCTCGCCGCGAACGCCGCCCACCTGGCCCGGCTGCTCGACGCTTCCCCGTACGAACCGTCGAACTGACACCGGCGGCCCGAACCCGGCGGTGTCCGCGCCCGTCCGCATAGGATCGGGGTGATCGACGTTTCGGGGACCGGGGGTGGGGACGGATGCAGTACGTGCGGCTGGGCGGGACAGGGCTGAAGGTCTCGAGGATCTGTCTCGGGATGATGAGCTTCGGCGACCCCGGCAAGGGCAGCGACTGGGTGCTCACCGAGGACGCCGCCGAGCCGCTCGTGCGGCGGGCCGCCGACGCCGGGGTCACGTTCTTCGACACCGCCGACATGTACTCCGGCGGCACGAGCGAGGAGGTGACCGGGCGGGTCCTGGGCAGGATCTTCCCGCGCCGGGACGACTACGTGCTCGCCACGAAGGTGTACTTCCCGATGGGCGCCGGACCGAACGACCGCGGGCTGTCGCGCAAGCACATCCTGGCCGCCGTCGACGCGTCGCTGCGCCGGCTCGGGACCGACCACGTGGACCTGTACCAGATCCACCGGTGGGACGACGGGACGCCCGTCGAGGAGACGATGGAGGCCCTGCACGACGTGGTCCGCGCCGGCAAGGCCCGCTACATCGGCGCGTCCAGCATGGCCGCCTGGCAGTTCGCGAAGGCGCAGCACACCGCCGCCGGGCACGGGTGGACCCGGTTCGCCTCGATGCAGAACCACTACAACCTGCTCTACCGCGAGGAGGAGCGGGAGATGCTGCCCCTGTGCCGTGACCAGGGCGTCGGCGTCATCCCGTGGAGCCCGCTCGCACGGGGGCTGATCGCCCGCGCCGGGTCGGCGGGGACCGGCACGGCCCGCGCGAGCGGCGACGACGCCGGCCGTCAGGCGTCGCTGTACGGGCGCGGCGACGAGCGGATCCTGGGCCGGGTGGCCGAGGTCGCCGCGGAGCTGGACCTGCCGCCGGCGCAGGTCGGCCTGGCCTGGCTGCTGAGCCGGCCGGGGGTGACCGCGCCGATCGTCGGTGCCACCACGCAGCGGCACGTCCTCGACGCGGTCGCCGCGGTGGACGTACGGCTCACCGACCGGCAGGTCGCCCACCTCGAGGAGCCGTACCAGCCGCAGGTCATCCGGATGTGAGACGCCACAGGTGGTCGGCGGTGCCGTTGTCGTCCCACTGGGTGACCTGGCCGCCGTCCTGCAGCGACATGCCGTCGACGGCCAGGACCTTGCCGCTGTGCCGGTTCTGCAGCACGAACCAGCCGTCGCCGCGGTCGATGCGGCGCCACAGGTGATCGGCGGTGCCGTTGTCGTCCCACTGCGTCGCCCAGGCCCCGTTGGCCTGTGACATGCCGGAGACCGCGAGGACCTTGCCGCTGTGCTGCACCTGCAGCCGGGACCAGCCGTCGCCGTTGTCGACGAAGCGCCACTGCTGGTTGCCGCCGCCGGTGGCGTGCCACTGCCACACCCGCGCGCCGGGCGCCTGCGACACCTCCGACACGTCCAGGACCTTCCCCGAGTGCCGGTTGACCAGGGCCGACCAGCCACCGCCGGTGTCGGTGAGCCCTTCCGGGAAGGCGGCGTGGTCCTTGTACGCGGCGATGTAGCGCGCCGTCCAGCGGTGGTACCGGTCGCCGTTGCCGCCCACCTGCCCGGGGTCCTGCGGCTCCAGGTCGCGGCTGTAGGCGGAGTCGTAGTTGTCGACGAACCGGGTGTTGCCGCTGCCGTCCAGGAACCGCTGCGCGATCCACTCGTTCCACCAGGTCAGGATCGTCACCTTCGGCCGCACCTGGAACGCCCGCCGCCACTGCTCCTGCAGCGTCACGCCGCCGCGGCGGCCGATCGCGGTGGCCGGGTCCGACATGTACGACCGCTGCAGCGCGGTGCACACGGCCAGCTGCTCGGCGGTCCCGCCGTCCATCGCCACCTGCTGCGGGTAGGCCTGCAGGAACGACCACTCGCGCTGCGGCAGGCTGCCCTGCAGTCCCCACATCTTGCGCAGCGTGAAGCGGTCGGCGACCTGCTGCGGCAGCGTCTCGGTGAAGAGCAGCAGGGGTCTGCCCTGGTACCAGGCGAAGAGGTGGTCGTTGGCGTGCGAGGCGTAGTACCGGTCCCAGACGAACCGGGCCACCGCGGACGCGTCGCCGGAGCTGGCCCAGCTGCCGACCCAGAACACGACGTGCGGGGTGCGCCGGCCGGCGCCGCGGGCCACCCGCATCTGGTCGAGCAGGACGTCGACCGGGTGCGTGAACAGGGTGTCGTAGCCGCCGTAGCCGCTGCAGTTGGTGGCGTCCACCACGATGAAGTCGACCCGGGCGTCGCTGAGCTGCTGGAAGTGCCGGTCCAGCACGGCCCGGTCGTCGCTGCGGTAGTACCCGCCGGCGGGCCGCCCCCAGTGGTGCCACCACGGCACCGGCCCCCACTGCGGCGGCTGCCCGCTCGCCGCCGCCTGCCGCAGGATGTCGGTGTTGTCGTAGATGGGCTGCCCGACACCGACGGCGAGACCGAGCCACACCGAGTAGCACATGCCGACGGCGTCGGGCGTGCTGTCCAGGTTCAGCGGCCGGGTCATCTCCGGCAACGGTGCCGCCGCGGCCGCTGTACCGGCACCGAGCGCGGCAACGGTCGGCACGGCGAGCGCACCGGCCCGGACGACGGTCCTGCGGGGCAGTCCACGCACGGTTCCTCCAAAAAGCAGCAGGACACAGCGGTCACGACTGAGCGGTCACGACGGTCACGGCAGGCGGAACACCTGCGGCGGCAGGTGGTTGCAGTCCCAGATCTGCAGCCGCACCCCGGGGCGGGTGTCGCCGCCCGGCACGTCCAGACACCGGCCGGAGGCCGGGTTGCGCAGGCTGCCGTCCGGCTGCGGCACCCACTGCTGCATGGGCCCGCCCCAGCAGTCCCACAGCTGCACCGGCGTCCCCCGCCGGGTGCCCCAGTCGGTCGCGCGGGTCGAGACGACGTCCAGGCATCTGCCCAGCGCGCGGACCGTCCGGTCACTGTGGACGGTCCACCGCTGCGCCGCGGTGCCGTTGCAGGGCCACAGGATCACCGGCGTGCCGTTGGCGGAGACGCCGCCGGCCGCGTCTACGCACCTGCCGCCGGGGGCGCCGATCGTCCCGGTGCGGGTCTGGTGCTTGAAGTCGCCGACCTCGTCGAGGGTGATGACGTTCGGGTCGGCGTAGACACGGCGCAGGAAGTCCAGGGAGTTGGACTGCCCGTCGGTGAGGAAGCCGCCGCCCCACGTGACGAACCAGCTCCAGTCCGCGCGGTACGCCCGGGTCAGCGCCGGGTCCGGGATCGAGCCGACCTCACCGAGGGCGACGAGCTTGCGGTCGCCGCCGAGGGCGCGCAGCCGGTCGTAGGTGCCGCTGACCGGGCCGTGGTCACCCGCCTGCGGGTAGGAGTCGAAGCTGACCACGTCGACGACGTCGTCGCCCGGGTACCAGTCCGGCGACACCGAGTTCCACACCCAGATCAGGTTGTGCAGCCCGTGCTGGCGGGTCAGCCGGTCGTACATCAGCCGCCACAGCTGCTTCGCCGGGCCCGGTCCTTTCGCGCCCCACCAGAACCAGCCGCCCTCCGCCTCGTGCAGCGGCCGCCACAGGACCGGGATGCCGGCCTGCTGCAGGCGCAGCAGCTGCGCGGCGATGGCGTCGATGTCCCGCAGCAGCAGCCGGTGGTCGGCCCCCGCGGGGTCGGCGAGCGCGGCGGCGACGTCGAACGTGGTCGCGTCGGTGTAGAAGCCCCGCCACCATTCCTTGCCCGGCTGGTCGATCAGGCCGCTCGGCGCGTTCCAGTGCCAGACGAGCGTGGTGATGCCGCCCCGGGCGTCCCAGGCGAGGGCCTCCTCGACGGCCTGGGAGGTGGCGCCGCGCTCGGTGCGGCTGGGCGAGTAGTCCATCAGGTCGAGCCCGGCGATGGCGGGCGCCTTGCCGACGTTGGCCTCCAGCCACTGCACGCCGGCCATGTCCTGCTGCCCGGAGAGCAGGTCCCGGCCGTAGTGCCCGGCGAGGTAGCCCATCAGCGAGCGGGCCTCGGCGGTCGCGGCCGGATCGGTGAGCGCGCCGGTCACCTGGTGCGGCGCCGGCGGCGGGGCCGGGGTGAGCTGGACGGCGTCGATCTCGTACCAGCCCCAGTTGCTCTGCAGCGCCACGGTGTTGTCGCCGGCCGCGAGCAGGACCCGGCCGGCGCTCGCCCCGGCGAACGTCTCGGTCCCCGGCAGCAGCAGGTCCCCGGCGGGCGCGCCGTTGAGCAGCAGGCGGGTCTGTTTGTCCCCGAACGGCGACCGGTACCGCACGGTCAGGTCGAACAGCCCGCCCGCCCCGCCCGGGACGGTGATGGTGACGGTGTCGGCCGGGTCGTCGAAGCCGGTGACGTACCCGCTGCCGGAGTACCCCGCCACGGCGTTCGTGACGGCGACCCCTTGCAGGACACCGGTCTCCGCCTCGTACGTGCTCGTGGCCGCCACCGCGACCGCGACGGCGGGCGGGACGGCCACGAGACTGGGCAGCAGGACGGCGGCGGCGAGCAGTGTCCACAACGGACGGCGCATGGAACGACCCCCAAAATCGATCGGAGTCGAACTTTATGAGCCATATTCCAACATGGTCAAGGTCACCGCCGGAACGTTTCGAAACCCGGCGCGCCCCCGTGAAAGTTACATCGATCAATCTCAGGAGCAGCGGCTCACTTGTCCACGTAGTCCTCGTCCTTCTCCTGCAGCATCACGTCGTTCTCGTCCTCGCTGACCTCCACATGGCCGCCGCCCTGCAGCTCGCTGAGGTCGATCACCCCGTCGGCGTCGGAGTAGTCCTCCTCGTCGTCCACGTCGTCGACGAAGACATACGCGGGCTCAGCGTTCTGGCGCCGCCGCTCCGCCTGGTCGAACCGCTGCTGATGCAGGTTGTCCGCCGGGGTCCACTGCGGCGCGGCCTGGAAGAACTCGTTGGCCTTGTAGTCGTCGCCGCCGGCCGACAGCCACACGTCGCGGATGTCGTTCGGGCACAGCTCCACCTGCCGGTTCCCGGCACCGGGCAGGATCGTCAGCTGGTACGCCTCGTTGCGGGTGCTCGGCGAGCGGTACGTGTAGATCAGCGGCCGGCGCCCGGCGTGGGCGAGGTCGTTGCCGATCAGGTTCGCGTAGGCGACGATCAGCCCGGGATTGGCGAAGTTGCACATGATGACGGTGGTGCCCTGCCGGACCAGCTGCAGGGCGGTGTTGACGATGCTCGTCTGAAACCCGGGGCCGTCGCCGCCCGGCGTGCCGTAGGTGTTGGCCGCGATCGTGCCGTACTGCTCCGGGCGGGGCTCGCCGTCGCCGGGAATCTCCAGGCTGAACTGCGGGAACGGGCAGTCCATGAAGACGATGTCCTGCCGGGTCGCGCTCGCGCAGGTGACCTGGAAGTCGCGGTGCTCGACGTCGAGGTCGATCTGCTCCACCACGTCCAGCATCGCGGCGAGCGTCCTGGTCTCCCGCCGCCTGATGTCCAGCGCGCGGTGCACCGCGTCCGGCCGGAGGTTGGCGACGAGCCCGCCGTTCGGGGCGAGCTTCGTGCCCCGGGTGCAGCGGTTGACCAGCCAGATGTACTTGCACGCGGCCAGCCGGGCACCCTTCGGGTCGGCGGCGTGGTTGAGCATCGCGGCCCGCCCGCTCGTGTTGAGGTCGTGCAGCAGCCGCTGGTAGTTGCCGGGCATGTCCTGGTCCCACATGAAGGACCAGGTGCGGTACAGGCGGGTGAACTTGGCACCGACCTGCTGCATGCCGCGGTACACGCCGACGACGTAGTGGTTCAGGTCGCCACCGACGACGGAGGTGAACAGCGGCATGCCGTGGTTGAACGCGGTGCTCCACTTGCAGGCGTTGAGGAAGACCTGCCCGGAGCCGACGAACGGCTCGATCAGCCGCGGCAGCACCCCCTGGTTGTCGGCGAACTTCGCGCGGGCGACCTTGGCCAGCAGCAGCTGGGTGAAGAACGCCCGGTTGTGCTTGTTGCCGGTGTACGGCGTGAGCCACGCGAACTGCTTCGGGTCCTGGACCAGGATGTTGGTCAGCTTGCCCACGTACGTGGTGTGCCTGCGGAGCAGCTCCTGATAGGGCCGTCCCATCTCGCCGGCGAAGTAGTTGAAGTAGTCCGGCGTGCGGACCGTCCCCTGGTGCAGGGGGGCGAAGGCGGGCACCGGCAGGCCACGCGGCACCGGCCAGTGCTCGGCGTTCGTGCTGAACCCGGCCGGCTGCTGCCCGTGCCGGTACCGTCCGACCCGGCAGGCCCGGCACGGCATTCCCGTCTGGCTCATGGCACCGCTGTAGTACATCTCGTAGCCGCACCGGTCGCAGTAGTAGTTCATGTCGCCCGCTCCCCCTCCGCGCCGGTGGCTCCGGCTCCCGGGATGCAGACGTCCCGGGCCGCCGCCTGATGCGGACAGTCGGATTCCGGACCCGGCCCGCCTGACACCACGGTCCGGCGGGTCAGCGGGTCAGCGGGACCGGGCCGGGGCCGCCATGATCGAAGGTCAGCGGACGACGGGGAGGTCGCGGTGGCGGCGTTTGTCGAGATCGACGGGGTGCGGACCTGGTACGAGGAGCGCGGCGAAGGCGAGCCGGTGGTGCTGCTGCACGGCGGGATCGTCGACACCCGCTGCTTCGACGGCAACCTGGCCGCCCTCGCCGGATCGTTCCACTGCTACCTGCCCGAGCGGCGCGGGCACGGGCACACCGCCGACCCGGGCGGTCCGCTCAGCCCGCAGGTGATGGCGCGGGACACGGTCGCGTTCCTGGAGCGCGTCACGCCCCACCCCGTGGCGCTGGTCGGCTACAGCGCGGGCGCCGTGGTCGCGCTGCTCGCCGCCCTCGCCAGGCCGGACCTGGTGTCCCGGCTGGTGCTGATCAGCGGCGCGTTCCACCAGGACGGCACGCTGCTGCCGCCGGCCTCGCCGGCGGACGTCCCGCAGGTCATCTACGACCAGCACGCCGAGGTGACGCCGGAAGGCCCCGGGCACCTGGTCCGGGTCATCGAGCGGATCGCCGGGTCGGCCCGGGCGGGCGACCTGGCGCTGACCGAGGCCGACCTGCGGCGCGTGCCGTGCCGGACGCTGGTGATGGTCGGCGACGACGACGCGGTGTCGCTGGAGCACACGCTGCGGCTGTACCGCGGGCTGCCGGACGCGGAGCTCGCCGTCGTCCCGGGCGCCTCGCACACGCTGCCGATGGAGAAGCCCGAGCTGTGCACCGGCCTGGTCACGACGTTCCTCGCCGGGCCGCCGGCACCGACGTTCATGCCGATCCGCCGGGCCGCCGCCTCGTGAGCGACGACCCGGCGGATGCCTGTGTCACCTACTGCGGCAGCGTGAACTTCTGTGCGTTGCTGCCGTTGCAGTCCCAGATCTGCATCTGGACGCCCGGCGTCGTCGACCCGTTGGGGTCGTCGAGGCACTTGTTGGACGCCGGGTTGTAGTAGGTGCTGTCGGTGCGGCGGATGAAGACCTGCGCGCCGGTGCTGTTGCAGTCCCACAGCTGCAGCTTCGCGCCGTTGGCCGTGGAGCCGCCCGGGATGTCCAGGCACTTGCCGAACGCGCGCAGCGTGCTGCCCGCCTCGACGTAGGTCCACTGCTGGGCGCCGGTGCCGTTGCAGGTCCACAGCTGGACGGGGGTGCCGTTGGCGCTGTTGGACGAGCGGACGTCCAGGCACAGACCGTCCGGGCCCTTGACCGCCTTGCCGCTGGTCGGCGGCGGCGTGGTGGTGCCGCCACCGCCGCCACCGGCGGTGTACGCCGCGACGTAGTCGACCATCATCGGCACACCGGACACGGTGGAGGCGAAGGGACCGCCGCCGAACGCGCCGGGGAAACCGCCGCCGATCGCCACGTTGAGGATGATGAAGAAGCCGTGGTGCGTGGCGTTGTTCCAGGTGTTGGCGTCGACCTGGTTGGCGTTGATGGTGAAGAAGTTGTTGCCGTCCAGGTACCACCGGATCTGCTCCGGCGACGTGCTGCGGTCCTGCTCGATGGCGTAGGTGTGGTAGCCGCTGTTGCAGCCGCCGCAGGCGCGCTCACCGCTGCCGATGCCCGTGGTCTCGTTGCAGGGACCGCCCGGGTTGGTGCCGCAGTGCAGGGCGGCGAACACCGACGGCCGGCCGTTGATGTTCTCCAGGATGTCGATCTCGCCGATGCCGGGCCAGCCGGTCGCGCCGGTGCCGCGCGCCGCCGCGCCCAGCATCCAGAACGCGGGCCAGTAGCCGGCGCCGTTGGCGGTGTTGACGTTGGGCTGCTGGATGCGGGCCTCGACGCGCAGCTTGCCGCCTGCCGGTGCGGCGATGTTGGTGCGTTGCGTCTCGATGCGGCCGCTGGTCCAGTTGCCGGCGCCGTCGCGGATCGGCTTGATCGCCAGGTTGCCGCCGCCGTCGAGGTAGACGTTGGCGGTGCTGTTGGTCATGTTCTCGATCTCGCCGGTGCCCCAGTTGCCCGCGCCGCCGGGGTAGCCGTGACCGAGGTCGTAGATCCAGTTGCCGGTGTTGACGCCGGTGCCGGCGGAGCCGTTGAAGTCGTCGGCGAAGATCTGCGTCCAGCCTGAGGGGGTGGGCGGCACCGACGCGCCGGCGTTGGGCAGCGCCGCGATCGTGGCGGCGAGCAGCACGGCAGCGCCGGCACCGGCCAGCAGTGCGATGCGGCCACGACGCTGCCGGGGTGTGCGTTCTTGTTGGATCTCCACAGTGGTGTGCCCTTCTCGAGCATGGGGCGGAGATGTTGCTGGTCGACGGTGATGCATGTCAGCGCCCACGTGGCGGACGTGAGAGCGCTCTCAGCATCGTGCTGTACTGAAAACCTTGTTGTCAATAACCGTCGATCAAACGAGCCCGCCGCCGGGTTCGCGCAAAAGCCGACAAGCACGAACGGGGCATACCGTGGACGCGTGAAAATGCTGCTGACGTCGAACGGGCTGACCAACGAAACGCTGCTCGACGCGCTCCGTGACCTGTTGGGCAAGCCGTTCGGATCGGCGGACGTCGTCTGCGTGCCGACCGCGTCGGTGGCGGAGCCGGGCGATCACGGCTGGCTCGTCCGGCGACTGCACCGGCTGTACGGGCTGGGCTGGCGGACCTTGAACGTCCTGGAGCTCAACGGCCTGCCCCGGCAGCTGGTGCTGGACCGGTTGCTGCGCGCGGACGTCGTCTACGTCGAGGGCGGCAACCACTACCATCTCGCCCGGAGCATCGGCGGCAACGACCTGGCCGGCGCCTTCCTGGAGGCGCTGCGCAGCCGGGTCTACGTGGGAGTGAGCGCCGGGTCGATGCTCTTCAGCCGGCACCTGGACGAGCACTCCGCCGCGGTGATCGGTGATCTCGCGGACCTGCACGCCCTCGGCGCGACGTCGCTGACCCCGCCGTTCGGCCTGTTCGACTGGTACCTGAAGCCGCACCTGTACTCGCCGGACTTCCCGGAGCGCGACGACGCGTGGGCCGACCGTATCGCGGCGCGGGCCGGCTTCCCGATCACGTTCATCGACGACGACACCGCCGTCCGGGTGATCGACGGCGCGGTGGACGTGGTCACCGAGGGCCGTTGGCGGCGGCACCTGTGACCGGCTGAGACCGGGCAAGCCGGGGAAGCCGGTGCGGGCATGACGCCGGGGCGCGCGGCGGTGGCCGCACGCCCCGGCGCCGGTCGCGCCGTCGCGCCTCAGACGTGTGCGAGGCGGGCGGCCTCCACGGCGTCGTTCAGGCGCTGCTCCGCCTCGCGGTTCAGGGAACTGCGCAGCATCCGGCCGCCGAGCTGGTACGGCGCCATCTCCTGGACGACCTTGTCGACGGTGATCTGGTCGACGAGCAGGAACAGCACCGCCGAGCCGGGCTCCAGCGTCGAGGTGAGGTCCTTCATGAACGCGTCGTCCACACCGACGTCGGTGGCCTTCCCGGCAAGCGCACCGGTGCCCGCGCCGATCGCCATGCCGAGGAACGGGGCGAAGAACAGCAGCCCGATGAGGCCGCCCCACATGGCCCCGCTGGCCGCGCCGACGCCGGTCGCGGACGCGGCCTGATGCACCTTGACCTTGCCGGCGGCGTTGATCTCCACCACCGCCGCGTCGCGCACGCTGATGAGCCCCTGCCGCTGCAGGTCGAGGATCTTCTCCCGGGCCGTCTTCGCCGTGGGGATGTCGCTGTACTCGATCGCGATGATGTCGCTCATGACGCTTCCTCCCACAATTGTGCGGTGAGCTGGAGCCGTGCTCCTGCATCGGATGTCATCTGCAACGCTCGCCAAGCCGCCGCCGGACCGCCTCGCCCGTGGCGAGTGACGGGCGGTCAGCGGCCCGCCGGCTGTGCCGCGGGCACCGCGCGGCGGCGCAGGATCAGCTTGCGCAGCTCGGTGACCACGATCACGGACACGCCGGCGACGATGCACACCAGCCACTGGGTCAGGTTGAGGCTGACGGTGTGCAGCATCCGCTGCAGCAGGCCCAGCTCGGTGGCGAGGACGGTCGCGATCACCGACATGCCGCTGGTGACCAGGAAGCGGCGGTCGTCGAACGTCTCCAGGGTGAACACCGAACGCACGTCACTGCGGACGGTGATCGACAGCGCCAGGTTGAGCAGCGAGAACGTCGTCAGGCCCATCGTGCGGGCGACGCCGCCCCCGTACGCCGGCCAGGCCCAGGCGATGACGATCAGGGTGACGGCGCCCAGCCACAGCCCGAGGACGGCGAGCCAGAGCAGGGTGCGGGTGGGCAGCAACGGCTCGCCGGCGCGGCGGGGCGGCCGGCGCATGATGTCCGCGTCCTGCCTGCCGTAGCCGAGGCCGATGGCCTGGAACACCTGGGTGGTGAAGTTGACCCAGAGCGTCTGCAGCGGCAGGAACGGCACGCGCCCTGCCGATCTCCACGGCCTTGACGATGGTGGCGAAGTCGTCGTCGACGAGGATCATCGCGGCGGCCTCCTTGGAGACCTCCGTGCCGGTGATGCCCATCGCGATGCCGATGTCGGCGCGCTTCAGGGCGGGCGCGTCGTTGACGCCGTCGCCGGTCATCGCGACGATCTGGCCCTGCCGCTGCAGGATCTCCACCAGCCGGACCTTGTCCTCGGGCGTCACCCGGGCGATGACCCCGATCTCGTCGATCTCGTGGCTGAGCTGGTCGTCGGTCATCGCGGTGAACTCGGCGCCGGTGATCGCGCGGCCGTCGATGCCGAGCTGCCCGGCGATGGCGGAGGCGGTCACGGCGTGGTCGCCGGTGATCATCCGGATCCGCATGCCGGCCGCCTTCGCGGTGGCGATCGCGGCCTTCGCCTGGGGGCGCGGCGGATCGACGATGCCGACCATGGCGAGCAGGGTCAGCCCGTCGAGGGTCTCCAGCAGCGCGGCCTGCGGGTCGAAGGTGGCCGCGGGGAAGTCCTTGCGGGCCGTGGCCATGACCCGCAGCCCCTGCGCGGCGAGCCGTTGGTTCTCCGCCAGGTACCGGCCGCGCTGCTCGTCGTCCAGCGGGCTGGGCGCCAGGCCGGGCCACAGCACGGTCGACGCACGGGTCAGCAGCTGGTCCGGGGCGCCCTTCACGTATGCGCGCACGACGTCCTCGCCGCCGTCGCCGGTCATCCGGCGGAACGTCGCCATCAGCTTGTACGCGGCGTCGAACGGCACCTCCGCCAGCCGCGGGTACCGCTGCCGCGTCGACACCACGTCGACCTGGCCCTTCTCGGCGAGCACGACGAGCGCACCCTCGGTGGGGTCGCCGATCAGCTCGCCGGAGCGCACCACGGCGTCGCCGGCGAGGGCCATCGGCAGCAGGAACGGCTCCAGCGGCACGTCGGGCTGGCCGGCGGTGTGCCGGATGTCGCCGTCGGTGCCGTAGCCGCTGCCCGACACGGCGTACCGCCGGCCCGGGATGGCCAGCTCGACGGCGGTCATCTGGTTGAGCGTCAGCGTGCCGGTCTTGTCGGAGTTGACGGCCGAGGTCGACCCGAGGGTCTCCGTCGACCGCAGCCGCTTGACGATCGCGTTGGCCCGGGCGAGCTGCTGGGTCCCCATGGACAGGATCGTCGTGACGACCGCCGGGAGGCCGGTGGGGATGGCCGAGACGGCGAAGGCGATCGCCGCCAGGAACACCACGTCGAACGCGTTGCCGCGGGCCAGGTTGAGCGCGATCGACAGCCCCAGCGCGACGCCGGCGACGACGAGGATCTGGTTGGTCAGCCGCGACAGCTGCCGGGTCAGCGGGGTCTCGGCCTCCTGCGCGGTCTGCAGCATGCCGGAGATGTGACCGACCTCGGTCGCCATCCCGGTGGCGGTGACCACGAACTCGGCGGTGCCGCGGCTGACGTTCGTGTTTATGTACACCATGTCGACCCGGTCACCGAGCGCCGCCCCGGTCCCGGTCACGGCCTCGGCGTCCTTGGCGACCGGGACGCTCTCGCCGGTCAGCGCGGACTCGTCGATCTCCAGGCCGGTGGACCTGACCAGGCGCCCGTCGGCCGGGACGAGGTCACCGGCCTCGATCAGCACGACGTCGCCCGGCACCAGGTCCTCCGCGGCGAGCTCGGCCAGCTTCCCGTCGCGGCGGACCTTCGCCTTGACGATCATCATCTTCTGCAGGGCGCCGACCGCCGCTGCCGCCTTGCCCTCCTGCCGCATCCCGAGGGCCGCGTTGAACAGGGTGAGCAGCAGCAGGAGCAGCCCCGTGCCGAGCTGCTTCAGCGGGTACAGGCTGCCGAGCCCGGCGCACAGCAGGACGATCTGCATCGGATCGGCGTACTGGCGGCCGAACGCCCGCCACCGCGACTCCTTGCGCGACTCGACCATCCGGTTCGGTCCGTACGCGGTGCGGCGCACCGACACCTCGCCGTCCGACAGGCCGGCCTGCGGTTCGACATGCTCCACCGCGAGCGTCTCCGTGACCGACAGAGCGTGGAAGGGTGGCGCCTCGGCCTCCCCGGCCGACATCGTGACCATGAACGTGTCGCCTCCTGAACTCCGACCCACGAATCCGACTGGAGCGGCGACCCGATACCCACTCGACGCCCGTTGATCCCAGCGGCCGGCCCGGCGACGACACCGGTTCATGAGCGTCGGGTCAGCCGGCGGCGGCGCGGGCCGCCTCGATGGCGGCGATGTGCAGCTCGGCCCAGGCCCGGACCGCGGCGAGGGGTGTGTCCAGCGACAGTCCCAGGTCGGTGAGCGCGTAGTGGACCCGCGGCGGGACGGTCGGCTCGACCCGGCGGGTGACCAGGCCGTCGCGGCGCAGGCTCTGCAGCGTCTGCGACAGCATCTTGTGCGACACCCCGGGCGTCCTGCGGCGCAGCTCCGCGAAGCCGAGCTCGCCCGGATGCGCGTCGGCGAGCACCTTGATCAGCATCGACGTCCACTTGTCGCCGATCCGGTCGAGCAGCTGCCGGGTCGGGCAGGCGGGGCTGAACAGGTCCCCGGTCGACCCGGCCGACCCGGACGACCCGGTCACCCCGGGCTCACCTGGTGACACCGAAGTGCCGTCTTGTCCGGTCATGCGGCGATCTCCACCATTGAGCAGGTAACCAATGGTAACCCGCCTGGAGGTTGGCATGGAGCACCGCAGGATCGAGACCAACGGCACCGAGCTGCACGTGACGACGGACGGCGCCGGCCCGCCGGTGCTGCTCATGCACGGCTGGCCGCACACGTGGCAGGTGTGGCGGCCGGTCCTGCCGCAGCTGGCCGGGGCGCGCCGGGTCGTCGCGCCCGACCTGCGCGGGCTCGGCGACAGCGCCCGCGCGACGGACGGCTTCGACGCCGCGACCGGCGCCGCGGACATGCTCGGACTCCTCGACGCCCTCGCGGTGGACCGCGCCGACGTCGTGGCCATCGACGCCGGGGTGCCGGCGGCGTTCCTGCTCGGCGCGCTGCACCCGGACCGGGTCCGCCGCCTGGTGCTGATGGAGGCGACGCTGCCCGGCCTGCCCGGCGGCTTCCCGGCGCCTCCGTGGTGGTTCGGCTTCCACTCGGCACCCGGGCTCGCCGAGACCGTCCTGGTGGGGCACGAGGGCACCTACCTCGACTTCTTCCTCACCGCGGGCACCTATGAGCGCCGCGGCGTGCCGCCGGGGATCCGGGACGCGTTCGTCCGGGCGTACACGGGCCGCGAGGCACTGCGGTGCGGCTTCGGCTACTACCGTGCGGCCGCCGAGAACGCGGCGGCGGCGCGCGACGCCGGGCGGCTGACCGTCGCGACCCTCGCGGTCGGCGGCGACACGGTCGGTGACCTGCTGCACCGGCAGCTGCAACCGGTCACCGACGACCTGACCGGCAAGCTCGTCCCGCGCGCCGGTCACCTCCTGCCGCTGGACCGCCCGGACGCCGTCGCGGCGCTGATCCTCCGCGTCGGCCCATGAGCGCGCCCCCGCCCGGCCGGTGACGCCGGACACCTCCCGCGGAGCGCAGGAATCGTTCAGGTCGGCGGTGGCGGTGCCGATGGGTCGGGCTGGCGATGATCGACGGCACCGGGAGGCAGGACATGCGGCGGCCCCAGGGTGTCGACGCGCTGCTGCCCGCCGGGGCGGTCGCGGCGGTCCTGGCCGTGCTCGTGGCGCTGGTCCTGCCGGCGCACGTGGCCCGGCCCGCGATCGTCTCCGTCGACCTCGCGCTGGTCGCCGCGCTGGCCTACATGTTCCACCGCACGGCCCGGGTGCCGGGGCTGCCGCGGGCGACCGCCCGCTTCTGGGCCAGCATGACCTTCGCGATGACGGTCTACACGCTCGGCATGGCCGTCGACCTCACCGCGTTGCTGGTGACGGCGGTCATCGGCCGGGCGGTGCCGATGTACGGCGCCGAACTGGTCTATCCCGTCGCCGGTGTCTTCATCATGTACGCGGTGTTCCGCTACCCGACGGTCGCCCGCACCAGGTCGGAGCGGACCCGGATCGTGCTCGACGCGGGCATCGTGCTGATCGGTGCCGCCGTGTTCGTCTGGTACTTCACGGTCAGCCGCCGATGGTCGCCGGGGCACAGCTGGCTGGCGCTGTCGGAGACCCTGGCGCTGCCGGTGACGGTGCTCGTCGCCGGGTTCGGGGTCCTGCGCGTCACGTTCTTCGGCACGCGGCTGCTCACCAGACCGACGCTCGCCTGCTACGCCGCGTGCATCGCGCTGACCGGGTTCGCCACCACCCTGCCCGACCCGCCGGACACGGTGCGGCTGGGGCCGATGGTGCTGCTGCTGCTCGCCCAGTTGGCCTCGCTCGGCGGGGCGCTGCTGCAGTACCACGCCAGCGGCGGCGGGCCCGAGCCGGCGCGCCCGCGCGCGACGGGGTCGGCGCCGCGGCAAAGCGCCTTCCGCAAGCCGTTCAGCGTCCTGCCCTACGGGGCGTCGGCCGCCGCGTTCGGGCTCCTCGTGGCCGTGGTCGGCCCCGGGCTCGACTGGCGCCGCTGGGGCGTCCTGGCCGGCACCGGCATCCTGCTGTCGCTGGTCACGACGCGGCAGCTCGCCGCGCTGCGGGAGAACGGCCAGCTGCTCACCCAGAACCAGGTGCTCACCGAGCGGCTCCAGCACCAGGCGTGGCACGACGAGCTGACCGGGCTGGCGAACCGGGCGTACCTCGGCCGGCACGTGGAGGACGCGATCGAGCGGTACACCACGACCGGCACCGACACCGCGCTGCTGCTCATCGACCTCGACGGCTTCAAGGGCGTCAACGACACGCTCGGTCACGAGGTCGGCGACCGGTTGTTGTGCGAGGTCGCCGACCGGCTCGTCAGCGTCGCGCACGACGCCATCGTCTGCCGGCTCGGCGGCGACGAGTTCGTCGTCCTCGCCCCGCTGGCGGACCAGACGCTCGCCGGGCGGCTGGTCCGGGCCATCTCGGTGCCGGCGGTCATCGGCGGGCACACCACGAGGGTCGGCGCGAGCATCGGCGTCACGTACGTCAGCCACGCCCCGACCGGCATCGCCGACCTGCTGCGCCGGGCGGACGCCGCCATGTACGCCGTCAAGTCCGCCGGCAAGAACAACTGGCGTATCAGCGAACCGGGCAAAGCGCCCCACCTGACCTTGACGCAGTGACCTGGCGGGGCGTCTGCAAAGCTGTGGCCCGTGCAAATCGCCCTGCTCGGCCCGCTCGAGGTCCGTGCGCAGGACGGGACGCCGGTGGAGATCGCCGGTGCCCGGCTGCGCATGCTGTTCGCCAGGCTCGCTCTCGAGGCGGGCCGCCCGGTCTCCGCCGAGCTGCTGATCGACGAGCTGTGGGGCGAGGAGCCGCCCGCCGGGGCGCCCGCGGCGCTGCAGGGTCTCGTGTCGCGGCTGCGCCGGGCGCTGGGCGACGCCGGGTCGGTCGACCTCGTCGCCGGCGGCTACCGGGTGGTCACGACCCGCGACGACGTGGACGCGCACCGGTTCGACGACCTCGCCGCGCACGGCCGGCGCGAGCTGTCCGCCGGCCGCCCCGAGCAGGCCGCCGAGGCGCTGGGCCGGGCGCTGGACCTGTGGCGCGGGCCGGCCCTGACGGACCTGCAGGAGGCGCCGTACGCCCGCAACGTCGCCGCCCGGCTGCACGAGCTGCGGGTCGCCGCGACCACGGACCGGTTCGAGGCCGAGCTCCAGCTGGGCCGGCACGCCGAGGTCCTCGCCCCGCTGCAGGCCGCCGCCGCCGAGCACCCGCTCAGCGAGCGCCTCGCCGGGATGCGGATGCGGGCGCTCACCGCCACCGGCCGGCAGAGCGACGCCCTCGCCGTGTACGAGCAGATCCGGGCGGCGCTCGGCGACGAGCTGGGCGTCGACCCGGGCCCGGCGCTGAAGGACCTGCACCTGGCGCTGCTGCGCGGCGAGATGGAGCAGCCGGCGGCCCGGATCGAGGTCGCGCCGAGCCGGCTGCCGGCGCAGCTCACCAGCTTCGTCGGCCGGGACGCCGAGATGGCGCAGCTCGCCGGCCTGCTGGTGCCCAACCGGCTCGTCACGGTCGTCGGGCCCGGCGGCGCGGGCAAGACGCGGCTGGTGCTGGAGACCGCCAGGAACCTGCGCGGGCGGGTCTGGTTCGTCCCCCTCGCCGCGGTCAGCGACCCCGAACACCTCGCCGACGCCGTCCTCGGCGCCCTCAACGCCACCGACGGCCGGCTGTACGAGGGCGGGCCGGCCACGCCGCTGGACCGGGTCGCCGAGCTGCTCGACGTCGGCGACGCGGTCCTCGTGCTGGACAACTGCGAGCACCTCGTCGGCGCCGCCGCCGACCTCGCCGACGCGCTGCTGACCCGGCTGCCGCAGCTGCGGGTCCTGGCCACCAGCCGCGAGCCCCTCGCGATCACCGGCGAAGCGCTGTGCCACCTCGGGCCCCTCGAAGTGCCCCGCGACTCGGTGGAGCCGGCGGAGGCGGCACGGACCGCGGCGGTGCGGCTCTTCGTCGACCGGGCGGCGACGGTACGGCCCGGATTCCCGCTGGACGAGTCCACCGTCGACCACGTCGTGGAGATCTGCCGGCGGCTCGACGGGCTGCCGCTCGCGCTGGAGCTCGCCGCCGCCAAACTGCGCTCGATGGGCGTCGAGCAGATCGCCCGACGGCTCGACGACCGCTTCCGGCTGCTCAGCTCCGGCAGCCGGTCCGCGCTCCCCCGCCAGCGCACGCTCCTCGCCGTCGTCGCCTGGAGCTGGGACCTCCTCGAGGAGCCCGAGCGGATCCTCGCCCGGCGGCTGGCGGCGTTCCCCGGCGGCGCGACGACTGCGGCCCTCGAGGCCGTCTGCGCCGACGCGGCGCTGCCCGCCGGGGACATCTTCTACGTGCTCGACGCCCTCGTGGAGAAGTCGATCGTCGGGCAGTCCGGCGACCGGTACCGGATGCTGGAGACCGTCCGCGCGTACGCCCTCGGGCGGCTCGAGGCGTCCGGCGACGACATCGGGGCGCGGTTCCGCGGCTACTTCCTGGCCCTCGCCGAGGAGCACGAGCCGCTGCTGCGCACCCGCGACCAGCTCGCGGCGATCGCCGTCTTCGACGCCGAGTACGACAACCTCGTGCACGCGCTGCGCCGGGCCGTGGACGCCGGGGACGCGCCCGCGGCGTCCCGCTTCGTCGGCGCGATGTTCTGGTACTGGGGCATGAGCGGCATGACCACCCAGTTCGAGACGTACCTGCGGTACGGCGGCGCCCTGCCCGAGCAGGCGAGGACCGCGTTCGGGGTGGTGCGGGCCAGTATGGACGTCGACTCCGCCGGCGCGCGGGAGTTCCACCCGGCGCGGCCGCTGATGCGCATGACCCAGCTGGCGCACACGACCGGGGAGTCCGACCTGGTCGAGGCGCTGACCTCGGCGGACCCGTGGATCCGGGCGAGCGCGCACTGGGCACGGGACTTCCTGCTGACCGAGCAGGGCGACCTGCGCACCGGCGCCGCGTCCCGGCGGGCGGCCCTCGACGGGTTCGAGGAGGTCGGCGACCGCTGGGGCCTCGTGCTCAGCCTGCTGCCGCTCGGCCGCGACCACTCGCTGCGCCGCGAGCACGGGCCCGCGATCGCCGCGTTCGAGCGGGCCGTGGTGCTCAGCTCCGAGCTGGGTGTCGAGGACTATCTGTACCTGAGCCGGGCCCGGCTGGCCCGGGAGCGCCGGCGCAGCGGCGACATCGACGGCGCGCTGCGCGACATCCGGGCCGCGCAGCGCCGGGCCAGGGAACGCGGCCACCGCCGCATGGAGGTGAACATCCTCGTCGGTCTCGCCAACGTGTACCGCCTCGCCGGTGACCTGTCGCACGCCAACCTGATCCTCGACGAGCTGGAGGCGCTGGTCCGGCGGGGCGCGATCGCCGAGGACGTCGCGCGGGACCTGATCGTCAGCACCCGCCTGGAGAACCGGCTGGCGGAGGGCGACGTGACGCGGGCCAGGGCGCTGCTGCCGGAGGCGCTCGCGTCGCTGCTCGCCCAGGGGTACAGCGCCGGCCTCGCCTGGGCGGCGGAGTTGCTCGCCGGGCTCCTGGCGCTGGAGGGTGAGGCCGGGCGGGCCGCCGCGGCGCTCGGCATGAGCGAGGTCATCCGCGGCGAGTTCGACCACGGCGAACCCGAGCTGCGGGCCCTCGCCGACCGGCTCACGGCCGTGCTCGGCGAGACCGGCTACGCCGCCGCCTACGCGCTCGGCGCCGGGCTTCCCCGGCGGGACGCGATCGCCCGGCTGGTCGCGCCGGCCACCGGCTGACCGCGCCGGGAACGCAGAAACGGCGGCGACGGGCGGCACCTTCGCCGCCCGTCGCCGTTGTCGCGGGTGTTACCGCGGGTCGTTGTTGAACTTCGCCGTCGCCCAGAAGTAGCCGAGGACCGCCAGGGCCACGCACCAGCCGACCGCGAGCCAGCCGTTGTAGCCGATCCCGCTGCCCAGCAGCAGCCCGCGGAGGGTCTCGATGGCGGGCGTGAAGGGCTGGAACTTCGCGATCGGCTGGAACCAGCCCGGCATCGCGTCGACCGGCACGAACGCGCTGGACAGCAGCGGCAGCAGGATCATCGGCAGCGCGTTGTTGCTGGCCGCCTCCGCGTTCGGGCTGATCAGGCCCATGCCCACCGCGATCCAGGTCATCGCCGTGGAGAAGAGCACCAGCAGCCCGAACGCCGCCAGCCACTCCAGCGCCGTCGCGTCGGTGGACCGGAAGCCGATCGCCACGCCGACCGCGCCGACCAGGACCACGCTCGCCACCGACTGCAGGACGCTGCCGATGACGTGCCCGACGAGCACCGATCCGCGGTGGATCGCCATGGTACGGAAGCGGGCGATGATGCCCTCGGTCATGTCGTTCGAGACGGAGACCGCGGTGCCGATCACGGTGCTGCCGATGGTCATCAGCAGCAGGCCCGGGACGAGGTACGCGATGTATTTCGACCGGTCCGGCGCGCCGCCGCCGATGCCGGCACTCAACGTGTCGCCGAAGATGTACACGAACAGCAGCAGCAACATGATCGGGGTGAGCAGCAGGTTCAGCGTCAGCGACGGGTAGCGGCGCGCGTGGAGCAGGTTGCGGCGCAGCATCGTGGACGAGTCACGGACGGTCAGGGCGAGCGAGCTCATCGGACAACCTCCATCGGCGTGGTGCTCTTGCGGTCGGCACTTGCGGTCGGGTCGGCGCTTCCGGTCAGGGCGAAGAACACGTCGTCGAGGTCCGGCGTGTGTACGGTCAGCTCGTCGGCCTCGACGCGGACCGAGTCGAGCCGGTCGAGGATCGAGCGCAGGTCCCGCTGGCTGCCGTCGCCGGGGATCTGCAGCGCGAGGGACTCGTCGTCGCGGGCGGCGTCCGGCAGCGCGAGGCCCGCCGCCTTGTAGGCCACCGGGTCGGTGAAGCGCAGCCGCACGTGCCCGCCGGGGACCAGCCGCTTCAGTTGGTCCGCCGTGCCCTCCGCCACGATCTTCCCGTCGTTGAGCACGGCGATCCGGTCGGCGAGCTGGTCGGCCTCCTCCAGGTACTGCGTGGTCAGGAAGACCGTGGCACCGTCGTCGACGAGCTCGCGGATGATCTGCCACATGTTGTGCCGGCTGCGCGGGTCGAGGCCGGTCGTGGGCTCGTCCAGGAAGATCACCCGCGGGTGCCCGACCAGGGTCATCGCCAGGTCGAGCCGCCGCTTCATGCCGCCGGAGTACGTGGAGGCGGGCTTCTTCGCCGCGTCGGTGAGGGCGAAGCGCTCCAGCAGCCCGGCGGCGGCGCGCCGCCCGTCGCGCTTGGACAGGTGGTGCAGGTCGCCCATGAGCAGCATGTTCTCCTCGCCCGTGATCAGGCCGTCGACGGCGGAGAACTGCCCGGTGACGCCGATCGCGGCGCGGACGGCCTGCGGGTCGCGGGCCAGGTCGTGACCGTCGACGTGGATGGCGCCGGAGCCCGGGCCGGGCGAGATGAGCGTGGACAGGATCTTCACGGCGGTGGTCTTGCCGGCGCCGTTCGGGCCGAGCAGGGAGAAGATCGTCCCCGCGGGCACGGCCAGGTCGACGCCGTCGAGCACGACCTTGTCCCCGTACGACTTGCGCAGCCCGGTCGCCGCGATGGCCAGGTTCGTCATGGTGCTGTCCCTTCAGTTGCTGCGGGCGACGATGTCGCCGTGCGCGGTCGTGGCGTGGATGGTGAGCTCGGCGGCGCCGTCGCCGTTCTTCAGCGCGTTGTGGATGCGGCCGTGGCCGGTGCCGGCGTCCAGCGAGGCGGAGACGCCGGTGGCGGCGCCGACGGTCACGTCGCCGGCCTGGGTGCGCAGCACGAGGTTGCCGCGCACCGCCTCGGCGACGGTGATGTCGCCCTTGGCGGTGCTGATCTCCGACGAGCCGTTGACCCGGCCGACGACGACGTCGGCGGCGAGGACGGTGAGGTGGACGCTGTCGGCCTCGTCGACCTTGACCGCGCCGTGCGCCCCGTCGAAGGCGACGTCGCCGAAGCGGCCGACGGCCCGGAACTCGGCGCTGGCCGCCTTCACGGTCAGCTGGGAGCCGGCGGGCAGCTGCACGGTCACGTCGACGGAGCCCGAACTGCCGAGCAGCTGGTGCCGCACCCCGGCGTCGGCCGCGATCCGCAGGACGCCGCCGGCGTATTCGACCGTGGTCTGCTCCGCCACCTTCACGTCGCGGCTCTTCGCGGCGTCGGCCGGCCGGACCTGGACGGTCGTGTCGGCCCGGTCACCGGCGATGAACTGGACGCGGCCCGCGGGGATGTCGAGCACCGCGGAGATCGGGTCGGGGGTCTCGAAGGTCTGCATCGTGCTCTCCTCTGTCCGTTCGGCTTGGTGAGAGCACTGTCGCGAGCGCCACTGACAGCGGGCTGACAGCGCGCAGACACGCCGTCCCGCCCGTGTCAGTGAGCTGTTGGCATCGCCACAGCACGGCCGCCGGGATTGACGGCACCGCATCGCCGGGGACAGACTGTCGGTCACAACTACATAGCCGTGTGTTGATGGGGGAAGTCCGGTTGAAGTCCGGCGCTGGCCCGCAACGGTAGGCGGTGAGCGATGTCTGCTCGCCGCGAGCCCGAATACCTGTCCGACACGCGTCGTCTCTTGCACCTCCCTACCCGTCGTGGCCCACGGGTCGGAGCCACCGGGCATGCCCGGTTTCTCTCGACTGCCAGGGCCGGAGAGGCACCGCCCGATGGCAGTCCCCCGGCACCGCGCCCGCACCCTCCTCACGAGGGTGCTCGCCGCGCTCGCCCTGTCCAGCGTCCTGACCGTCACGGCCGTCGCACCGGCCGCCCTGCCGGTCACAGCTGCACCACCCACCGTCAACCGGTCCGACGCCGCCGCCGGGTGGCTGGCCCACCGGCTCGTCGACGGCGAACGCTTCGAGGTCGTCTTCGACGGCGTCGCCTACCCCGACCAGGGCCTCACCATCGACGCGATCCTCGCGTCCGCCGCCGCGAAGGTCGCCGGCGCGAACGCCGCCAAGGCGACGGCGTGGCTGGCCCGGCCGGAGATCCTCACCGGCTACATCGGGGACGGCACCGAGGCGTACGCGGGCGCGACCGCCAAGCTCGCCCTCGCCGCGCAGGTCCGCGGCGCCGACCCGGCCGCGTTCGGCGGCGTCGACCTGATCGCCCGGCTGCGCGGGCTGCAGGCGCCATCGGGCCGCTTCACCGACCGGTCGGCCTTCGGCGACTACAGCAACCAGCTCACCCAGGCGTTCTCGCTGCTCGCCCTGGACCGCACCCCGGCCGGGGCGCCCACGTCCGGCGGCACGTACCTCGCCGGCACCCGCTGCGCCGACGGCGGCTACCCGCTCTACTACGACCAGCCGGCGTGCATCAGCGACGTCGACGCGACCGCGTTCGCCGTGCAGGCGCTGCTCGCCGTCGGCCGTCCCGCCGACGCGGCGCCGGCGGTCGCGTGGCTGGTCTCGGCGCAGGCCGCCGACGGTTCGTTCGCCGACTCCGCCGGCACGGCGAACGCCAACAGCACCGGTCTGGCGGCACAGGCCCTGGCCGTCGCGGGACGGCCGGTCGCCTGGCTGAAGGCCCGCGGCTTCCTGCTCAGCCTGCAGGTCCGCTGCGGCGCGGACCGGGGCGCCATCGCCTACGCCGCCGGCGGGTTCGACCCGGCGACCGCGGTCCGGTCGACCGCGCAGGCGGTGCCCGGCCTGACCGGCTCGGGCCTGGCGACGCTCACCGCACGCGGATCCCGCGCCGCCGCACCGATCCTGGTGTGCCCGTGAACACGACGCCCGGCATGCCCGTGAACACCAGGCGCCACACACCCGCGCACACCGCCGCACGCGTTCCCCTGAACACCGGACCCCGCATGCCCCTGAACACCGGCGTGCCCCTGACCACCCGACCCGGCACACCCGTGCACACCGTCCACAGTGGAGGAATCATGCGCCGGTTGCCGGCCGCTCTGTTCGCCGCGCTCGCCGTCACCGCGACGTTCGTCCTCGCCGATCCGGCACCGCGGGCGGCGCACGCGGCCGCCTGCGCGCCCGGCGCCGGGGTGAGCGTCGTGGTCGACTTCGGCCCGCTCGGCGGCGGGGTCGTGGTCGGCTGCAAGCTCGGCGACCCGCCGACCGGGCTGGCCGCGCTGACCGGCGCCGGGTTCACCGTCACCGGCACGCAGCGCTGGGGCCTGGCGTTCGTGTGCAGGATCAACGGCCAGCCGACCGCGGCGTCCGACCCGTGCGTCAACACCCCGCCCACGTCGGCGTACTGGTCGTACTGGCACGCCACGCCCGGCGGCGCATGGACGTACAGCAGCGCCGGCGCCTCCTCGTTCAACCCGGCGATCGGCACCGTCGAGGGCTGGCGCTTCGGCTCCGGTCAGGCACCGTCGATCACCGCCCCCTGAGCCATCCGGCACCGGAGGCGGTGCCCCGCGGCACCGCCTCCGTCGGCTTCGAGCCTCCGTCAGCTCTGAGCCTCCGCCAGCTTTGAGCCTCCGCCAGCTTTGAGCCTCCGCCAGCTTTGAAAGGCCCCTCATGCGCCCGCACCGCAGCGCCGCCGCCGCTCTCGCCGCCACCGTCCTCGGCGGCGTGATCGCGGCCACCGCCGTCGCCGCCCCGAGCCCCGCGCAGCAGACCGCCGGCCGGGACGCCGCCACGTGGCTCACCACCCAGTTCGAGGACGGGGTGCTCACCAACTTCGGGCTGCCCGACATCGGCCTGACCGTCGACGCGCTCCTCGCCCTGCGCGCCACCGGCGTCGCCCCGGCCACCGCCGCCGCCGTCGCCGACAAGGTCGCCGCGAACGCCGCGACGTTCAGCTACTACGAGCTCGACTACGACGAGGACGGCGACGACGACCGGATCACCGACGCCGGCTCCACGGCGAAGCTGCTCCTCGCCGCCACCGCCGCCGGCCGCGACCCGAGACACTTCGGCGGCCTCGACCTCGACGCCATGACCCGCGGCCTGATCGCGGCGGACGGCCCGCACAAGGGCAGGGTCCGCGACACCACGCCCGAGGTCTACGGCGGCGACGCCAGCAACACCTTCGACCAGTCCCTGGCGGTGCTCGGTCTGGGCCGCACCGGTGGCGTACCGGCTGACGTCGCCGCCTACCTGATCCGGCAGCAGTGCCCGGCCGGCGGCTTCCGCCTCAACCCCGACCCGACCGGCGCCGCCTGCGCCGCCGACGACGCCCCCGACGTCGACACGACCGCGATGGCCGTGCAGGCGCTGCTCGCCACCGGCTCCTCACCCGGGGCCCTCGCGGCGGCCGCGCAGGGCACCGCGTGGCTGAAGGCCAGGCAGGGCGCGGACGGATCGTTCGTCAACGGGCCGCAGCGGCCGGACCCGAACCTGCCCGCCGTCGCCAACAGCAACAGCACCGGCCTCGCCGGGCAGGCCCTCGCCGCCGCCGGCGCCACCGCCGAGGCGGACAGGGCCGCCGCCTGGGTCGCGAAGCTGCAGCTGACCGGCGGCGCCGACCGGGGCGCCGTCGCCTACTCGGCCGAGGCGTCCGCCACCGGCGCGATCGACGACCTGCTGCGCGACCAGTGGCGCCGGGCCACCGCCCAGGCGGTCCTCGCCCTCGCCCGGGTGCCGTTCGGCGAGATCGGCACGAGCCCCGCCGGCTCTCCGTCGGCGTCGGTGTCGCCGTCCGTCTCACCGTCGCCGTCCGCGTCGGCGTCGACCAGCGCGTCAGCCTCCACATCAGCGTCGGCGTCGGCGTCCGCGTCCACTTCGGCCACCGCGACGGCGGGCACCGGCGGGAACCTGCCGAAGACCGGGCAGCCGATCGTGCGGATGGCGGCGGTCGCCGTCGCGCTCATCGTCGCCGGCCTGGCGCTGGTCCTCGCGGCCCGGCGACGCCGCACACCATGACCGGCCCCCTCGCCCCACCCACGGGCGCCCGGCTCTCCCGCACCACGGCCGTCCGGGCCGCCGGGCACGCCACGGACCGCCGGGTCTCCCGGGCCACGGGCGGCCGGGCCTCCCGCGCCGTGGGTGGCCGGGTCGTCCGGGCCGGGGCGGCGGTGCTGGTCGCGGCGGCCGGCGGGCTCGTGGTGCCCGCACCGGCGCGGGCCGCCGGGTCCGCCGGGTACTGCCCCGACGCCACCGGTGTCACGGTCGTCGTCGACTTCCACGAGCTCGGCGGCGGCGTCGTCGTCCGCTGCGCGCCGGGCGCCCAGGACAGCGGGCTGACCGCGTTGCAGGGCGCGGGGTTCACCGTCGCCGGCACCAACCGGTGGGGGCTCGCGTTCGTCTGCCGGATCAGCGGCAAGCCGACCGCGGCGACCGAGCCGTGCGTCGACACGCCGCCCGCGACCGCGTACTGGTCGTACTGGCACGCCCCGAACGGCGGCGCCTGGACCTACAGCCAGACGGGGGTCAAGAACCGCACCCCGCCGCAGGGCAGCTTCGACGGCTGGTCGTTCGCCAAGAACCGCACCGAGGGCGACCGGCCGGTCCCCGGCGCCGCCCCGAGCCGCCCGGCCCCGCCACCGCCGCCCGCCACCGGCCAGGAGACCCAGCCCGGCCGGCCCCGTCCGGCGCCGACGACCGCGGCGGCCAGCACTGCGGGTCCCGCCACCGGCACGCCGTCCGCCGGTCCCGAACCGTCCTCTGTGGACACGTCGGTGGCGCCGGGAACCACAGCGCCTCCTTCGATGCCGGTCCAGCCGGACGCGGGTGACACCGCACCCCCTGACACGGAGGCCACGGTATCGGCGTCCGGCGTGCCCGTCGGTACCATCGCCGGAGCCGCCATCCTCGGACTGCTCGCCGCGGTCGGCGGACTCACCGCCTGGCGCCGCCGGCGTGAGCGCGGCTGACCACGATGGGCACTCTGCCACGGGCGGTGCATCCCGGTGCGTGGTGGCTGTGGGCGCTCGGGCTGGCCACCGCCGCCAGCCGCACCACCAACCCGATCGTCCTGGCCCTCATCGTCGCCGCGGCCGGTGCCGTCGTCGCCCGCCGCCGCGGCGACGCGCCGTGGGCGCTGGCGTTCCGGCTGTACCTGATGCTCGGCGGGCTGATCGTCGCGAGCCGGCTGCTGTTCCGGGTCGTGTTCGGCGGCGGGGGCGGCGGCCACGTGCTGTTCACGCTGCCGGAGGTGCCGCTGCCGGCGTGGACGGCGGGGATCCGGCTGTTCGGCCCGGTCGCCGCCGAGGAGCTGCTCAGCGGCCTGTACGACGGGATCCGGCTCGCCGCGATGCTCATCTGCCTCGGCGCCGCCAACGCTCTCGCCAACCCGAAGCGGCTGCTGAAGCTCGTCCCCGCGGCGCTGTACGAGGCCGGCACCGCCGTCATCGTCGCGCTGTCCGTCGCCCCGCAGCTCGCCGAGAGCGTCCTGCGGGTGCGCAGGGCCCGCCGGTTGCACGGCGGTGCGGGCAAGGGGGTGCACGCGCTGCGGGCGATCCTGCTGCCCGTCCTCGCCGACGCCCTCGACCGTTCGCTCACCCTCGCCGCCGCCATGGACTCCCGCGGCTACGCCCGCGCCGGCACGACCCCGCGCCCGGTCCGCCTCGCCGGTGGCGCCCTCGTCGTCGGCGGGCTGCTCGGTGTCTGCGCCGGCGTCTACGGCCTCCTCGACGCGACCACGCCACGCGCCCTCGGGCTGCCCGTCCTCGCCGGCGGCGGGATCGCCGCCGCGGCGGGCCTGCTGTACGGCGGGCGGCGGGTCCGGCGCAGCCGCTACCGGCCCGACCCGTGGCGGCTGCCGGAGACGTGCACCGCCCTGTGCGGGGCCGGCGCCGGGGCGCTGCTGTTCGCCACCGCCGCCGTCGACCCCGCCGACCTGTACCCGTCGCTGAGCCCGCTCACCTGGCCGCGGCTCGGCCTCCTGCCGGCGCTCGCCGTCGTCCTCGCGGCCGCGCCCGGCTGGCTCACCCCACCGCCACCCGCGTCCACCCAGGTCCCCGACCAGGTTCCCGACCAAGTCTCCGCCGAGGTGCCCGCGTGATCGAGTTCGACAGGGTCAGCGTCACCTACGCCGGCGCCGGCACCCCGGTGATCCGCGACGTCACCCTGACCGTCGGCGAGGGCGAGCTGTGCCTCGTCGCCGGGCACACCGGCACCGGCAAGTCCACGCTGCTGCGCGCCGTCAACGGGCTCGTGCCGCACTTCACCGGCGGCACCCTCGCGGGCAGGGTCACCGTCGACGGCCGGGACACCCGCACCCACCCGCCGCGCGAGCTCGCCGACGTCGTCGGGTACGTCGGGCAGGACCCCCTGCACGGCTTCGTCACCGACACCGTCGAGGAGGAGCTCGCCTACGGCCTGGAGCAGCTCGCCGTCCCCGCGCCGGTCATGCGCAAACGCGTCGAGGAGACCCTCGACCTGCTCGGCATCGCCGAGCTGCGGGACCGGCCGCTGCGCACCCTGTCCGGCGGCCAGCAGCAGCGCGTCGCGATCGGCGCCGTCCTGACCGCGCACCCCCGCGTCGTCGTCCTCGACGAGCCGACGTCCGCGCTCGACCCGACCGCCGCCGAGGACGTCCTCGCCGCGATCACCCGCCTCGTGCACGATCTCGGCATCACCGTCCTCGTCGCCGAGCACCGCCTCGAACGTGTCGCGCACGCCGCCGACCGGCTGCTGTACCTCGCCGGTGACGGCACCGTCGCCGACGGCCCGCCCGCCGGCATCCTCGCCACGGCGGCGATCGCCCCGCCGATCGTCGAGCTCGGCCGCCTCGCCGGCTGGGACCCGCCGCCGCTCTCGGTCCGCGACGCCCGCCGCCGCGCGGCCCCGCTGCGCGACCGGCTCGCCGGCCACGAACCACCGACCCGTGACCACGGCGGCGACGGTACCGTCGCACTGCGCGCCACCGACGTCGTCGTGCGCTACGGGCGGCGCGTGGCGGTCACCGGCGTCGACCTGGACCTGCGCGCGGGCACGGTCGTCGCGCTCATGGGCCGCAACGGCTCCGGCAAGTCGTCGCTGCTGTGGGCCCTGCAGGGCGCCGGCCCCCGGCAGCGCGGCACGGTCACCGCCGGTGGCGCGGACCCGGCGACGCTGAAGCCGGCCGACGCCCGCCGCCGGGTCGGGCTCGTCCCGCAGACCCCCGCCGACCTGCTGTACCTCGACACCGTCGAGGCGGAGTGCGCCGCCGCCGACCGGGAGGCCGCCGCCCCCGCCGGTCGCTGCCGCGGGCTGCTGGACGGCCTCGCCCCCGGCGTCCCCGGCGACCGGCACCCCCGCGACCTGTCCGAAGGGCAGCGGCTCGCGCTCGTCCTCGCCGTCCAGCTCACCGCCGCTCCGCCGGTGCTGCTGCTGGACGAGCCCACCCGCGGCCTCGACTACACCGCCAAGCACCGCTTCACCGGCATCGTCCGGGACCTCGCCCGCGGCGGCACCGCGATCGTCGTGGCCACCCACGACGTCGAGCTGGTCGCCGCCCTCGCCGACCGGGTCGTCGTCATGGCCCAGGGCGAGATCGTCGCCGACGGGCCCACCGCCGGCATCGTCGTCGCGTCGCCCACGTTCGCCCCGCAGGTCGCCAAGGTCCTGCATCCGCAGCCGTGGCTCACCGCCGCCGACGTCGCCGAGGCGCTGTCATGAGCCACCCGGTGCGGGTCCGGCCCCGGGCCGCCGCCGTCCTCACCCTCGCCTCCGCCGCCGGGCTGGCCGCGTTCTTCTGGCCGCTGTTCGTCGCCGCCCGGCCGGAGGCGGTCGCCCGTACCGCCGAAGCACCCCTCGTCTTCGTCGTCCTCCTGCCGGTCCTCGTCGGTGTCATGGTCGCCGAGCTCACCGGCGGCGGCCTGGACACCAAGGCCGTCGCGATGCTCGGCGTGCTGTCCGCCGTCAACGCCGCGCTCCGGCCGCTCGGCGCCGGCACCGCGGGCATCGAGACCGTCTTCTTCCTGCTCGTCCTCGCCGGCCGCGTCTTCGGCCCCGGCTTCGGGTTCCTGCTCGGCTCCACGTCGCTGTTCGCGTCCGCGCTGCTCACCGCCGGCGTCGGCCCGTGGCTGCCGTTCCAGATGCTGGCCGCGTCCTGGGTCGGCCTCGGCGCCGGGCTGCTCCCCCGCCGGGTCACCGGCCGCGCCGAGATCGCCATGCTCGCCGGCTACGCCGCGATCAGCGCCTACGCCTACGGCTTCTGCATGAACATGTGGTTCTGGCCCTTCAGCCCCGCCGCCGGCACCCAGCTGTCCTACCTGCCCGGCGCGCCGCTGCTGGACAACCTGCACCGCTTCGTCCTGTTCACCGCCACCACGTCATCGCTGGGCTGGGACACCGGCCGCGCCGTCACCAACGCCGCCGCGGTCGCCGTCCTCGGCACCGCCGTGCTGACCACCCTGCGCCGCGCGTCCCGCCGCGCCGCGTTCGAAGCCCCTGCGACCTTCACCGACCGGGCGTGAGGCCGGGCCCGTCCGCGGCGGTCCGTCAGAAGCCGGTATGGCGATCGACGTCCTGCACGAGCAGTGGGCCACCGATCTCGCCGTGCGGATCGAGGTCATCGAACGTCTCAAGTCGGTCGCCTGCGCGGCCGGTGAACGGACGGCGGAGCAAGGTGGCGGCCGCCAAGGCGGTCGAGCACTTCCTGCGGGAGGCGACCACCGCGGTGAGCCGGCGGTCGCGATGGTTGCCGGGGCGCTCGCCGCTCGACCACTGGCGTGGCGTCTCGGTCGGCCGGGCCTACGAGAACGTGCACGCCGCCGAGACGTTCCTCGTCGACCTCCTCGACGACGACCAGGTCCGGGGTCTCCTGCCCTCGGTCGTCGCCCGCGTCCAGGCGACGCTGCGCGACGACGACCCGCGCAGGCGGGACGTCGACAGCCTGGCCGACGGCGCGGGGGCCGGGCCGGTCTGCCGCGCCCGGTTCAAGCAGGCGATGCGGGTGAGCTTCCAGGCGGAGGACCAGATCTACCTGCGCATCAGGGCGCTGCGCAATCTGGTCCTCAAGTGCACGGCGCTGCTGTTCGTGTTGATGGCCACCCTCGTCGCGACGGTCATGTGGCACCCCGGTGCCATGCCGCTGTGCTTCACCCCGGGTGCCGTCGCCGCCGACCCGGTGCCGACGATCTGCCCGAGCGGTGACCACCGGCCGCCCTCACCGCAGGACATCCTCATCGTCGCCGGGCTCGGACTGCTCGGCAGCGCGGCCGCGGCGGCGTTCTCGATCCGGCGGATCCAGGGCATCCCGACGCCGTACGACATAGCGGTCGCCCTCGGCATCTTCAAGTTGCCGCTCGGCATGCTCACGGCCGTGGCGGGACTGCTGCTGCTCGGCGGCAACTTCGTGCCCGGCCTGTCCGAGCTGGACAACCAGCGGCAGATCCTCGCCTACGCCCTCGTCTTCGGCTACGCGCAGCAGCTGGTGTCACGGCTCGTCGACGCCCGCGCCCGCGACATCGTGCAGACGCTCCCGCTCTCCCACCCGCCACCCTCCCCACCGGCCCCGGCGTAGCCCGCCCGGACGACCCGGGCCGCTCAGGGGAGGTTTCAGGGGTCCGCCCGATGCGGGCCGGGGTGCCCGACCGGCGAAGCTGCTCGTATGTCACCAGCCTGGTCGCCGTCCGGCAGCTCCCGCGCGCACCTCACCGTCGTCGCGGTGTCCGGCATCGTGACCGTGCTGGTCACCCGATGGTTCCTGCAGGCCACCGGCTACCCGAAGCTCGGCGGTGGCGGGCTGCACATCGCGCACGTGCTGTGGGGCGGGCTGCTGCTCGCCGCCGGGCTCACCGTCGCCCTGGCGTACCTGGGACGCCACGCCCGGCTCGTCGCGGCGGTCCTCGGCGGGGCGGGGCTCGGCCTGTTCATCGACGAGGTCGGCAAGTTCGTCACCGAGCACACGAACTACTTCTACGCCCCCGCCGCCGGCATCATCTACCTGACGTTCGCGGCGCTCGTCGTCCTCGCGACCCGCCTGCGCGGTCCCGAGACCCCCGCGGACCGGTCCGCGGACGCGCTGCGCCAGGCCCTGGACGGTCTGCCGCGCGGCCTGACCGGTGCCGAACGCGCGGCGGCCGCGGACCTCGTCGCCGGGTCCGACCGCGACGTCGACCGGGCCATCGCCGCGCTCATCGCCACCGTCCCGGAGCGTCCGGACCCGTGGCACCCGCACCGCCGCCGCCTCGCCGCCCGCGCCCGCGCGCTCGTGACCCGCCGCGTGGTCCTGGTGGCGGTCGCCGTCGTGTACCTGCTGCCGGTCCCGCCGATCGCCGGCGCCATCGCCGAATGGGTCACCGGTGGCCTGCACGGCGACCGCGAGATCGGCGCGAGTCTCGCCATGGTCGCCACGGCCGTGGTCGCCGCCGTCCTCGCCGCCCGCGCGCTGCCCCTGCTGCGCCGCGACCGACCGCGTGCGCTGCGGCTGCTGTACGCGTCGCTGCTGGTCGACCTGCTCACCGGTCAGGTCTTCAAGTTCACGGTCCTGCAGTTCGACGCCACCGTCGGGCTGTTCCTCGACCTGCTCCTGCTCGCCGTCCTCAGCACCGAACTACGCCGCGTGGCGGACCGTCACCCACGGGCCGCGAGCCCCGCGGCGAGCAGCCGTGCGTAGCGGGCGATGACCGGGTCGGTGCCGGCGCGCTCACCGGCGATCCGGGACAGGATCTGGCAGAGCTCGGCCACGTCCTCGCCGGACAGCTCGTCGAGGTATGCGCCGATGTCCTGCTGCGCCCGGACGGCGAAGCGTGGGTCGACCTGGTCCTCACCGGCGTCGTCGAGGATCTGGAACGCGGTCAGCAGGGCCACGACGACCGGGTCGACGTTCACGGAAGGTCGACGGAGGCGCCGGGGAGGATGCGGGCGTAGTCGGTGTCGGTGCTTTCGCTGAGCCAGTCGTCGAACTGCTCGAGGCCTTCGGCGCTGAGGTTGACGTCGTGGATCGGGAAGGCGCGGGCCGGGCGGACGGCGCGGGTGAAGGTGATGGCCTCGCCGAGCTTCAGCCACGGGCCGGACGCCGGGACGAGGAGCGTGTCGACCGGCTCGGCGGGCACGAACAGCGAGTCGCCCGGGTGGTACACGCCGTCGACGATGTAGCCGACGTTGGGGCAGCCGGGCAGCCCGTCGATGATCTCGGCGTGGACGCCGCCGACGACGCGGACGGTGAACCCGGCGGCGGTGAACGTGTCGCCGACGTCGACAGGGGTCGCGCCGAGCGAGGGCGCGAGCGCCGGATGGGTGTAGACGGCGAGGCCGGGATGCGCGGCGAGCGCGTCGACGTCGACGTGGTCGGCGTGCTCGTGGGTGACGAGGACCGCGGTGGCGCCATCCAGTGCCTCGGGTGAGGAGTACACGCCCGGGTCGATCACCAGGGTGTCGAGGCGGACACAGGCGTGGCCGTGCTTGGTGAGCCGCATGCGGCCAATCTATCGCCGGCCGACGGTGAGGACGTGGCGCGCCTACGATGGCGACGGTGACGACGGACGGGGTGCTGATCGGGCGGCTGCTCGACCGGGCGGGGCTCGAGGCCGACGGCGCGGCGACGCCGATGGGCGGGCCGGGTGAGCTCAACCGGCACTGGCTGGTCCGGACCCGCGGCGGCGGCCGGGTGGTGGCCAGGGTGTTCGGCTGGCCGTTCGACGACGAGGAGCCGGTCGACCGGTTCGCGAAAGAGGCGTGGCTGCTGGACCGGCTGGCGGACGCCGGGGCGCCGGTGCCGCGGCCGCTCGCGCGGGTCCGGGCGGAGGAGGGCGCGGCGCTGCTGCTGACCTGGGCGCCCGGGCGCCCGCTCGGCGACCTGAGCGACCGCGACGACGCGTGGCGGGCCGCCGGGCGGGCGTTGCGGGCGGTCCACGACACCCGTGTCGCCGCGCTGGGGACGCCCGGGGTCGTGGTCGACGGCGGCGTGCGGCCCTTCGACGGCGGGTGGGGCGGTCACCTCGCCGCGCAGGTCGAGCTGCAGGCCGGGCGGCTGGCACCGCACCGGCCGGAGCTGGCCGGGCAGCTGCGCCGCGCGGTCGCGGTCGTACGAGGGCTGACGCCGTGGCTGGACCGGCGGCCCGTGACGGTCCTGCACGCCGACGCCCACCCGTGGAACGTGCTCGTGGACGGGTCGACGGCGACGTGGCTGGACTGGGAGTTCGCGGCCGTCGGCGACCCGCACTACGACGTCGTGCGGATGTTCCTGGGGCGGATGACGGCGATCGGCGCGCCGCCCGCCGCGTTCCTCGACGGGTACGGCGACAGCCCTCCCGAGGCGGCGCGGCGCGTGTACGAGCTGCACTACTACCTCTGGATGGCCAACGACGCCCGGCACTTCGCGCACCGGGCGACGTACGACGACGCGGCCGCCTACCTGCGAGCGCTCAGCGGGCGGCTGGACGCGCTCGAGGCAGCGCCTCTTGCCGGATCCACCGCAGCAGCCCCGGGTTCGACGCGGTCGTGATGACGCTGACGGTCCGGCGGGCGAACCGGTCGTCGTCCAGCATCGCGAGCATGCTCGCGGCCAGGTCGGCGCGGGCGGTGTACATGCCTCTGGAGACGAGAGGGCCCGGCCGGCTGTGACATGCGCGGTCAGGTGAACCATTCGGGGCGGGTGGTGGCCGCCGGGTCGAGCCGGGCGAGGATGCGCTCCTGCGCGGCGTGCAGGTCGCGGAGCTCGTCGTCGGTGAGCGCGTCGATGACGAGGTCGCGCACGGCGCCGACGTGCCTCGGCGCGGCCTCGGCGATCGTGCGCAGGCCGTCGTCGGTGAGCACGGCGCGGATGGCGCGGCCGTCGCCGGGGTCGGGCTCGCGCCGCAGCAGCCCCCGGGCCTCGAGGCGCTTGGCGACGTTGGACAGCCGGGACGGCGAGGCGCTGGTGAGCTGGGCGAGCCGGCTCATGCGCAGGGACCGGTCGGGGCGTTCCGACAGCATGGACAGCACGTGATACTCGAAGAAGGTGAGCCCGGCGTCCTTGTCGAGCTGGGCGTCCAGGGCCGCCGGGAGCACGGTGAGCAGCCGGACCATGCCCAGCCAGGCCTGCCGTTGGTCGGCGGTGAGCCAGCGCGCTGCGTCGTTCGTCACACGACCACTGTAGTTCAAGCTTGAAGCGTATTATTATTTCAACGTTGAAGTTTCTGGCAGGAGGAGCCGTCATGAGCATCGGACCCGTTCGCCTGAACCACGCCGTGCTGTTCGTCGCCGACCTCTACCGCGCCGAGCGCTTCTACACGGACGTGTTCGGCATGGCGGTGGTCGCCCGCGAGCCGCGGGCCAACGCGGCGTTCCTGCGCCTGCCGCGCTCCGGCAACCACCACGACCTGGGCCTGTTCGGCGTCGGCGCGGACGCGCCCCCGAAGCGCCCCGGCGGCATCGGGCTGTATCACCTGGCCTGGCAGGTCGACACGATCGACGAGCTGGAGCAGGCCCGGCTGACCCTGGTCAACGCCGGCGCCTACACGGGCGAGTCCAGCCACGGCGCGACGAAGAGCGTCTACGGCGCCGACCCCGACGGCAACGAGTTCGAGATCATGTGGATGCTCCCGCGCAGCGCCTGGGGCGACTACGAGACCGCCGCCCCCGTCGACCGCCTCGACCTGGCCGCCGAGGTCCGTCGCTGGGCCGGCGTCGGGACCGCGCTGTGATCTCGCCCGTCGTCGCCACCGCCGGCAGCACCGACCCCGCGGCGCCGCTCGTGGTGCTGTTCCACGGCCGCGGCTCGCACGAGGGTGAGATCCTCACGCTCGCCGAGCACCTGCCGGTCGGACCCGAATACGCGGCCGTCCGCGCGCCGATCCCTGAGGGCCCGGGCTACGCCTGGTTCGCCAACCGCGGCATCGGCCGGCCGGTCGAGAGCTCGCTGCGCATGAGCACGGGCTGGATCATGGGCTGGCTCAGCCTCGTCGCGCCGCCGGACCGGCCGGTCGTCCTGGTCGGCTTCAGCGGCGGCGCGGCGTTCGCCGGCGGCCTGCTGCTCGGCGACCCGCGGCGCTTCGCCGGCGCCGCGATCCTCTACGGCACCCTGCCGTTCGACGCCGGCGTGCCCACCACCCCGGCCCGCCTCGCCGGGGTGCCCGTCTTCGTCGCCCAGGGCGAGCGCGACACGGTGATCCCCCGCGACCTGCAGGACCGCACCTGGGACTACCTGACCGGCGAATCCGGCGCGGCCACCGTCGCCCGCCGCGACCCGGTCGGGCACATCATCGCCGCCCCGGCGCTGGCGGCGATGTCGGACTGGCTGCGGTCCCTGCTCACCCCTCAGCCGTAGAGGTCGGCGACCTCGACGCCGCGGGCGTGCAGGGCCGCGACCTCGTCCGCCGGGATCAGGTCCAGCGGGGTGATCTCGAGCCGCCGCAGGTTGCGCAGCGCCTCGATGCCCCGCAGCGAGCGGATGTCGAACTCGCCGGTCTCACCGTCCCACTGCGGCCACACGACGTGCTGGATGTCGTAGCCGCCGCCCGCCCAGTGCAGGTGCTCGACGCTGTCCAGCTGCTCCTGGGTCAGCGCGACGCCGAGGACCCGGGTCAGGTTGCCGTCGTCCAGGTGGAACTCGTCGAACGGCTCCGCGGTCGGCAGCGGCACGCCGAGCAGGTCGAGGACGGCGAGCTTGAGGACCGGGTCCGCGAAGGGCGCCGCGTCCGCGGCCGGCAGGAGCTGGTCGACGTGCACGCCACGGTCCGCGAGCGTCACCAGCACGTCGCGCTGCGCGGCGCTCAGCACCCCGTCGGCGCGGCCGATGTCGACCCGGGTGAGCCCGGCGCAGGACAGCAGCGGTCCCAGGTCCGCCGAGGCCGTGACGCCCAGGCTGAGCAGCGCCAGCTCGGGCAGGCCCGGGAGCGGGGCGAGATCCTCGACGGCCGCCTCGGGCAGCTGCAGCACCCGCAGCTCAGGAAACGCCGCGATGCCGTCCAGGCTGCGGATGGTCGCGTCGGTACCGCCGGGGACGGCGGCACGCAGCACGGCGCCGGCGGTCCAGCGCGCCCCGTCGACGTCGGCCGCGGGCGTGACGTCCCGCAGCTCGCCGAAGCGGGCCTGGCGCTGCTCGGGACGCAACCGCGCGAACGCGAGCATCGGCGAGGAGAAGTCGCATTCCAGCAGGGCCAGCCGCAGGCAGTCGTCCATGACCGCCACGCTACTGGACCATGGCGAGGGCCTTGACGATGTTGCGTTCCGCCAGGTCCAGCATCCAGTCCCGGCCGGGGAAGTCGGTGCCGGCGATGCGCAGCGGGCCCTCGATGAGCGACAGCACCTGAGCGCAGCGGTACAGCTCCAGCCGGTCGTGGTCCAGCTCCACAGGCCGCAGCGCGGGGTAGGCGTCGCCGAAGCGCAGCCGCAGGAACGCGTGCTCCCACTCGACGTCGAAATACGCGAGGCCCTCGATGTCGATGAGGACGGCAGCGCCACCGGGCGTGACGGCGACGTGGTCCGGCCCGAGCTCGCCGTGGACCAGTCCGTACGACGTCCGCGGCCGGACCGCGTCGCGCAGCTGCCGCACGTGCCCGGCGATGCGGTCGTGCCGGTCGGCGAGCCGCCCGTCGAGCGCGGCGGCGGCGCCGAGATGCACGAGCGCCCGCGCGACGACGACGTCCTCCGCCGGTCGTTGTCCTGCCACCGTACCGGCGGAGACCACCTTGCCGTAGGCCGCGCCGCGCGTCGTGTGCATGCGCCGCAACGCTTCCCCGAGGTCGGCGAGCGGCGCGGCAGCCGCGGCCGGGTCCGCCTGGAGCAGCGTCTCGAGCCGCACCGGGCCGACGTCCTCGACGAACGCGACGTCGGCGTCGATGTGCCGGCCGGACCGGTCCAGCGCCAGCAGCCCCGGCACCCCGACCCCGGCCCCGGTCAGGGCGGCGTGCGCGGCGGCGAACAGCTCCGCCCCCGACGCGTCGGTGAACGGGTCGTCCGGCACCCCCGGCGGCGCCGGCGGCCAGTAGTTCTCACCCGCCGCCCACACGTAGAGGATCACGGTGGCGCCGTCGTCGAGGCCGAGCCGGTAGACGCCCTTCTTCGTGCCGCCGGTGACCCGCTCCAGCGCCACGAGCCGCCGGTCACCCCCGAAGTGCGCCGCCACCAGCCCATGCAGCTCGTCCGACCGCAGAAACTCCCGCATCGTGCCCACTCCCCCCGTCGTGGTCCGGCCCGCCATACTGCCCGGCGCACAACCCCACCCGCAACCCGCGGACGGGCCGGCCCGTCACTGCTCCAGCGCGGTGCGGTCCAGCCAGATCCGCAGCTCGTCGAGGCGGCGCCCCAGGTCGGGGACGGCGGCACGCAGAGCGGTCAGATCGGTGTGCAGGTCCAGCTGCTGCGCCCAGAGCACCGACCGCCCGGACTCCAGCAGGGCCGTCGCAAGCCGCGGGTCGCCGGCCTGGACCGCCTGGGCGGCCGCGTCCGTCGCTCGGGGCGCGTCGGCCAGCCGGGCCTCCCGAACGGCGCGGCGCAGCCCCGGCCACGCCGCGGTCGGCAGCAGGCCGACCGCGGTCCGGTAGCCCAGCAGGGCACCGGCGGTGTCGCCGGCCGCCGCGCTCAGCTCACCGAGCCGGGCCGCCGCCCGCAGGACGTTGCGCGTCGAGCCGGCCGGGCCCGGCCGGTGCAGCAGCGCGGTGAGCAACGCCCGGGCCTCGGCGTGCGGCGGCGCGCCGGCGGGGTCGCGCCCCAGGGTCTCGGCCAGCTGGTTGACCAGCCCGGTCCGGCGGGGGTCGTCAGCGGTCAGGGCCGCCAGCGCCTCCCGGCAGGCCGCCGCGGCGCGGCGCAGGGCGGCCGGGTCGCCGGTGACGTCGAACCAGCGGCGGGCCAGCAGACCGGCCCGCTCCAGCAGCAGCGGGCGGTTACCGTCCACGCTCGCCGCGACCGCCTCCTCGGCCAGGTCGCGGGCCCGCCGCAGGTCCGGCAGGGCACCGGTGTCCAGGTGCCGCATCAGCAACGCCATCGACAGGCCACTCAGCCGGTTCGCGTGATCGACGTGCGTGGCATCGACCTGCGCGGCCTCGGCGACGCCGACCGCCTCGGCACGCACGGCCGGGTCGGCGCTGAGGCGCAGGACGATGCTGAGCTCGCCCGCGTAGTGTGCGCGGTTCGGGTCGAACCGCGACAGCGTCGCGAGCACCTCCCGTCCCGCGGCGATGGCACCGGCCAGGTCGTCGGGATCGTCGGTGAACTCGTACCGGGAACCCAGCGCACCCACGAGCGCCGCCAGCCGCAGCCCCCGGTGCAGCACCCCGGGCGCGGGCCGGCGGGCGTCGCGCAGCGCGGCGAGCAGGTCATCGAGCGACGCGGTCAGCTCGTAGCGGGCCAGCAGCGCCAGCGCCCGGTTCGTCACGGCCGGGGCGGGCTCCGCGGCAGCGCCCGCGGCGCCGCCGGTGGCGTGCTCGATCGCCGCCGTGGCGACGTCGATCGCCTCGTCGAGGTCGGCGGCGGCGCCGTACCGGATGAACCGCGACCGCAGCACCGCGGCCAGATCGCCGAGGATGACCGGGTCGCTGCCCGCCGCGCGGAGCACCGTGACGGCCCGGTCGAGGTCGGCGGCGTCGGCGGCGAGCTCGTAGCGCCACAGCAGGCCGTTGCCGAGCGCGCCGAGGACCAGCGGGCGGTCCGGGTGGTCCTCGGGCAGCCGGGCGACGGAGCGTTCGAGATGGCCGATCGCCTTCTCCAGGCTGGGCCGGTGACGCAGCAGGCGGAACCGGGCCAGCCGGACGGCCCCGCGCAGCGAATACAGCTGCCCCGCCGCGCTCACGCCCGCTCACCCGGCACGGCACTGGCAGGCATCATCGGTCCATCCTCGTAACGCGGCCGGAACCCTTGCACCGGCTCCTGACGGACCGGGTTCCTTCCACGTCGCCCGGCGGGTGGATGGGTATGCTCCGGGCCAACGGTCGTCGATGGGTGGGACGGTGGACACGCGTGGCCAGTCCGGTGCCATGGCATGATCTTTCGGCGGACCAGATCGAGCGGCTCGTCGCGGCATGGATCATCGCGGAGCACCCGGGGTCGCAGCGCGTCAACGGCAGCGGCGGCGACGACGGCGCCGACGTGCGGCAGACGGTCGACGGCGGGCTGCGCGTCTTCGAGATCAAGAGCTTCCGCGAGCTGCTCACGGCGGGGCAGAAGCGCAACATCGGCGACTCGCTGCGCAGCGCCGTCCGCCACCAGACGGGGATGCGGCGCTGGACCCTCGTCGTCCCCCGTGACCTGACGCCGGCGGAGGCCCGCTGGTTTCAGCGCGACCTGGCGCCGCTCACGACCGCTCAGATCGACTGGATCGGCCTGACCGAGCTGGAGTCCGGTCTCAGCCGGCACCCGGAGCTGCTGGCGCTGATACCGGGATCGGCCGAACGCCGCGCGATCGACATCGTCGCCGGCCTCGGCCTGCGGTCGCTGCGGACCGCCGTGATCGCCGGCGCCGCCGCCCTTGTCGCCGCCGCCGCGATCGTCATCGGGCTGTCCGTCCACGGCTCCGGAGCCACCGGCTCGGACGCTCCGCCGGCACGGTCCACGGGCGCGCCGGAGGGCGGGCCGCCGCTCGCGGCGGTCACCTCGTTCACGGCGGTCGGCTGCCGCTCGGGCTGGGTGGTGCCCGACCCGGGCGACACCCCGGTCCCCTTCGACCCGCACCAGCCGCCGGCGAAGGCGGTCCTCAGCGGCGGCGGCGCGGTCACGGTCACGGTGCAGGGCCTGACCGGCCGGTCCGTGGTCCTGCAGTCGATGACCGTCGAGGTGCTGCACCGGTCACCGGCGCTGACCGGCGTCTACCTGCCGTACGGCTGCCAGGGTGTCGTCCCGCCCAGGAAGTACCGCCTCGACCTGGACGCGACCACGCCACGGGTCGCGCCGGAGGCCGGAACGGCGACGTTCCCCTACCGGGTCGACGAGGTCGAGCCGGAACAGTTCCTGATCACGCCCGACGTCACGACAGGAGACATCGAGTGGCGGCTGCTGCTGCAGTGGACATCCGGCGCGGACGAGGGGACATTGACCCTTCCCGAGGCCGGCAAGCCGCCCTTCCGAGCCACGGCGACCACGGCCGCGCGCACGTTCTGCTTCGACATCAACGCATCGGTCTGGCGGCGGTCCTGCTGAGCGGCCTGCTGCTCACCACCGCCTGCACCGCCGAGCCGGCGCCCTCCACCGCGGGCACGCCGGCACCGGCCGCGGCGTTCGAGCCGCCGGTGTGGCATCGCGAGCCGGCGGGCAGGAGCCTCTGGCCGAACCAGGACCAGCAGGAGGCGGGCTGGGACCGGGGGCTGCTCATCGCCGGCAGCGGAGGTCCCGAGGACCGGCGGTACTTCACCTCGACCGACGGCCGCGACTGGCGCGAGACGCTACCGGAGGCCGGCATCCGCCCCGCGACCTGCTGCGACCGGATGGTGGCCGGGCACGGCGCGGCCGCCTACGTCCTGGGCTGGGGCCGGCAGGGCCTGACGCTCTGGCGCACCGAGGACGGGCGGCAGTGGACCGCGATCCCGCTGCGCGTCGACGGTCTCCCGACCCGCAACCCCTCGGACTTCGAGATCACGATCACGGCCGGCCCGCACGGCGTGATCGTCCTCGGCCGCGACAACCTCAACCCGCCGAGATACGCCGGTGTGTACCTCTGGCGGTCCGCCGACGGCCGCTCCTTCGACCCCATGACCCGGGTGCCGAAGCCCGGCGGGAGAGAACCGGTCAGCGCGGCCGTGGAGGCGACCTCGACCGGCTTCCTGCTGAGCCTGTCCGACGATCTCGGCACGACGCTGCTCTCGTCCGAGGACGGCACCCGCTGGCAGGACATCACGGCCGGCCTGGGCGAGATCGGCGCCGTCATGCACCTGGACGACAACGGCTCGACCACGGTCCTGTTCCCGTACCCGCAGAGCGACAAGGAGCCGCGGGCGTGGTACCGCCGCGACGGCACCTGGCGCCCCGCCACCGTGGACCCCGGCCGCCTCCCCGACGCCGGCGTGGTCCCGGCCGCGCAACGCAAGATCACGGCGGTCCGGCGCTGGGGCACCGGCTTCGTCGCCATCGGCAACACCTTCCCGGACGAGGGCCAGGAGCGCGCCGGCATGGTCTGGTACTCGGCCGACGGCGCCGCATGGACCCGCATGCCCGTCCGCGACAACGGCTTCGACACCGCCGAGTGGCTCATGGACCTCGCGGTCACCGGCCGCCGGGCCGTGCTGATCGCCTGGCCGGCCGACGGCTCGCCGCAACTGCTGACCTGGACCGCCGAGATCCCCGCGGCGGTGAACGCGCCCGCGACGGCACCGGCCGCGTCCGGCGCCGCGACCTACACCGGGGAGTGGAACGCCCACGCCGCCGCGCTGGTCATCGCCGCCGACGGGACCGGCACCCTCGACTGGCGCACCTACGGCGGGCGGTGCAGCACCACCCGCTGCGAGGGCCACGCCACCGTGCGGCTCGACGTCACCCCGGACGGCGCCACGCTGACCGTCCTGTCCACCACCAGACCCGCCGACCATCCCGTGGGCACCCGCTTCTCCGTCCACCACAACGCGGGTGACCTGTTGGTTCTCGCCGCGGCCGGACGCGAGCCGTTGCTCCTGTGCGGCCCCGACGCGCGTCCCGGCGCCTGCGGCGCCTGAGCACTCGACAACCTCCACGACCGCCGACCCCCGCACCGCAAAGCGATGGCGCCCCGGGACGACCGCCTGTCACGATCGGACGATGATCGCGAACATCGCCGCCGCGACCCGCTCGTTGCACGGAACGGCGCTGGGTGACGCGTTCGGCGAGACGTGGTTCTTCCGGCCCGCTCGGCAGATGCAGTGGCTGATCGATGAGCGGCTGGTGCCGCAGGGACCGTGGCCGTGGACCGATGACACCGCGATGGCCGTCTCGCTGTACCGGATGCTTCGCGCCCACGGACAGGTGGACCAGGACGCGCTGGCCGACCTGTTCGCCGGTGCGTACACCGCCGACCCGTACCGCAACTACGGTCCTTCGATGCACGGCGTGCTGAAGGCCATCGGGGACGGTGAGGCGTGGCGGTCGGTCACGGCCGCCCAGTTCGACGGCCAAGGGTCGTGGGGCAACGGCGCCGCGATGCGGGTCGCCCCGCTCGGCGCCTGGTTCGCCGACGACCTCGACCTGGTCGTGGAGCAGGCCGCCCGGTCGGCGGCGGTCACCCACGCGCACCCCGAAGCGACGGCCGGCGCCGTCGCCGTGGCCGTCGCGGCCGCGCTCGCGGTCCGGCGGGTGCCGGCAGAGGACCTGCTGCGGCAGGTGGCCGTCCGCACACCGGACAGCGAGGTCGCCGCCCGGCTGCGCCTGCTCACCCGCCGGCCGTTTTCCCGGCATCCGCGGTGGATCGCCGGTGAGGTCGGCTGCGGAACACTGATCTCCGCCCCCGACACCGTGCCCTACGCGATCTGGTGCGCCGCCCGTCACCTGGAGGACCTCGCCGAGGCGCTGTGGGCGACCGTCAGCGCCGGCGGCGACATGGACACCACCTGCGCCATCGTCGGCGGTATCGTCGCCGCCCGCACCGGCCTGGATGACATACCCGGCGAATGGGTCGACGCCCGCGAGCCACTTCCACCGTTGTAGACCATGCCACGGTCTGAAAGCACGGTCCGAAAGCACGACCCGAAAGCACGACCCGAAAGCGCGGGTCCGAAGCGCGGGTCCGAAGCGCGGGTCCGAAGCGCGGGTCCGAAGCGCGGGTCCGAAGCGCAGGTCCGAAGCGCAGGTCCGAAGCGCGGGCCACGGCTGGACGTCAGCGGCGAAGGCAGGCGGGCGGGCCGGCGGACCGGCCGGTCACGGTGCGACCGCGTCGATCAGGCGGACGCGGCCACGCAAGCCACGGCAGACACCGACCTCACGGACAGACCAGCCGGTCACAGTGCGACCGCGTCGATCAGGCGGACGCGGCCACGCAAGCCACGGCAGACACCGACCTCACGGACAGACCAGCCGGTCACGGTGCGACCGCGTCGATCAGGTGGACGCGGTCGTGCAGGCCGCGGCGGGCGCTGACCGCCCGTTGCAGAGCCAGCGGCGGCACGCGCAGGTCCCAGTCCCGCCACCGGACGGTCTCCAGGCGGGACGCCGCCAGCGGGCCGAAGTCGGTCGGCTCGGGCTCGTCGGCGGCGGGGCCCACACCGCCGACCCACTCCACGCGGGCGCCCAGCATCGCGCGGCCCCACCAGGCGCAGAACCAGTCGGCCGGGGCGACGGGCTCGACCAGGCCGTCGAGGAGCAGGTCGCCGACGCGGTGCGAGTCACCGTCGGAGACCACCAGGTCCAGGTCGCCCGGGGTGACGGGCAGCCCGCGGGCGGCGAGGGCGGCGCTGCCGGTCAGCCACCAGTCCACCCCGGCGGGGACGAGGCGGCGGCAGACCTCGGCGAGGGTCGCGGCCCACGGCACCGGGTCGAGGCCGGCGGTCTGGCGCAGCAGCGGCACGATGAGCAGGACGAAATTCTCCCAGGCCCGGTCCAGGTGCGGCGTGTCCGCCGGGAACCGCTTCGCCCAGTGGCCGTCGGCGAGGACGAACCCGGCCCGGCCGGCGGCCGGGGCGAGCGCGTCGGACACCTCCACGAGCCGGAACTCCGTGTGTGAGCCGGAGTCGTGCCGCACTGCCACCGCGTCCATGCCCCGATACCACCACACGGGTACGACAATTTTCAGCGGCGCAGCACGAGCAGCGCGGCGACCACGCCGAGGGCGACGGTCGCCAGGGCGCACAGCAGCAGTGTCGTGCTCGCGCCGGCCAGGGCCACGACGGGACCGCCGGCCATCGTGCCGAGCGGCACCGCCAGCACGAGCACCGACCCGTTCGCCGCGAGGACCTGCGGCAGGTCGGCCGCGGGTGTCGTGCGCTGGAACAGGGCCATCGACGTCGACATGTACGGCGCCCAGATCGCCCCGGCGAGGGCGAAGCTGGCCACGGCCACGGCGACCGGCACGTCGAGGCCGAGCGGGACCATCGCGGTGCCGAAGGCGATGACGATGCCGATCGTCGTCGGCCACAGTGACAGCCGCCGCAGGTAGCCGGTGGCGAGGCCGCCGAGGACGGCGCCGACGCCGAACGCCGTGTAGTAGGCGCCGAGGACCGTGGCCGAGCCGTGCAGGTCCGTGGCGACGTGGATCGGCATCGCGACGTAGAACGGGCCGAACAGGAAGAAGAACGCGAACGACAGGACCAGCAGCCCGAGCAGGGTCCGGTCGCGGCGGATCGCGCCGAACCCGGCGCCGGCCGGCGGCTTCTCGTCCGGCGGGGAAGCGGGCGCCGGGGCGACGGCGAGGCGGTAGGTGAGGGCGAGCACCGCGAAGCTGGCGGCGTCGATCGCGATGACCGTCGCGGGGCTGGTCCAGGCGATGAGCAGCCCGGCGAGCGGCGGGCCGGCGATGGTGGCGCTGTTGGCGATCGTGTTCATCACGGCGTTGGCCGGCAGATGGTGTACCGGCGGCAGCAGCTGCGCGATGAGCGTGTAGTGACCGGCCGACCCCCAGGCGGCCAGCAGCGACGAGACGGCCAGGAGCGCCACGTACAGACCCATGCCGAGACCGTCGAGCGCGGCGGCGAGCGCGATCGCGCCGAGTGCGCATGCGCGCAGGATCGCGTTCCATCCGGCGAGCCGCGCGCCGTCGCGGTGCCGCAGGAACCGGCCGAAGAGGACCCCGCCGGCGGCGCTGGGCAGCGAGTACGCCGCGACGGCGACGGCGACCCACGTGCCGCGGTGCTCCACCGGGGCGAGCTGCAGCGCGAGCCACGTGATGGCGACGAGCGACATGCCGTCGCCGAGTGCGGACACGACGAGTCCGGGCAGGAGCCGGCCGAGCTTCGGGTGGCTGACGACGGGCCAGTACGGCGAGGATCGCACTGCGGGGCTCATCGCCCCACCCGACCGCACGACCGGTCATCGATCAAGTGCGGTTCACCCGCGGCGGAATCAGCCTCCAGCGGAACGGGCCGCGATCGCGGCCTGGATGCGGCGCAACGTGCGCAGCGCCTTCTTCGCGGCGACGTCGACCCGGCCGTCGAAGACGGTGGCGGCGTGGTCGGTGGCCATCAGCCGTTCGAGCAGCGGCACGACCTGCGAGTCGCCGGTGGACCCGAGTGCGACCACCGCCCAGTACCGCACGTTGGGGTCGGGGCTTCCGGCCGCCGCGGACAGCCGCGGCAGCACCTCGGGGGCGAACCGGGCGAGGTTGCTGGCGACGTACCCGATCCGGGGGAACCGCCGGTGCTCCAGCTCCTGCCACAGCGCGGCGAGCGCCGCCGGCCCGCCGATCTCGCCGAGCGCGTCGGCGGCCTGCTGCCGGGTGAACTCCTGCGGGTCGCCGAGCAGCGGGGCGAGCGCCGGCACGACCGTGGCGTCGCCGAGCCGGCCGAGGGCGCGGACCGCCTCGCCGCGCACGTTCCAGTCGTGGTCGTCGAGGAGGTCCAGCAGCGCCGGCACCGCCTCGGTGAAGCCGCCGGCCGCGCAGCCCATCGCCGCCCACGCCTGGCAGTTGTAGCGGGTGTCCTTGAGCGCGGCGAGCAGCGGCCCGCGCAGTGACCCGTCGACGAAGACGTCCGCGCGGTTCAGCGCTCTGGTGTACAGCGACCGGTGATGCTGCTCGTAGTCGCGGACGACGGCGCGGACCTCGGCGGCGGCGGAGGGGTCGTCAGCTGCCCGGTCGAGCAACTCGTACAGCCGCTCTTCGCGGTCTTCCAGGGTGCCGGTGCGCAGGTCCACCGGACAAACGGTACACAGGCCCCCGTCGCGCGCCCGGGCCGGTGACGCCCTACGGCTGGGAGGGCCGGACCAGGCCTGACTCGTAGGCGGCGACGACGGCCTGGACCCGGTCGCGGAGGCCGAGCTTGGTCAGGACGCTGGACACGTGGGTCTTGACGGTGTGTTCGGTGACGAACAGCTCCGCGGCGATCTCCGCGTTGGACAGCCCCCGGGCGACCTGGCGCAGGGTGTCCAGCTCGCGCGGGGTGAGGGCGGCCAGCTGGACCGGCTGCGTCGCGGCGCTCCGGTTGCGCAGCACGTCGGCGATGAGCCTGCGGGTGACGGTCGGCGCGAGCAGCGACTCCCCTGCCGCGACGGTCCGCACGGCGGCGACGAGCTCCGTGCGGTGCATGTCCTTGAGCAGGAACCCGGAGGCGCCGGCGCGCAGCGCGTCGTAGACGTACTCGTCGAGGTCGAACGTGGTGAGGACGAGGACCCGGGTGGCGGGTGAGCAGGCGCTGATCTCGCGGGTGGCGCCGATGCCGTCGAGGTTGGGCATGCGCACGTCCATGAGGACGACGTCGGGGTGGTGGGCGCGGGCGGCGGCGACGGCCTCGACGCCGTCGGCGGCCTCGGCGACGACGGTGATGTCCGGCTGGGAGGAAAGGATCATGCACAGGCCGTCACGGACGAGGGCCTGGTCGTCGGCGACCACCACGTTCAGCACGACGGCAACCTACCCGGCCGGCAGGAGCGCGGAGACCTCGAACCCCGGCCCCTGCGGCGGCGCGCCGGTGCGCAGCGTGCCGCCGACGGCGGCGACCCGCTCCGCCATCCCCGCCAGCCCGTGACCGGGGACATGCACAGGGACATCGCCTGAGCCATCGCCGGGGACGGCGGAACCGCCGCCGCGCCCGTCGTCGCGGATCCGGACCCGCAGGGACCTGCCTTCCCCGGCCAGTACCACAGCGACATGACGCGCACCGGCGTGCTTGACGGCGTTGGTCAGCGCCTCCTGCACCACCCTGAACGCGGTCGCGCCGACGTCGGCGGGCACGGGCGGGACGGCGTCACGGGTGAGGGTGACGTCCAGGCCGGTCCGGCGGGCCCGCTCGACCAGCGACGCGACCGCGTCGAGGCCGGGTGTCTCGGGCCGCTGGTCGCGCAGGACGCCGAGGGTGTGCCGCAGCTGCACGAGCGCCTCCCGGCCGGTGTCGGCGATCGCGTCGAACGCGGCCTCGGCCCGGTCGGCGTCGCAACGCACGACGGAGGCGCCGCCCTCGGCCTGCACGACCATCAGGCCGACGGAGTGGGCGAGGACGTCGTGCATGTCGCGGGCGATCCTGGCCCGTTCGGCGCCGGCGGCGGCGGCCTGCTCCTCGGTGAGGCGGCGGGTCCGCTCCTCCAGGTAGGCGATCCGGTCGCGGCGGGCGCGCACGCCGGTGCCGAGCGCATACGCGGTCACGAACATCATCCCGACGTAGCCGATGGACGGCGGGCTCTCCTGCGGCACGATGAGGGAGACGAGGACGCCGACGGCGGTGCCGATCGCGGCGAAGATCCGCCAGCCGGGCGAGGCCAGCTCGGCCCAGGTGTAGGTGGCGACGAGCTGGCCGTAGGGCTGGTCGAAGAGCCGCTCCTGCACCGACAGCCAGGTGGTGCCGATCCCGCAGATCAGCGCGACGAGGACCGGCGCCTGCCGCCGCCACAGCAGCGGCACGGAGGCGAGCGCGCCCAGCGCGACGTCGAGCCACGAGCCCCAGACCACCGCGGGATACACGGTGGCGGCGGTGACCACCACCGTGATCACGATGTCGACCGGCTGGAAGCGCATGGCAGCCATTCTGGCCACGACGGCGGACGGGCGCCTCGGTCGTAAGACGGGTTTTTTCGTCAAGTCATCAGCCGAACGGTCGAAGATCACACTGAGTCATGCTTGCACCGCAGCTGCACCCGAGGAGCAACCGTGCCCGAGCCGATCGGACTCGTCAACGACAGTCACACGCCCGCCATGGCGGAGGCATCGCTGAGCCTGCTGGTGCAGGAGCGCATGATCGTCGTGCTGAACGCGAAGAACGGCACCATCATCTCGGTGAACGACCGGGTGCTGGACACCGTCGACGTACCGCTGGCCGACCTGGTCGGCAAGCGGCTGGAGGAGGTCTGGCACCTGCAGTCGCAGATCGTGGACCAGCTCATGGACAGCGCCCGGGTCGGGCAGTTCCTGGAGCAGGTGACGTCGATCGTCGACAGCGGCGGCCGACAGCGGTGGCTGCGGCTCAACTGCGGGCCGGTGCGCGGCGCGGGCCGGGAGCCCGACGCGATCCTGCTCACCGCCTACGACATCACCAACGACCGGCGGCTGCTCGCCGAGCTGCGCGGCAAGTACGCGGCGGTCGACCGGGCGCAGGCGGTGATCGAGTTCGACCTCACCGGCGAGATTCTCGGCGCGAACGAGAACTTCCTGCAGCTGACCGGCTACTCGCTCGGCGACGTGGTCGGCAAGCACCACCGGATGTTCGTCGACGAGACCTACGCGGAGAGCTCCGAGTACGCCGACCTGTGGGCCAAGCTGGGCCGGGGCGAGGCGATCAGCGGGGAGTTCAAGCGGATCGGGCGCGGCGGCCGGGAGGTGTGGCTGCGGGCGAGCTACAACCCGATCTTCGACCTGGAGGGCCGCCCGTACAAGATCGTCAAGTACGCGATGGACGTGACGGACCAGAAGCTGCACACGGTCGAGTACGAGGGCAAGGTCGCCGCGATCAGCCGGGCGCAGGCGGTCATCGAGTTCGAGCTGGACGGCACGATCCGGCAGGTGAACAAGCACTTCCTGGACGCGACCGGCTATGAGGCCGACGAGCTGATCGGGCAGCAGCACAAGAAGCTGGTCACCGAGGACGAAGCGCGCAGCACCGCCTACAAGAACTTCTGGCAGAAGCTCGCCAAGGGCCACTACGAGGCCGGGGAGTTCAAGCGGATCGGCAAGAACGGCCGGGAGGTGTGGCTGCAGGCGACGTACAACCCGATCTTCGACCTGGAGGGCCGCCCGTACAAGGTGGTCAAGTACGCCACCGACATCACCGAGACCAAGCAGCGCAACGCCGAGTACGAGGGCAAGGTCACCGCGATCGACCGAGCGCAGGCGGTCATCGAGTTCGACCTCGACGGGATCATCGTCGACGCGAACCGCAACTTCCTGCAGCTGACCGGCTACACGAACGTCGAGGAGCTGCGCGGCAAGCACCACCGGATGTTCGTCGACCCGATCTACGCGGCGAGCGAGGAATACCGCGCGTTCTGGGCGAAACTGTCCCGCGGCGAGTTCGAGGCCGGCGAGTACAAGCGGCTCGGCAAGGCCGGCAAGGAGGTGTGGCTGCAGGCGACGTACAACCCGATCTTCGACCTCGAGGGCCGCCCGTACAAGATCGTCAAGTACGCCACCGACGTCACCCAGATGAAGCTGCGCAACGCGGAGTTCGAGGGCAAGGTCGCGGCGATCAACCGGGCGCAGGCGGTCATCGAGTTCGACCCCAAGGGCAACATCCTGGACGCCAACCGCAACTTCCTGGACCTGTTCGGCTACAGCCTGGACGAGCTGCGCGGCAAGCACCACCGGCTCCTCGTCGACCCCGTCGACGCCACGTCGGACCACTACCAGGAGTTCTGGACGCGGCTGCAGCGCGGCGAGTACGACACCGGGGAGTACAAGCGGATCGCCAAGGACGGCCGGGAGATCTGGATCCAGGCGTCCTACAACCCGATCCTCGACCTGGAGGGCCGCCCCTACAAGATCGTGAAGTTCGCGGCGGACGTGACGGCGACCCGGCTGCGCAACTCCGAGTTCGAGGGCAAGGTCACCGCGATCAACCGGGCGCAGGCCGTCATCGAGTTCGACCTCGAGGGCAACGTCCTGACCGCCAACGACAACTTCCTGCGGACCATGGGCTTCTCGCTGCGCGAGATCATCGGGCAGCACCACAGCATGTTCTGCACCCAGGACTACATCACCTCGCAGGACTACCGCGACTTCTGGCTGCGGCTGAGCCGCGGCGAGTTCCTCACCGGCCGGTTCCACCGCATCGGCAAGTACGGCCGCGACGTGTACCTGCAGGCGACGTACAACCCGATCTTCGACCTCAAGGGCGAGCCGGTGAAGGCCGTCAAGTACGCGCAGGACATCACCGAGCAGATCGCCCTGGAGCACCGGCTCACCACGAAGACCAAGGAGATGAGCAGCGCGATCGACGAGCTGTCGACGTCCATCGCGCAGATCGTCGGCAACGCCGGGCACGCCAGCGAGCTGGCCGGGGAGACCCAGTCCAACGCGCAGCGCGGCTTCGAGGAGCTGCGCAAGTCGATCGAGGCCATCGACCTGATGGAGCGCTCCTCCGACCAGATCGCCGCGATCGTGCAGGTCATCGGGGAGATCGCGTCGCAGACCAACCTGCTGGCGTTCAACGCCTCGATCGAGGCGGCGCGGGCCGGTGAGCACGGCGTCGGCTTCTCCGTCGTCGCCGGCGAGGTGCGCAAGCTCGCCGAACGCTCCTCCGACTCGGCCCGGGAGATCAGCCGGCTCATCGTCGAGTCGGCGACCCGGATCAACCAGGGCTCGCAGGTCGCGCAGCGGGCCCAGGACGCCTTCGAGGAGATCCTGCGCAGCGTCGGCAAGACCGCCGAGTCGATCCACCACATCGTCACGTCGACCCGCCAGCAGCAGGAGGCGTCGCGGACCGTCAACACCCTGATCGGCGACCTCATCGGCGCGGCACCCGCTGAACAGTCATGACCGGGACGCTGTACGGGGTGTTCACCGTCGCCGACGTACAGGTGGCGCTGCCCCTGTCGGAGCTGCGTGAGGTGATCCCGTGCCCGGCGGCGTTCGACCCGCTCCTCGCGGTCGCGCCCGGGCTCGTCGGCGCGGTCAACCTCCGCCACCAGGTGATCCCGGTGCTCGACCTGCGGCTGCTGCTGGACCGCCGCGACGCCGCGGACGCCGAGGTCGTCGTGGTCGTCACCTACGACGGGTCGGTGTTCGGGCTGCTCGCGCACGCCGTGCGGGGTGTGGTGCTCATCGAAGACGACGCGCACCTGGAGATCAACATCAACGCGGACCTGCCGCTGTTCAGCCGCACGTTCGAACGCCCCGACGACAACGCTGTCGTCAGCGTCCTGGACTGCGCCGCCGTCAAGCACACCCCCGGGATGGTCCTCGCCGAGGACACCGGCGGGCCGAGCGGCGCCGTCGCCCAGGCGCAGCAGGCCGAGTCCGGGACCTCGGCCGGCGGCCGGCGAATGATGATGCTGCTGCGCTGCGGCGAGATCGGCCTCGCCGTCGACGTGTCGCACATCCACTCCGTGGTCCCGGAGCTGATCCTCAAGTCCTCCCCGCTGGACGGCCCCACGATCCACGGCGTCGTCGAGCTCGGCGACCGGTTCGTGCCGACCGTCGACACGCTCGCCGTCCTCGGGCTCGGCGCGCTCAGCCCGGTCGACGTCAAGCGCGGGGTCTCCCTCTCGTACGAGCGTGGCCTGCTCGCGTTCGCCGTCACCGAGGTCGTCAGCATCGTCGCCGTCCCGGACGCGGACGTGCTGCCGATGCCGGAGTTCGGGCTGCCCTCCTCGGGGCACGCCGTCGGGATCCTCCCCGGCCAGGCCGGCGGGTCCTACCTGGTCCTCGACGGCGCGGCGCTGCGCGCGGACGAGGGCCTCGGCACGATCGCGGCGCTCGGCACGCCCGTCCGCGGCGCGCCGCCCGTGACCCGCGTCGCCGAACGGTCCGACGCGTCCGACCCCCGCTTCGACGGCCGCGCCATCGAGACCAGCGTGCGGAAGTTCCTCACGTACGACGCCGGCGTCGACGTCGCCACCCCGCTGACCCAGATCACCGAGATCGTGCCCTACCCCGCCGACGTCATCCCGCTCGTGGACGGCGGCCCGCTGCGTGGCGTCTTCACCCACCAGCGCGCGTCGGTGCCGCTGATCTGCCTCACCGCCCTGCTCGGCCAGCACACCGAGCTCGACGAGGCGACCGCGCGGGTGCTGCTCGTCGAGGCCCGCGGCACCCGCGTCGGCTTCATCGTGCCGCAGCTGCGCGCGATCGAGGAGTCCGCGTGGGAGGAGCGCCGCGCCGACGCCGGCCCGGACGCGCCCGTCTCCCTCGCCGGCAGCCCGCTGGTGAAGATCGGCGGCCGGATGCTGCCCCGCGTCGACCTGGAGCGGGTCGTGCGGACTATGGTGACCGATCATGAACGGTCTGATCCGGCTGGAGATCGACGGGCATTCGCCAACGCCTGAGCAGCTGTATTACCCCGCGCTGGTCAACTACGGCCACCTGACCGCGATGCAGGTCCGTTCGAGCCGCGTGCAGGGCCTCGACCTGCACCTGAGCCGGCTGGCGGCGCAGTCGCTGGCCCTGTTCGACACGCCGCTGGAGCCGTCGCACGCCCGGTCGCTGCTGCGGCACGCCGTCCGCGACGTGCCTGACGCCGCCCTGCGGGTCAACGTCTTCCGTCCCACGCCCGACGGTCCGCTGTCGGTGCTCGTCGCCGTCCGTCCGCCGGTGTACCCGTCGCCGACGCCGCTGCGGCTGATGTCGGTGCCGTACCAGCGGCCCGTCGCGCACATCAAACACCTCGGCGGCTTCGGGCAGATCTACTGGGGCCACGCCGCCGTCGAGCACGGCTTCGACGACGCGCTGCTCACCGCCCCGGACGGCGAGATCACCGAGGCCGCGGTGCACAACATCGCCTTCCACGACGGCACGCACGTCGTCTGGCCCGACGCGCCCGCGCTGCCCGGCATCGCGATGCAGTTGCTCGAGCCGCTCCTGCCGTCCCGCCGGGCCACGATCACCCTCGGCGACCTGCCGCTGTACCGCGCCGCCTTCGTCACCAACTCGATCGGCGTCGCCGCCGTCGCGGCCATCGACGAGCACCCCTTCCCCGTCGACCCCGACCTGATGGCGACGGTCACCGGCGCACTCGGCGCCGTCCCGTGGGACGAGCTCTGACGATCCCTCCCCCGTGAGAGGGAGGCCGAAGACCGCTCGCCGTGGGGAGGTGCCGGCAGTGCGCGACGACGAGCATCGACGGCATGTTTCGGATGCTGACAGCGCTGGCGTTGCGCCGGCCCGTGCTGGTCATCGTGTTCTGGGTCGCGGTCGTCGGGGTCGGGTTCGGCGTCGGCGGCGGGGTGTTCATGAAGCTCACCGCGCAGGTCGCGACCGTGCCCGGCTCGGAGACCGAGCGGGCTCTTGACCTGCGCGAAGAGGCCGCCGGTCCGCGGCCGGCGCAGCTGACCGTCGTCGCGACCGGCGGGGTCGACCTGACCGCCGCGCTCACCGAGGTGCGCGGCGTCGCCGGGGTCGATGACGTCGGCGAGCCGATGCCCGCCACCGCCGGCGGAGCGGTCCTGCTGCAGGTCACCGTCAAGGACACCGCGACCGCCGAGCAGGTCGCGACGCGGCTGCGGGCCGTCGACAGCGCGCGGGTGACCGTGACCGGCGGGCCGCTCACCGACGCCGAGTTCGCCACGCAGGCACAGTCCGACGTGCAGCGGGCCGAGCTCTTCACGATGCCGGTCGTGCTGGTCCTGCTCGTGATCGTGTTCGGCGGGCTCCTCGCCGGGGCGATGCCGCTGCTCGTCGCGGTCGCCGGGATCGGCGGCACGTTCGGCCTGCTCTACGCGCTGAGCTTCGCCACCGACATCTCCGTCTACGCGATCCAGGTCGCCACGATGCTCAGCGTCGGCCTCGCCGTCGACTACGGGCTGCTGCTGATCAGCCGGTTCCGCGCCGAGCGGGCCGCCGGCACCGGCGACGTGGCCGCCGCGCTCGCCGCCGCCGTCGACAAGGCCGGGCGGACGATCGCGGTCACCGGGCTGACCGTCGCGGCGAGCCTGCTCGGGCTGGCCGTGTTCCCGGACGCGTTCCTGCGGTCGATGGGTCTCGCCGGCACCGGCGTCGTCCTGGTCAACATGTTCGCCGTCCTCACCCTGCTGCCGGCGGTCCTCGCCCTGGTCGGCAAGCGGGTCAAGCCGGCAAAGGTCCGCACCGGCGACGGTGTCTTCGGCCGGCTCGCCGTCGCGGTGCAGCGCCGCCCGGTGCTCACCACCGTCCTGACCGGCGCGGCGCTGCTCGCCCTCGCCGTCCCCGCGCTCGACATGCGCCTCGGCAACAGCGACGCGCGGGCGCTGCCGGCCTCCACGCAGACCCGGCAGCAGCACGACCAGCTCGCCGCGCACTTCCCGGAGCTCATCGGCCCGGACGACATCGTCGCCGTGGTGCGCTCCTCCGCCACCGACGCCGCGACGCTGCAGTTCGCCGACCGGGTCCGGGCCGTCCCGGGCGTGTCGGACGTCAAGGTCGAGCCCGTCTCGGCGGCCGTCACCGTGGTACGGGCCACGCCCGTGCACCGCCCCGAGACCGGGCAGGGACGCGCGACGGTGACCGCGGTGCGCGACGTACCGGCGCCGTTCGAGGTCCTCGTCACCGGCGACGCGGCCCGGCTCGTCGACTACCGCGGGATGCTCGCGGACTACGGACCGATCGCCGCCCTCGTGGTGGTCGCCGCGACGATCGCGCTGCTCGCCGCGTTCACCCGCTCGGTGCTGCTGCCCCTGAAGGCGGTCCTCACCAGCGTCCTGAGCATCGGCGCCGCGCTCGGTGTCGTCACGCTCGTCTTCCAGGAGCGCGGCGACCTCGGCATGATCGACCTGACGGTGCCGGTCCTGGTCGCGGCGATCGCGTTCGGCCTGTCGGTCGACTACGAGGTGTTCCTGCTCGCCCGCATCCGCGAGCACCGGCTCACCGGCGCGGACTCCCGCCGATCGGTCGCGGTCGGCCTGCAGCAGACCGGCCGGATCGTCACCTCGGCGGCGCTGCTGCTCGTGGTGGTGTTCGCCGGGTTCCTGCTCGGCGGGTTCGCGCCGATCCGGGAGATCGGGCTCGGCCTGGTCGTCGCCATCGTCCTGGACGCCACCGTGGTCCGGATGCTGCTGGTCCCGGCGACGATGACCCTGCTGGGCCGGGCCGCCTGGTGGCCGGGCCGCGTCCCGCCCGCCACACCCGCTCCGGAGCCGGTGCCGGCCCTGGTGTCGTAGCCCCGGTTGCGAGATGTTTGGGGCCGGGTCCGGCCGGTTGCAATCCCCGTGATCGCCGGACCCGGCTCCTCGACGGCCCGCATGATGACCTCGGCAGAACACCGACGTTCTCACTGACGGACCAGGAGTGACCATGTCGCAGGAAGCCGAACAGGCCGCAGGCTCGTTGACCATCGCCGATCCGTTGACCATCGCACCGGCCGGCACCGCCGGCGCCGCACCGAACCCCGACGAGACCTGGCAGCTGCGGGGCGGGTTCGCCAACGTCTACTACGGCTCCGGAAACCAGGGCATCGTCCGGCCGGTCGTCATGGCCGACGGGTTCAACCTCGGCCGCAGCGACCTTGACTGGCTCTACCAGGGTCTGGACGGCAACGAGTACCGGCTGATCACCGAGCTGCGCCGGCGCGGCAAGGACGTCATCCTCGTCGGCTTCGACGAACGCACCGCGTCCATTGTGGACAACGCACGCGCGGTGCAGGAGGCGGTCATGCGCACGATCGCCGAGCGGCTGGGCGGCGAACCGCTCACCGTCGGCGGGTTCAGTATGGGCGGCCTCATCACCCGGTACGCGCTGGCGAGGCTCGAGACCGAGCGGATCGACCACCAGACCAGCACGTACTTCTCCTACGACACCCCGCACCGCGGCGCCGTCATCCCGCTGGGCCTGCAAGCCTTCTCACACTTCATCCCGTCGCTGCCGGGCTTCCCCAACGACTTCGCGAAGCAGATGAACAGCCCCGCGGCCCGGCAGATGCTGTGGCGGCACTACGACCCGCGGTCCGGAGCGATCGGCGAGGCCCCGGAACGCATCGCGTTCAAGGCCGAGCTGGAGCGCGTCGGCGGCTGGCCGCGGCTGCCCCGGCTCCTCGCCCTGGCCAACGGCTCCGGCGACAGCTCGGGCCTGAAGATCCCGCCGGGCGACGTCGCCCTCACCGTCGGCAAGATCTTCCCCGGCACCACCTTCATCACCCAGGCCGGCGGCGACGCGACGGTGGCGGAGCTGAAGCGCACATTCCCCGCCGCGGAGAAGACCATCACCACGAAGGACCTGCCGGAGCTCGACAGCGCCCCCGGCGGCACCCTCGACTCCTTCGAGATCCTCGCCGACGCCCTCCGCGCGAAGGGCGCCACCATCGACCTGCGCCACCCGACGGTCTGCTTCGTCCCCACCGTCAGCGCCGTCTCGATCCGCGACATCGACAAGCAGTCCGACCTGTACAGCAGCGTCGACCAGCTCGACCCGAACGAGGCCGACGTCGACGACTACCGCACCTCCGGCACGAACACCCCGCACACGGCCATCACCCACGAACTCGGCGAGTGGCTCGTCGACCGCGCCGGCGGCCGCTGACCACCCACCCCACCGCCCGGCAGCCGTTCCCCGGCCGCCGGGCGGCTCCGTGCCCGGAACCGCCCCGACGACCGGCCGTCGATCCGGCACATGAATGGGCCCGTCCGGCGCTCCCATGCCGGACGGGCCCTGTCAGTGGTGCTGAACGAGGCCGCCAGGGAACCTGCCCGGGCCGGTGGCGGCCGACCCGGGCAAGTCTGCTGAGAGCGCTCTCACAGCATTGAACTTCGATGGAACTCGATTGTCAAACGTTGTTAACGAGAAACTGTCACGGGAAGCTGACCAGGTACACGGGAACCGTGTTGGTGCCCTGCGCCGGACCACCCGTGGTGTTGATGACGTGCGCGATCGTGCCCTTGCCGCCGAGGGACACGGTGAGCAGGTCGTGGAACTTCACGCCCGCGGTGACCGGCGACTCGAAGCCGTGCTCGGCGACGATCGACGGGTCCACGTTGAAGTTGCAGTAGCTGCCCATCCCCCACGCCTCGTGGGTCGTGACGGTGTCCGCGACCTTGTACGCCGCGTAACCACGCGCGCCGGTGCGCCAGGCGGACTGGCTCGGCGGGTCGTACGGCATCTCGTTCTGGAAGAAGATCGTCCGGCCGCCCTGACCGTTCCAGATCACCTCGTCCTTCTGGTAGTGCTCGACGAACAGGCCGTAGGCGGAGACGTTGTTGCCGTTGACGATCAGGCCGGTGTCGGCGGTGTTGACGGTCCAGCCGACGCCGGCGCCGTGGTCGGCGCGCCACGCCCAGATGTGGTCGATGATCGTGTTGTTGGAGTTGACGACCAGGCTGTTGGTGGCCTTGCCCGGCCCGGCACCGCCGATGCGGAAGAACACGTCCTGCACGGTCGTCGGGTTGGCGGCGTGGCTCGCGGCCGAGCCGGCCTGACCGATCGTGAGCAGCGTGTTGGAGTTGACCGTGCCCGCGTCGAAGAGCACCCCGGCGATCTTGACCCCGTCGACGTCGGCGACGGTCATCGCGTTGACCCCGTTGTCCGGGATCAGCGTCGGGTACCCCTCACCGAGGATCACGGTGTTGGGGTTGGTCACGTTGAGCGTCTGGTTCAGGTGGTACACGCCCGGCGAGAAGAAGATGTGCTTGCCGCAGGCGAGGGCGGCGTTGATGGTGCCGGCGCTGACGCCGGGCGCGGCGACGAAGAAGTCCGACAGCGGGATCGACGAGCCCGGCGTGGCACCGCCGGACCACGTGGTGCCCACCGCGTTGGTGCGCAGGTTCGGCACGAACACGCGGTAGGTGCTGCCGTCCAGGTACAGGTAGGGCTTCTCCCGGATCACCGGCGTGTTGGGCACCACGGTGTAGGGCGGGCTGGGGAAGCTGTTCGCCGGGGCACCCTGCACACCGGAGAACACCATGTTCCACACGCCGTTGACCCAGCTGCCGATGGAGCTGTCCCGCGTGTACCACTGCTGCTGCGAGTACGGTCCGACGCTGCCGTCGATCTTGCTGTCGGCGATGTAGCCGCCGCTCGCCCAGCCGTAGCCGTTCGGGGCCAGGTTGAGCTTGCCGCGGATGTGGACCCGCCGCATCGGCGCGGCCTGCGCGACCGCCCACCGGTCGCCGCCGTTGGCGTTGCTCGGCACGATCGACAGGTTCTCGATCGAGCGCCAGAAGTTCTGCGTCGCGTTGCCGCCGAACCAGCCGGCGTCCACGGTCACGTCACCGTTGATGACCACGTCGTCGGGGCTGCGCCCGAGGCCGATCACCGAGGTGTAGAACCCTGTGTTGACGTTGATGCCACTGTACGTGCCGGGCTTGAACGCCAGCACGTACCGCTGCAGGCCGAACTGGTTGGACTCCTGAGACGCGAAGACCGTGTCGACCTGGCTCTGGATGCTGGCCGCGGACATCGACGGGTCGAACACGATGAACGTCGCGGGCAGCGGCTGCGACGCGGGCGGGGTCGTGCAGACGGGCGGCTCCGTGGGGGTGCCGCTGTAGACGGCCAGCTCCTTGATGGAGTACCCGTAGTTGTTGGCCCGCTGCGTACCGTACACGCGCAGGTACCGGCCGGTGCCGCTGACGTTGAGCGTCTGGGTGCCGCCGGTGCTCGTCGTGGTGGAGTAGATCGAGGTCCAGCTGCCGGCCGCGGCGGTCGGCGAGACCTCGACGCTGAAGGCCTTGGCGTAGGACGTCTGCCAGGTGATGACGACCTGGCAGACGTCGGTGGCGGCGCCCAGGTCGACCTGCAGCCACTGCGGGTCGCTGAACGCGCTGGACCAGCGGGTGTTGACGTTGCCGTCGACGGCCTTGGCCGGGGTGAGGCTGCCGTTCTCGTTGGACGAGGAGGTGGCGGGCTTGTTCAGCGCGACGTTCGTCGTGCCGCAGGCGGCGTGCGCCGGTGCGGTCGTGGCGCCCAGGACGGCGACGGTGCCGCCGAGCATGAGCACGGCGCTGAGCAGGGCTCTTGACACCCTGTTGGGGGCATGGGGCATTGGAGCATCTCCCTCAGATGGCGGGGTGGGGACATGTGCCTCGGACGGTAATGACGCCGCTCCGGGGGCGGCAATCGTTTGCCATCCATTTGCCAAACTCGATCTTCGGGCGGGTGGTTGAGTCGGAAACCTGACGCGGTGGGGACCCGGGTGTCGCGGTGCGCGGCGGATGCCTACGCTGACCTGCGAATGCGTCTCCGGGGAGGAAGACAGATGGCCGTTCACGTCGACTTGCAGGCAACGCCCGAGGTGCTCCGCCAACGCCTGTATGACGGTCACCTTCTGGTGATGACGAAGCTGCCGTCCGTGGCGAAGTTCGTCGATCACGCCCGGCAGCAGCTCACCGAGCTCTTCGCGCCGCACGACCCCGAGCACGCCCACGAGCACTTCGAGCCCGCCGCGATGGCCGCGCTGCTCGGCCCGTGGAAGCCGCGGTTCATCCACGACGAGCGGTCCAAGAAGCTGGTCCGCAACATCATCGAGGAGGCCGGCTTCACCGCCGAGGAGACCCACTTCGACGTGCCGAAGCCCCGCACCTCGTTCCCCGTCGGGCACCTGACGACCGGCGTCGCGTTCGCCTTCCCGTGGCACCGCGACGTGTGGTATTCAGCGCCGAACCAGCAGCTCAACTGGTGGCTGCCGATCTTCCCGGCGCGCGACACCAACGCGATGTCCTTCGACCTGGACCGCTTCAACGCGCCCGTCGCCAACAACTCCGGCGACTTCGACTACTACCGCAACAACATCGGCCGGCTCACCACCGCCGCCTCCGTCAAGCAGGAGGCCCAGGTCCGCCCCGGCGCCACCGAGCACAACCCGCCCAACGAGCTCATCGTGCTCCCCGCCCCCGGCCAGGTCCTGCTGTTCTCCGGCGCCCACCTGCACCGCTCCACCCCCAACACGTCGGGCCTGGCCCGCTACAGCGTCGACTTCCGCACCGTGCACGTCCCCGACGTCATCGCCGGCCGGGGCGCGCCGCTCGCCGACACGTACTGCTCGGGCACCGCGATCCGCGACTTCGTCAACGTCGCCGACGAGTCCCGCTTCGAGGAGTCCACCGTCCGCTCCATCTACGGCGACCCGCCCGCCGACGCCATGCTCGTCTTCGAGGCCCCGAAGTGACCCCGTGCTGACCGTCGGCGCGATCGTCCTGGGCGTCGACGACGTGGACCGTGCCGTCCGTTTCTGGCAGGAGGCGCTCGGATACCGCAGGCACGAGACCGGATTCGGCGGGGCCGCGACGATCCTCGTGCCGGTCGACGGCCCGGGCACGCCGATCGCGTTGCAGCGCAACGAGACCCCGCCGCAGGACCACCCGCGCATCCACCTGGACCTGCACGTATCCGACCTCGCCGCCATGGTGGCCGAGACGCGGCGGCTGGTGTCGCTCGGCGCGTCGCGCGTCGACTGGGACAGCTACCCGGCCGACCCCGACTTCGTCGTGCTCGCCGACCCCGACGGCAACCGCTTCTGCGTCGTCGACCTCGGCCACGTCCCGGTCTGACCACAGTGGACAGTGTCCGGAATCCGGTGTGAACGGCGGCGGGTCGGCGCCGGACCCGTCCACACCGGACGATCGACATCCTAGAGCCCCGGCGTGTCATGCGTCTCGTGCCGCGGATCCGACCGTTCACTGGTCGAAACCCGTAATGTTTCAGTGGAAGAATGCGGGGTAGCGCGACGAAAATGCGAAGAGGGGTGCGGATGCGACTGGCAGTGCTCGATGTGGGCTCGAATGCCGCGCACCTGCACGTCGTCGACGCGCGACCGGGAGCCGCACCACAGTCGGTGTTCCGACTCAAGGCCCCGACGCTGCTCGCCGACTCCGTCGGCAAGGACGGCGCCCTGTCCGACGACGCGGTGGACCGGCTCGTCTCCGCCGTCACGGAGACCGTCGACGCGTCCCGCCGGCACGCCGTCACCGACCTCATCCCCCTCGCCACCGCGACGATCCGCGACGCGACCAACGTCGCGGAGATCCGCGCCCGGGTCCGCGCCGCGGCCGGCATCGAGCTGCGCTCCCTCAGCGGCGAGGACGAGGCCCGCGTCACGTTCCTCGCCGTGCACCGCTGGCTCGGCTGGCCCACGGGCCCGGTCCTGCTGCTCGACATCGGCGGCGCGACCGCCGAGATCGCGGCCGGCACCGGCGAGCTGCCCGACGTCGCGGTGTCGTTCCCCCTCGGCGCCGCCCGCATCACCCGCACCATGCTCCCCTGCCACCCCGCCCGCCGCCGCGACGTCGACGCCGTGCACAAGCACGTCCTGCGCTCCGTCCGCCCGCACGCCTCGGTCGTGCCGGAGGGCGCCCGCAACGTCGCGACGTCGAAGACCTTCAAGCAGCTCGCCCGCGTCGCCGGCACCGACGGCCGGCTCACCCTCGACGGCCTGCACCGGTGGATCCCCCGCCTGACGCAGATGCGCCCCGAGGAGCGCGCCGACCTGCCCGGCGTCGCCGCCAGCCGCTCCCGCCAGCTCCTCGCCGGCGCCGTCATCGCCGCCGCCACGATGGAAGCCCTCGACATCACCCACGTCGACGTCTGCCCCTGGGCCCTGCGCGAAGGCCTCCTGCTCCGCCGCATCACCGAACTCAGCAGCTGACACCCGCGCCCTGCCCCTCGCAGACCTGCCCCTCGCAGACCTGCCCCTCGCAGACCTGCCCCTCGCAGACCTGCCCCTCGCAGACCTGCCCCTCGCAGACCTGCCCCTCGCATGCCCGACCCTCGCAGCCCTGCCCGGCACAGGCGCGCACGGCACCCACCGCCGCCCACAACACACCGGCACGGCACTGGTCAGGGTCAGGGGCCGAAGCGACGGCCGGCCCGGCGGGTTTACGGCCGGCGAAGGCGCACACAGCTCCCACCACCCACCGCCACGGCACGCCGCGGCACGCCACCGCATGGCACGGCACGCCACCGCATGGCACGGCACGCCACCGCATGGCACGGCACGGCACGGCACGGGTCAGGTCAGGTCAGGTCAGGGTCCGAGACGGCGGGCCAGCCCGGCGGGCTTGCGGCCGGCGAAGGCGCGCGCAGCGGCCCCCACGGCACACCGGCACGGCAAGGGTGAGGGTCAGGGGCCGAAGCGGCGGGACGGGCCGGCGGGCTTGCGGGCCGCGGGGGCGAGGCAGAGCTGCGTCTGCTCCTGCATCGCGTAGGGCTGGGCGGGGTCGGGGCACGATCCCGCCGGAAACACCCTGGCGGTGACGGTGTAGGCGTCGGGCTCGGCGCAGTCGACCCGGCGGGCCTCGGCGCCGTCCTGGCGGACGCACTGACCGACCTGGATCGTGGCGAGCGACTCCGACGGCGCCACCACGAACCCGACCCAGACCCCGGCGGCCACAGCCACGGCGGCCGCGGCGAGCGATCCGGCGGTGACCTTCGCGGCGCGGACGGCCCTCTTCCTGGTGCTCCCGGACGCCGTCGCCGGGTGTACCGGCGGGCGCCCGTCCCCCGCACCGGGAAAGCCAGGGGCGGAACCGGCGGCCGACGAGCGGCGCCGGCGGAGGCGGTCGAGCAGGGAAGCCGGGTGCCGCACGGGAACGTCGACCGGCTCGACGTACGGCACCTCCGACCACTGTCCCGGACGCGCCGTGTCCGGGTACGCCTCGTGCGGCCCGAAGCCCTGGTGCGGGCCGAAGGCCTCGTGCGGACTGCCTGCCGGGTGCCGGGCACCCTGCTGCTGGGGACCGCTCGCGTGTGGGGAAGCGCCCGCGGTGTGCGGACCGGCCGACGCGGGATGGGGACCGGACGTCGCATACGGATCAGCTTGCGGCCCCGGCGCGGCGGCCTTCGGGGGGTCCTGCTCCCGCCGGACATCAGCCTGGTCCGGCACACCAGATGAAGCCGGCCCCGGCACACCGGATGAAGCCGGCCGCGGCACGCCAGATGAAGCCGGCCGTGGCGCGCCAGATGAGCGCGGGACACCAGCCGCGCCCGGCGCGCTGGAAGCATGCGGGACATCAGCCGGCCGGGACGCGCCCGGGACATGCGGGACGTCCGCCGATTGCGGTGCCGCCGGGGCGCCCGGGATGCGCGAGGCGCCGGTCGGGGGCGCGGATGCCGGACCGGCGGCGAACGCGGCGGGCTCGAAGGCCGGGCTTTCCGGTGCCGGTACAGCAGCGGCATCCGCGACAGGAGTGGCCGCGGTGGCCGCGCGGGGGCGGCGGGCGTTCGCGCGGGGACGGACCGGCAGGCACCCGTCGGCGACCGCGAGCTTCGGGCGGCGCACGAGCGTCGGCTCCAGACCGAGACGCTCGCGCAGCAGCCGGGCCACCAGCGGCATCCGCGACGAGCCGCCGATGAGCAGCACCCCGGCGACGTCGGCCGGGGCGACGCCCGCCTCCAGGATCGCCTCGACCGTCGCCTCGACCGTGCGGTCCAGCAGCGGCCGGGCGACCGCCTCCAGGTCGGTGCGGTGCAGCTGGACCGACTCCTCGAAGAGCGGCACCCGGATCGTGGTGGACTCGGCGACGGACAGCAGCTCCTTCGCGGCGCGGACCTCGTCCAGCAGCCGCCGGCCGGCGCGCCAGTCCTCGGCGGTCCGCGGCAACGTGAGGCGCTCCCAGCGGATGCTGTCGTCGGCGATGAGGGTGCCGAGGTGGGTGACGACGGCCGCGTCGAGTTCCAGGCCGCCGACGTCGGGGAGCTCGCGCTGCGCGAGGACGTCGAACGTCGCGCCCGCGCGGCGCACGACGGCGGCGTCGAAGGTGCCGGCGCCCAGGTCGTAGACGATGAGGCCGGCGCCGTCGGGGACCTCGAGGGTGCCCGAGTCGACGACGTGCAGCGCGGCGGCGACGGGCTCGGCGAGCAGCTTCGTGTGGCCGAGGCCGACCTTCGCCGCGGCCCGGGTGAGCGTCGCCTGCTGGCGGCGGTCCCAGCAGGCCGGGTGGGTGAGCGTCACGCTGGTCATCGGCTCGCCCGCGACGCGCCGGGCCTCGGCCGCGACCCGCCCCAGGACGGCCGCGTACAGGTCGCCGACCGGGCACTCGACGCCGCCGAGGACGACCGCGCCGGTGTCGACGCAGCGTTTCGGGTACGCGGCGAGCCGGTCGGGGAACGTCTGGCCGAGGACCAGCGCGTCGCGGCCGACGAGCAGGTGCGGCGCGTTGTCCAGACACGCCGCGGACGGCAGGAACTCCTCGCCGTCGAACACGAGCGGATGGTGCTCGCCGTCCGGCCCCGCGAGCACGGCGACGGTGCTCGACGTGCCGAAGTCGACACTCAGCTGATAGCCTCCCACGCTTTCAGGCTAAATGTCCGGCAGGCCCGTTGTCTCACGGTTGGTACGGCGGCGCCTCGCCCCGCTCGTCAGACGGTCAGCAGGGTCTTGCCGAGGGCCTCGCGGGACTCGATGGCGGCGTGGGCGTCGGCGGCGTGGGCGAGGTCGAACGTCTGGCCGATGACCGGACGTAGCCTGCCCTCCGCGGCGGCCCGCAACGCGCGGGCGGCGAGCTCCGGGGCGCGCTGCCCGATCTTCAGCAGCTCCGGGAAGCCGAAGCCGGTCACGCCCTCGCCGGTCTGGGTCGGCGGGCCACCCGCGGCGCCGTGGACGAGGTACCGGCCGTCGGGCCTGGTCGCCGTGAGCGCTTCGCGGCCGAGGGTGCCGCCGACACCGTCGTACACCACGTCGAAACCCCTGACCGGGTCGCTCCAGCCGGGCGTGGTGTAGTCGACGGCGTCGGCGCCGAGGTCCCTGACCAGCGCGAGCTTCCGCTCCCCCGACGCCGCCCCGACGACCCGCGCGCCGGAGTGCAGGGCGAGCTGCACGAGGAGGCTGCCGAGCCCACCGGCGGCGGCCAGGACCAGCACCGTCTCCCCGGGCCGCGGCGCGGCGAGCTCGTGCAGGCCGAGCGCGGTCCGCCCGTCGGCGATGAGCGCCGTCGCGTCCGGCGTCGACACCCCGCCGGGGATCGGGAGCACGTTGCGGGCCGCGGCGACGGCCAGCTCCGCGTACCCGCCGGTGCCGTTCAGGCTCGCCACGACCCGCCTGCCGACCAGCTCCGGGTCGCGGCCGGGCCCGACGGCGGCGACGGTCCCGCCGACCCCGTTGCCAAGAATGGCAGGCGGGACCGCACCCGCCTTCGGGGCCCGGCCGGCCCTGGTCTGCGTCTCGATGAACGTGATCCCGGCGACCTCCACCCGGATCAGCACCTCGTCCGGCCCGGGGACCGGCTCGGCGGCCTCCCCCAGCTCCAGCACCGACGGGGGTCCGACCGCACGCCACCACACAGCTCGCATCACGCGCACCAGCCTGCAACCTCAACCGCGGTTGAGGTCAAGCGATCCGGTGCCGCGGCGTTACCGTGGTCCGCTATAAGTTGACGATGGACTATCCGGCCTACCTGGCGACGATGCCGATGCATGCGATCACCGAGGTCTACGGGGAAGACGGGCTGCGGGAGCGGTACCGGCTGGAGATCCAGCGGTTCGAGGCGGCCGAGCGGGACCGGCTCGTCGACGCGCTGGAGCTGGCGACGCGGCTGCACCAGGACGACCGGCGGGTGCGGGAGCCGTACGTGAACCATCTGCTGCGCGTCGCGATCCGCATCATGCACCACTACGAGGTCGGCGACGTCGACGTGATCGTCGCGGCGGTCCTGCACGACGCCGTCGAGGACCACCCCGACGAGCTGGCCGGCGTGCCGGGCGCCACGGCGGAAGCGGCGCTCGCCGTTCTCGCCGCCCGCTTCGGTACGCGCACCGCACAGCTCGTCGCGGCCGTCACCAACCCGGTCTACGACCCGGACGTGGACAAGCACACCCAGTATCGGCAGCACGTGCGGGACAGCCTGGAGCGCGAGCCGTGGGCGCGGGTGCTGAAGGTGTCGGACTTCACCGACAACGGCGTCGGTGTCATCCACACCACCGGGCCGAAGGTGGCGTCGTCGGCGGCGAAGTACCGGCCGCTGGTGCCGGTGCTGCGCGAGCTCGTCGCGCGCCCGGACACCCCGCTGTCGCGGCTGGTGAAGCAGCACATCTTCCGCCAGCTCGACCTCGCCGAGGAGCGCTTCGCGGCCATTCTCGACCCCGCGCACTGACGCCGGCCGCGTCTCAGGACGGCCGCACGGCCAGATCGGTCGCGGGGCGGCGCAGCAGCGCCTCGACGTCACCGGCGGGCAGCGGCCCGGCGGCCGGCGCCACCCGCACCCCGCGTTCCCGCAGCCGCCGCACCTGCGAAGCGGACCGGTCATCGGCGGCGTCGAACCGGAGCACCAGATGCCGCGGGTCGAACCCGGACTGGTCGAGCTCGCGCAGCACGTCGTCGGCGAGGGCCGGGCGGGTCAGCTCCGCCGGTGGCAGGGGTGATGCTCAGGTGCAGCGTCCGTCCGGCGGGCAGGTCCGCCTGCCACCGGCCGACCTGCCGGCACGCCTCCCGGAGCACGGAGTCCAACGGCTGCCGCTGCAGGACCGGTTCGACCGCCACGATGTCGCCGGTGGCCGGGTCGGCGATCGGCCGGTACTGCGGCTGCTGTGGCTGGTCGGGGTGGGCGGGCGCCGGCGCGGTGTCCACGGCCTCGGCGGAGTACCGCACCCAGCTCGGCGTGCCCCGGCGTTTGGCCGCGTACATCGCGAGGTCGGCGCGGTGCAGCAGCTCGCTCGCGTCGAGGTCGCCCGGGGCGCCGTCCGGGCCGCGCCCGGCGACCGCGATGCCGATGCTGGCCCGCAGGTGCAGGGTGTGCCCGGCCAGGTTCAGCGGCGGCACGCAGGCGTCCAGGATGCGCTCCGCGACGCCGGTGGCGTCCCCGGCGCCGGGCAGGACGACGGCGAACTCGTCCCCGCCGAGCCGGGCGGGCGTGTCGGTGGCCCGGCTGACCTTCCGCAGCACGTCGGCGAACGCGACGAGGAGCTGGTCGCCGACCTCGTGCCCGTAGGTGTCGTTGACCTGTTTGAAGCCGTTGAGGTCGATGAGCAGCACCGCGACCGGTGTGCCGCCGCGGCGGTGCCGTTCCAGCGCCGCGCTGAGCACGTCGCGCAGCTGGAGCCGGTTGGCGAGGCCGGTGAGGCTGTCGGTGACGACCAGGGTGTAGTTCTCGCGGGACGCGACGATCTGCCGGGACGCGACGCCGAGGGTCATGACGAGCGCGCCGACGACCAGGCCGAACCACGGGAACCAGCCGGCCTGGACCGCGGCGACGACGAGCAGGACGTAGCCGCCGGCCAGCGCGACGTACGGCAGCCACGCGTTGCGGCGCAGCGGCCGCCCGGCGGTGGCGCCGTCGCCGGCTGGTGCCGGCCGCACGGTGGACGCGAGCAGGATCAGGAACATCGGCAGGTGCAGCGCGCTCGGCACCAGCGCGTCCTGGCCGACGCCGCGGACCATCGTGTACAGGAACGCGGTGTCGACGATGAGGTAGCCGACGGTGCCGGCGAGCAGCAGGGTCAGCGGGGTCCGGGCCGCGCCCGCGGAGCCGCGCAGCAGCACGGTGCCGACGCCGACGAGCAGCACGACGTCGCCGACGGCGAAGACGACCGCGCCGAGGCCGAGCGGGTTGAGCAGGTCGCCGCTCTGCAGTGCCGGGCCGAGCACCAGGTACCACATCAGCATCACGCCGGCGCCGAGGACGGTGGCGACGGCCATGGTGAGCTTCCAGCGGGCCCTGCGGTCCATCGGTTCGGTGGCGAACGACAGCAGCCCCATGAGCAGCACCGGCACGACCAGGGTGCGGGGCACGACGGCGAGGACGGTCGCCGGGCCCCAGCTCTTGTCGCCGGTGGTGAACGCGATGGAGAAGCCGACACCGGCGACGATGAGCAGCGCGAGCGCGGCGCTGGTGAACCGGAACGGGCGGCGCGCCGCGCGCGGCTGCCGCCGGTCGGCCGCCACGCGGAGGTGGCAGGCGAGCGCGACGGCCTCCAGCGTGCACAGGGAGATGCCGGCCGCCTTGGTGTTGAACAGGTCGATGAGGCGGAACACGCTCAGTCCCGCGAAGAGCAGGCACGCCGCGACCAGCAGGCGCCGGTTCGGTGCCGGATCGTTCCCTGCGGCCAAGTCTCGTCACCCCGGTCACTGCGGTCACTGCGGATCAGGCAGCACTCGGCACTCCTATCGGCGCCGGTCCCCCGTACCTGAGCGGAGTCTTGACCTGTAGTGCGGTTGAGGTCCGAAGGTGTGCGCATGGACAACACCAGGGACGCGGCGGTCGAGGCCGTCAGGGACGTCGTCGGCAGGGTGCAGGACGCGCAGCGCAGGGAGGCGGTGGACGACTTCGTCGCGCTGTTCCGGCATGACGCGGTCTGGACGACCGGGCACGGGAAGCGGCTGACCGGCCGCGACGAGATCGCGGCGTTCACGGCGAAGGTGCTGCCGGGCGCGATGCACGGCGTCACGGTGACCTACGAGCCGCTGGACGTGCTCTTCATCCGCCCCGACGTGGCCGCGGTGCGGGTCCGGCAGACGATGACGGCGCTCGACGGGACCAGCGAGGGCAGCCCGCTCTATGTCATGGCGCTGGAGGACGGCCGCTGGCTGCTGACCGCCTGCCAGAACACGCCGGTGGTCACCTGAGGTCGCCGCGGAGGCGGCCGGGGGTGATGCGCTGCCGGGCGGCGGCGACGGCGAGCGCGGCGAGGACGAGCAGCAGCCCGGCCGCCGCCCACAGCGTGGGCGCCGCGGCGCCCAGCAGGTCCGATGTGGACAGTGCCATGGCGTGCGCCCACACGCCGATGACGACCCTGGCGCAGCCGCCGGCGAGGAGTAGACCGGTGACGAGCGGGACGGCGGTGGCGGCGAACTCCGCCGCGGCGACCGTCCGCCGCGGGACGCCCAGGACCAGCAGGCGCGTGTTGGCGCGGCGGCGGTCGAGGAGGCGGTCGACGGCGACGACGGCGAACGCGGCGCCGGCGAGCAGGGCGATGGCGGCGAGGGTGACGGACAGCAGGGTCAGGGTGGCCGGGCGGTCGAAGCCGTGGACGGGCTCGAGGGGGCCACCGCGCGACGGCGCCCTGAGGTCGTGGGTGCCTTCCAGGCGGGTCGCCGGGTGGTCGGCGGCGAGGTAGGCGGCGAACGCCTCGGCGTCGTGGGGGTCGGTGGAGAGGGTGACGACGCCGGGCTCCGGCAGGGCAATGACGCCGGGCGCGCCGGCGATGTCCTCGGCCGGGCCGATCACCCGGAACGTGCCGCTCGGGGCGGGCCGCTCGACGTGGCCGGCCGCGACGGCGAGGCCGACCCCGGACACGAACATCGCCACGACGACCGAGGCGACCAGGCGCGGCGCGTGCGACGGGGTGTGGTCCAGCAGGTGCCCGGCCAGGCGCACCGGCACCCGGGCGGAGGTGGCGAGCCGGCGGCCCAGCCACGCGGTGAGGACCGGGGTCGCGGCGGGCAGGCCGGCGGCGCACAGCAGGACACCGCCGGCGAGGAATGCGGCCCGCGCCGCGAAGGGCAGCCCCGGCACCAGGACTCCCGCCGCCGCCGCGAGACCGAGGACGGGCACCAGCAGGCGGCTGCCGTGCGGGCGCGGCGCCGGTGCTTCGCGGCGCACCGCGAGCGGGTCGGCCGGCGCGGCGCCGAACGCGCCGATGAGGACGGACAGGGTCGTCACGGCGGCCACGACCCCGGCGAGGAGGGCCGGCCGGGCCGGCACGTCGGCGGCGGACCAGTGGAACCGGCCCAGGTGCCAGCTCTCGGACAGCGGCCGGAGCAGCAGGAACACGGCGGTGCCGAGCAGCGCGCCGGTGAGGGCGACGAGCCCGGACTCGGCGGCGGTGACCAGTTGCGCCTGCCGGCGGGTGGCGCCGAGGAGGCGGATGGTGGCGAGCCGCCGGTCGGGTGCGCCGGCGGACAGCCGCGAGCAGGCGGCGAGGAGCAGGCCGAACGGCACGAGCAGGGTCAGCGTGAACGCGACGGTCGCGGACTGCTCGGGCAGCGGCCACGAGCCGGCCTCGGCGGCGCCGAACCCGGTGGCGGAGACCGGGTCGACGAGGGTACCGGGGTGGACGCCGACCCAGGCGCGCAGCTCGTCGGGGGCGGCGAGGCCGGCCGGGCCGATCGTGCCGACGATCTGCTGCCGGAACCTGACGCGGACCCGCGGGTCGGTGCTGATCAGCTCGGCGAGCGCGGGTGAGACGACGGCCTCGTCCCGGCCCGGGAGGCGCGCGACCCCGGGTGGTCGTGGTGTCTCGCCGGTGGCGGCGACGGCGATCCGGATGAGCTCGCGCCCACCGATGCTGTCGCGCACCTCGACGAACCGCAGCGTGCCCCCGGCTCCGCCGGCGCCGCCGGCGCCGCCGGTGACCGGGGTGCGCTGCGCCTGGCGGTGGTGCTGCGCGTCGATGACGGCGGGCGCGGCGATCGCGGCGAGGAGCACCACCGTGCCGAGCGCGGTGCCGGCCGCCATCAGCGCGATCCGCGTCCACCCCCGCGGGCCGCCGCCGAGGGTGAGCCGGAGCCCGAGCCGCAGCCACGGGCTCACAGCAGGGCCTCGGTGGCGAGGCGGCCGTCGTGGAGGAAGACGGTCCGGTCGGCGTAGGCGGCGGCGCGGGCCGAGTGGGTGGCGAGCACCACGGCGGCGTCGCGGCGGCGAGCCGCGCCGGTCAGCGCGTCGAGGACCAGCTCGCCGGCGGCGCTGTCCAGGGCGCCGGTCGGCTCGTCGGCGAAGACGACTTTCGGGTCGTGGACGAGCGCGCGGGCGACGGCGGCGCGCTGGGCCTGCCCGCCGGACACCTGCCCGGGCCGCTTGCCGGCGACGTCGGCGATCTCCAGCTCCTTGAGCAGCGCGCCCGCGTCCGCGGGGCGGCGGCGCAGCAGGCGCAGCGGCAGCTCGACGTTTTCCCGCAGGGTCAGCTCGGGGATCAGGTCGCCGAACTGGGACACGAACCCGAAGCTGCGCAGCCGGATCTCGCTGCGGACGTCGTCGGACCTGTTGTGGATCCAGACGCCGCCGTAGGTGACGGTGCCGTCGTCCGGGACCAGTACCCCGGCCAGGACGTGCAGCAGGGTGGACTTGCCGCAGCCGCTGGGGCCCATGACGGCCACGACCTCGCCGCGCCTGACGGACAGGTCGACGCCGTCGAGGGCCTGGGTGGCGCCGAACGCGAGCCCCAGGCCGGCCCCGGTCAGCACCGCGGGTCCTGCAGCGTCGCGCGGATGCGGTCCAGGCGCGGGCCGGCGGCGTCGATCCAGCGCAGGTCCGCCTCGAGGTGGAACATCTCGAAGTCGGCGTCGAGCTGCTCGATCGGCTCGCCGGTGGTGCGGACGCCGCGCAGGTGCCGCATGCGGGCCATGTGCGTCTGCCGCTGCCGCTCCAGGATCTGCTGCGGCCGGCGGCTGGTCAGCAGCGCCACCACGATCTTGGCGAACAGGATCTGCCGGGAGGCGCGCAGGTCGGGCAGCTCGGGCTCGGCGAGCCAGCGCTCCAGCTCGGCCACCCCGGCGCCGGTGATGCCGTAGAGGCGCCGGTCGGGGCCGCCGCCGGGCTCCACGCCGACCTGCTCGGTGAGGCCGGCGTCGGCGAGGCGGCGCAGCGATGCGTACACCTGGGCGGACGCGACGGGGTGCCCGCCGGCGAACCACCGGTCGTAGCGCTGACGCAGCGTGTACCCGTACTGCGGCTGCCCTTCGAGCAGGCCCAGCAGGGATCGACCGACCGACATGTGCCGAACGATACCGCGACTAGCAACCGAGTTGCTAGAGGGCCAGCCGGGTGATCTCCGCGGTGAGATCGGCACGGAGGGCGTCGTGCTCGGGGCCCAGCGGCACCGCCTCCCGCGTCGCCGCCGGGTAGTTCGTCACCGGACCGTGCTGGAACTCCGCGGGCTCCCAGTCGTAGCGGGGATGCACGTGCCCGTGCAGGAACGGGTCGAAGTTGCCGAGCACCATGTAGTTGACCCGGCGGAACCGCGGGTCGTGCCGGGCGCACACGGTCTGCACCGCCTCGCCGATCAGGTCCAGGTCGGCCAGGAAATGCAGGCGCCGGGCCCGCGGCAGGTCGGCGAGCCGGTCCGCGGCGGGGTCGGCGGCGAGCAGGACGCAGTAGCCCGGCAGGAACTGCGAGTCGCCGATGACGGCGAACCCCGAAGCCAGCCGCACGAGCACGGTCGGGTTGCGGCCCTGCAGGGCCGACCGGATACGGTCTTTGCGCCAGTCGTCCATCGCGGCCACGGTACCGTCAGCGCATGGGGACGAGCTACCAGACGCTGCTCGTGGCCGCCGCGCTCGAGCAGGTCTGCGGCGCGCTGTCCGTGGCGGGTGTCGACGCGATCGCGCTGCCCGCCGCGGCGAACCGGACGGCTGTGATCCCGCGCGAGGGCGCGCTCGACTTCGCCGACCCGGGTGACCTGGCGGAGCGGATCGGCGCCGGCACCGGCTGGGCGACCCTGGCCAACGTGGTCGAGGACTCCGACTGGCTGCAGCTGGAGGCCTATCAGGAGGGCCGGTTCGTGCACCGGTACCGCTCCGACCGTCCCGCCCCTGACGACGCGGCCCGCCTGGCGCCGTTCGGCATCGGCGACGTCGACACCGGCCGCCTCGGCAGGGCGTTGCGCGGCGAGTTCGACGGCGCCGGCCCCGTCTACGCCGAGTTCCAGCACCGCCTCATCCTCAACGCCCTGCACCTGGACCCCCGCGGCCTCACCACCGCATACCGCTGGGCCGACACCGGCGACCTGCCGGGCGCGGTCCGGGTGAACAGCTAGTCCCAGGCGTTCTGGTTCAGAAACCTGGCGAAGCCGCGCCAGGAGTTGGGGCCCATCACGCCGTCGACCGGGCCGGTGTAGCCGTAGCCGGATGCGAGGCGCTGCACGGCCTTCCACGAGTTGACGCCCATGACGCCGTCGATCGGGCCGGTGTAGCCGTAGCCGCGCATCGCCCGCTGCAGCGCGGCGTAGGTGTTGGTGCCCGGCACGCCGTCGATGGGCCCGGTGTAGCCGTTGGTGAGCCGCAGCCAGTTCTGCATCCGCTTGTACATGACCGGGCCGGGCTCGCCGGTCGTCTCGGTGGTGGTCTTCGGCAGGCCACCGGACGGGTGGGCGGCGATGTACTCCAGCGGGCTGATCCTGACGCCGCCCGGGTCGATCATGTGCCAGTGCACGTGCGGGCCGGTTGACGAGCCGGATCCGGGTGCGCCGGCCGCACCGCCGGAGCGCCCGACCGTCGCGCCACGGGCCACGGACGTGCCGTTGGCCAGGACGAAGGCCGACAAGTGCAGGTACTGGCTGCGGTACCCGTCCGCGTGCGCGATCGTCACGGTGTGACCGCCGGTGCCGTTGTTGGGAATGTTGCTCACGGTCCCGGCGCCGCAGGCGGGCAGGCTGGTGCCGACCGCCATGGCGAAGTCGATCCCGCCGAGCGACCCGTTCGCCCGGTGCTGCGCCCAGGTCTGCGTGATGGTGTAGCCGGCGAACGGGTTGTAGATGACCGGCGCCGCGTAGGCGACGCCGGGCAGGCCGAAGACGACCCCGCCGGTGACCGCGGCGCCGCCGAGGAGCACTCCGCGCCGGCTGATGCCGGCGGCCGGCCGGTCTTCGGCACCGCAGCACGGTGGGACGTCCGGACGCGTCATCAGGTCACTCCTCGGTAGTGGTTCGCAGCAACCTAACCAGCGCGTCGGGATCAATCAATAGATATACGTAGATTTAACCTGATGATCACCCGGACAGGACGCCCGACAGTCCGCCGGCCTGGGTGCGCCAGTCCGCGGGCGACGGCGCGGCCCACCGGCCGCCGACCCGGTTGAGACTGTCCCGGGCCGCCCACACCGAGTTCGCCTGCGTGGTGCGGAAGGTCTGGAACTGCGTGCCCGCCTCCGCCAGGTACCCGATGAAGATGCCCTTGAACTGCTTGGCGTTGTCGTCGCACGTCGCCGGCGGCACGTCGCACGACTCGGTCAGCACCCCGGAGCGCACGAGGGGCGAGGCGAGCGCCGCGGTGCCGAGCTGCCGGGCACGGTCCAGATAGGACACCGTCCCCGTGGCCCGGTACAGCTCCATCGCCGCGCCGATCGCGAGCCCCTGGTTGTAGGACCACACCGTCTGGCCGTTGTTGGCGCAGCCGTTGGTGAGCCCGTCGTTCACCAGGCCCGAGCCGTTGATCATCCCGCTGGCGGTGAACCAGTTCCATCCCGTCACGGCCCGCTGCAGCCAGACCGTGTCGCCGGCCAGGCGGTTGTGCAGGGCGGCGGTGAGCCGCAGGTACAGGCCGATCGTGACGGCGTTCTTGTACGTGCGTTCCCGGTCCCACCACACGCCGCCGCCGCACGTGGACGTGTCGTAGAACCCGTTGACGTAACCCGCGATGGTGACCGCCTCGTCGAGGTAGGCGCGGTCGCCGGTCAGGTCGTAGGCGGCCACCCACGTCAGCCCCCACCAGGCACTGTCGTCGATCGAGCGGCTGATGAAGTGCCCGTCGACCGGGTCGGAGGAGCGGGCGCCGGCCGGGAACGCGACCCGGTTGACGTCGAACGTCCGGCGGACCGTCCACAGGTACCGGTTGTCGCCGGTGCGCCGGATGTAGTCGATGACGGTGCGCAGCGCGACCGCGGAGTTCCACCAGCTCGACGGCCACCACGCGGTGTTCGGGTCGTAGGAGTACATCAGCGCGTCGGCCATCGCCGCGGCGCGGTTCGACGACGGGCGGGCCCATGCCGTGCAGGTGACGGACCCGGCCCGCCCGCAGGCCCGGATCGCGCCGCCGTACAGCAGCGACGCCGGGTCGGCGGTGTTGTACCTGGCGGTGCGCGCCGTCGTGGTGCGGCCCAGCAACGAGCCGCCGGGCCAGGTCGCGCCGGCGTCCCAGGAGCGGTCCAGCCACACCTCGTCGCCGGCCTGCCCGCCCGACACGGTGCCCCACGCCATGCCGGCCGCGTCCAGGTGCAGCGCGAACGTCCGGCCGTTGAGGCTCGTCGTCCTGACGGCCTCGGCGTCGGTGCCACCGGTGGCACCGTCGCACGCCGGCGCGCACAGCGGCAGGTGGCTCCAGCCGGTGCAGGCCACCCCGCGGGCGTCGCCGCAGGCGCGGATCAGCCCCCGCCGGTGGTTCGACGGATCGGCCACGTTGTACATGAGGGTGCGGGTGCCGGTCCACGTCCCCGGGATGGACGCCTTGCCCAGCAGCCCTTCCCAGGTGGCGCCGCCGTCGAAGGAGCGGTCGAGCCACACCGAGTCGCCGAGGGCCCCGGCGTCGATGCTGCCCCACGCCATGTTGTCCACATCGGACACGTGCAGGACGAGCCGCCGGCCGTTGACGGTCACCGTCGGGACGGGGAACGTCTCCTGCCGGGCGAGGGACGGGTCGCGGGTGTCGCAGTACAGCGCGCAGATCGCGGCCGCGGCGTGCGCCGCCTGCCCGGGCAGGACGGCGAAACCGAGCAGCAGCAGGGTAACCAGGACACGTCGCATCGATGTCACGCTGAGCTCCCATGGCGGTGGAAGTCCGACGGATTCGACACCAGCAAACATTTCCGGACGCAAACTGTCAACAGTCCTTATCAATATTTACGAAAGCCAACGGCCATCCGCCGTACCCCCCGCGTGCGTGCCGGATTCGTACCATCCGGGCCATGCGTCGATCGATGTTCCTGTGCCTGGCCGTCGCCGCGGCACTGCTGCCACCGCAGGCCGCGGCGGCGGCACCCGCCTCGCAGTTCACCGTCGTCAACGGCGCGATCCGCCCAGCGACCGGCACCCCGGTCCCGCCGTCCGGCACGCACGCCTCGCTGTGGAGCAACAGCAGCGTCGCCACGACCACGATCGACGGCTCCGGCCGGGTCCAGATCGGTGCCGTCGGCGACTACTGCGAGGCGTGGCCGACGGTCGAGGTGAGCGTCGACGGCACCGTCACCGGCCGCACCACCATCGTCAGCGCCACCAGCTACGGCACCTACCCGGTCGGCGCCGCCGTCGGCGCGGGCCGGCACACCGTGCGCATCCAGCTGGTCAACGACCGGCAGACCGCCGCCTGCGACCGCAACGTGCACATCGCGTACGCCCGGATGGAGTTCGCGGCCACCGACCCGAAGTTCACGTTCGCGGTCATGCCCGACACCCAGCAGGAGGTGCTCAACGCCGGCGACACCCGCTTCCGGCAGCGCACCACCTGGCTGGTGAACAACCGCGCCACCCTCGACCTGCGGTTCGTGACGCACTCCGGCGACGTGGTCAACTGGGACACCGCCGACCACGCGCAGTACGTGGTGGCCCGCGACGCGATGCGCCCGCTGGAGACCGCCGGCATCCCGTACGCCCTCGCCATCGGCAACCACGACACGCAGGCGACCGGCGTCGGCGGCTCGGCCCGCGACCCCGCGCGCACCAAGGAGCTGGTCCGCGGCACGACCGTGTTCAACCGGTACTTCACCGCCGCGCAGTACGGCGCGGTCCGCGGGCAGTTCGAGGCCGGCAAGGTCGACAACTCGTACTCGACCTACGAGGCGGGCGGCGTGCAGTGGATGGTCATGACCCTCGAACTGTGGCCCCGGCCCGAGGTCGTCGCGTGGGCCCGCACCGTCGTCGCCGCGAACCCACGGCACAACGTCACCGTCGTCACCCACGACTACATCGACGGCAGCGGCAACATCGAGCAGACCAACGGCGGCTACGGCGCGACCAGCCCGCAGTACCTGTACGACAACCTCATCAAGCAGTACGCGAACATCCGGTTCGTCTTCTCCGGCCACACCGGCGTCGCCGGCAACCGGGTCGACACCGGCGTGCACGGCAACCGGATCTACTCGTTCCTGCAGACGTTCCACTCCGGCACCACCAACCCGGTGCGGCTCGTCGAGATCGACACCGCCGCCGACTCGGTGCGGACCTGGATCTACGCGCCGTACACGAACCAGTCGTTCCCCGAGTACGACCGCACCTTCACCGGCATCGGCCTGGTGCGCTGAGCGTGGACCGGGTCGCCGTCGTCTACAACGCGCGGTCCGGCGCGCTCCTGGACGCCGGGTCGCCGCGGGAGCTGCTCGCCGGGATGTTCGGCCGGGCGGGCGTCACCGCCGACGTCCGGCCGTTCGACCCGAGCACCCTCGCGGCCGACGTACGGGAGCTGCTGCTGGCGGAGCCGGACGCGCTGTTCGTCGCCGGCGGTGACGGCACCGTGCGGTCCGTCGCCGAGCGGATGCTGGGCAGTGACGTGCCGCTCGGCGTCATCCCCGCCGGCACGATGAACGTCCTCGCCCGCGACCTCGGCGTGCCCGACGGCCTGGAACCCGCGGTGGCGGCGCTGCTGGCGGCGCCAGTCACCCGGATCGACGTGGCGACGGTCAACGACGTGCCGTTCCTGTGCAGCTCGACCCTGGCGATGATGCCGCACCTCGGCCGCCTGCGCGAGCACGCCCGTGGGCGCACCGCGGCCGAGGCGGTGCGGCTGCCGGGACGCGTCGTGCGGCTGCTGCGGCGGTACCCTCGGCTGCGGCTCACGATCGAGGTCGACGGGACCGTGCACCACGCACGGACCAGGGCGGTCGTCGTCTCGTGCAACCCGCTCTCGGCCGGCCCGGCGCCGATGCCCGGCCGGGACCGTCTCGACGCCGGCACCCTCGCCGTGTACGTCACCGACGACCGGACCGTCTGGGACCTGCTCTCCGTCGCGGCCAAGCTGTGGCGCGGCAGCTGGCAGCGCGACGGGCGGGTCCGCACTTATATCGGCGGGACCGTCCGCGTCCAGGCGCCGTCGCTGGCGATGATGAGTGTCATGAGTGACGGTGAGATCGCCCAGCTGAGCCTGCCGCTGCGCTACGAGATCCGGCCGGGCGCCCTCGCCGTGCTCGCGCCATGAGGATCGCGCAGATCTCCGACCTGCACTTCGGCCGCGACGTCCCGGCGGTCGCGGCGGCGCTGCTGGCCGACCTGCGCGACACCGCGCCGGACCTGGTCGCGGTGTGCGGCGACCTCACACAGACCGCCCGGGACGCCGAGTTCCGCGCCGTGCGGGCCTTTCTCGACGAGCTCCCGGCACCGGCGCTCGTCGTGCCCGGCAACCACGACCTGCCCGGCTGGCGGTTCTGGTCGCGGTTCACCCGGCCGTGGCGGCCCTGGCGGCGGCACATCGGCACCGACCCGCGCGGCGCCGTCACCCACACCGCCGGCGGGCTCGTCGCCGTCGGCGTCAACACCGCCCGCAGCTGGGGCCCGCACCACGACTGGTCGCGGGGCCGGATCGACGACCGGCAGCTGGCCGCCGCGGCCGCCGCGTTCGAGGCAGCGCCCGCCGGCGACCTGCGGGTGCTCGTCGCGCACCACCCGTTCCTGCTCACCGACGCGGGGCGGGCCCGCGGGCTGGTCGGCCGGTCGGGCCCGGCGCTGCGGCACCTGCGGCGGCGCGCGGACCTGCTGCTCGGCGGGCACATCCACCTCGCGTACAGCGGCGTCGTGGACGGCCTCGTCGTCGCCCAGTCCGGCACCGCCTGCTCCAACCGGCTCAAGGGCGAGCCCAACAGCTACAACATCGTCGAGGCGACCGGCGACCGGCTGACCGTCACCACCCACCGCTGGACCGGCACCCGCTTCGCCCCGGGCGGTCCTTCGGGGTACCACCGCGACGGTCGTAAATGGATCTGACGCCCCGCCCGTAGAGTGTCCGCATGGCTTTGCGGGGACGGCAGGTGCTCGTGCTGGTCGCGGCGGTGGTGGCGGTGTTCGCCCTCTTCGTCACGGGGATCGTGCTGGTGGTGACGCGGGCCGCGGACGGGCCGCGGGTCACCCTGACGGTGACCGCGTCCGGCGCTGGCGACCTCGAGGTGACCAGGGCGCTGCTGCTCGCCCGGATGAAAGCCGCGAAGCTCGCCGACCCGTCGGTGACCCGCGACGGCGACCGCGGGCTCGTGCTCACCGCCCACCGCACCTCGGTGGAGCAGCTCAAGGCGCTGACCGCGCCCGGCCGGCTGCACCTGCGCCGGGTCGCCGCCGCCGCAGACGGGTCCGGCACCGCCACCACCACGCTGCCCGCGCCGACGTCAACCCCGGCGGTCGCCGCGTCGCTCGGCGACGCCTATGCCGCCGCGGCCGCCGTCACCACCGAGCAGGAGGCGCAGGCACTGCCCGCGGCCGTGCGGGCCGCGTTCGCCGGGCTGCCGCCGCAGGACGTCGCAACCCTCCCGGCGCGGATGCGGCTGCTGATCCCGGAGATCCGCTGCGAGCAGCTCGCCGGCCGGCCCGCGGACGTCGCGGGCGAGCCGGTCGTCGCCTGCGAGGGCCCGGTGAAGATGCTGCTCGACCCGGCGGCGATCACCGGCGCCGACCTCGCCTCGGCGACGGCGGGCCGCTCCGACCAGGGCCAGTGGGTCGTCACCGCGGCGTTCCGGCCCGGCGCGCAGGCGAAGTTCACCGACCTGTCGAAGCAGCTGTCCGAGCAGCGGGAGCGGCTCGCCATCGTCCTGGACAACGCGGTCATCTCCGCGCCGCAGGTAGTCGGCGTCATCACCGGCGACGTCCAGGTCACCGGCCAGTTCACCGAGCAGCGGGCCCGGGCTCTCGCCGCCCAGCTCGGCGGCGGCGGTGAGCTCCCCGTCACGCTCACGGTCGGCTGAGGCGTTTCGCTCAGGTCCCGGGCGCGCGGTGCCGATCGGGCAGCGGAGGCACCATGCGGCAGCGGATCTTCGGCTCGGTCCTGGCCAGCATCGCCCTGGCGGCGTTGCTGCAGCTCGCGCTGCCCGTGCTGCCGCCGGTGGCGGGCACCCTGACGGCAGGGGTCGTCATCTGCGTCGCGGGCGTCGTCGCCGCCGCCGGCAGCGCCCGCCGCGGTCGCCGCGCCCGGACGGCGACGCGCCGGCACCGGATCGGCTGGGCGGTCGCCGCGGTCGCGTCGGCGCTGCTCGCCGTGGCGTATGCGGTGTTCGCCGGGTACGCGGTCGCCGGCGTCGAACCGCGCGACTCCCCCGGCGGGGCCTTGTCGATCCTGGCCGCCGCGGGCGCGATGGGCGCCGTGCTGTTCCTCGCCCCGCGGCTGCCGAACGCGATGGCGTGGTGCACCCATGTGCTGCTGGCGACGTCGGGGCTGGCGATGGTCCGGCAGTTCCTGAGCCTGGTCACGGTCCGCAGGCTGCTCGGCCGCCTCGACGAGCAGCGGGACCGGCTGCACCACCAGGCGCACCACGACGGCCTGACCGGCCTGCCGAACCGGGTCGCGTTCCACACCCGCGCCGGGGAGGTCCTCGCCGCCGCCGGCCCCGCCGACCAGTTCGCGGTGCTGCTGCTGGACCTCGACGGCTTCAAACCGGTCAACGACACGCACGGGCACGCCGCCGGGGACCTGATGCTGGTCGCCGTCGGGCAGCGCTTCGCGGCCGCGGTGCGCCCCGGCGACGTCGTCGCCGGGCTCGGCGGCGACGAGTTCGGCGTCGTGCTCGCCGGCCTGACCGGTCCGGGCCAGGCCGACGAGATCGCCGCCCGGCTGGTGGCACGCGCCGCCGAGCCGGTCCGGGCCGGCGACGCGGAGCTGCGCGTCGGCGCCGGCGTGGGCATCGCCCTCGCCACCGGCCCCGGGCACGTGCTCGACCGGTTGCTCAAGACCGCCGACGACGCCCTGTACGAAGCCAAGGCGGCCGGTCGCAACCAGGCGCGGCGCGGCGCCGGCCGGGGCATGACGAGTCGCGTCGCGGCTTCCTAGGGGCGCGGCCGGCGCTGCCAGGCGCGGGGTGCGGTCCACCGGCGCAGCATCGCGACGAGCCGGAAGACGAAGACGAACACCGCCGCGGCGGCCGCGATCCCCGGCATCGGCAGGCCCGCCTCGTGGGCGGCGGCGACGATGACGGCGCCCGCCGCGGCGGGGATCGCGTACAGGTGCGTGTCGGCCTGCACCAGCGCCGGGGTCTCCCCGGCGGTGATGTCGCGCAGCACCCCGCCGCCGACGGCGGTCGTGATGCCGAGCAGCAGCGCCTGGATCGGGCCCAGGCCGTACTCGAACGCCTTCAGCGTGCCGGTGACGCAGAACAGGCCGAGGCCGGCGGCGTCGAACACGAGCACCGTGAACGACAGCCGCTGCGCGAGCGGGTGGACGAAGAACGTCACGGCCGCGGCCGCCAGCGGGATCGCCAGGTAGGTGAGGTTCGCGAACGCCGGCGGCGGCGTGTCGCCGATGATCACGTCCCGCAGGATGCCGCCGCCGAGCGCCGTCAGCAGCGCCAGGACCACGATGCCGACGACGTCGAACCCTTTGTGGATGGCCATCAGCGCACCCGACGTCGCGAACACGTAGAGCCCGACGAGCTCGAGGACCCCGACGACCGCACCTGCCGACATGCCTGCCAGTGTCGCCGGTTCAGAAGTTGTACGCGGCACCGGCCGGCAGCAGCCGGTCGCGCGGGTCGTGTTCACCCGGAGTAAGGAAGCGCGACGCTTTGTGGCGGTAAATACTGATATCGCCAGAAATGTGTGCGATACGATCCCGGCTACACGTCGAGCGCTTCCCCCGGTGCGGACCGAGAGGGACATCGTTCATGACCGTGCGGACCAGCATCGCGGCGCTCGCCGTCACCGCCATCACCGCCGCCGCGCCCGCCACGGCCGCCGCGCCCGCCACGGCCGCCGCGCCCGCCACGGCCGCGCCGCCGCCGTCCCCTTCCGGCGCCTGGACCCACGACGGGTTCGACGCGGGCAACAGCGGCTACAACCCCGCCGAGCGGGCCGTCAACGCCGGCAGCATCGGCCGGATCGCGCAGCGCTGGTCGGTGCGGCCCGCGCCGGGCGCGGAAGGGTGCGCGCCGGCGCTGCCGCCGCCGCTGGTCGCCGACGGCCGCGTGTACGTCCTGGACGGCGAGGGCGTCACGGCCCTCGACGCGGCGACCGGCCGCCGGCTGTGGCGGGACCCGCGGATCCTCGACAGCCTCGACTCCCGGCAGCTCGTCGTCACCGACGGCATGCTCGTCGTCGCCGGCACCTCGTGCTACGCCAACAGCGACCCCGACGGGCACCTCGTGGCGCTCGACGCCGCGACCGGCACCCGCAGGTGGGCGGTGACGCAGGAGCCACCGGTCAACGCGCTGACCGCCGACGCCGGCACCGTCGTCACGTCCGGGTGGGCGACGGCGACGAACCAGGACACCGTCATCTCGTACACCAGCCGCAGCGGGAAGCGGCGCTGGAGCCGTCCGGGCGCCGTCCTCGCCGGTCCGGTGTCCTCCGCGGGCCGGGTGCTGCTGCACGACGCGAAGGGCACCACCGCCGTGACGGCGGCCGCGGGGACGACGCTGTGGCGGACGAGGACGCGGTGGACGCCCCTCGCGGCGACCGGCGACCGGTTCCTCGCCGTGCCCGACCCCGTCTCCCAGGGCGACCAGCAGGGGCTCGCGGCGATCCGGGCGGACTCGGGCGGGATCGCGTGGCGGCAGCCGGCGGCGGTGGCGGCGGTCGCCACCGACGGGCGGCGGGTCTACGCCACGTCCGGCCGGACCGTCACCGCGTTGCACGCCGGCAAGGGCACGAAGCTGTGGACGCGGGGGCTGCCCGGCGCGGCGGGGCGACCCGTCCGGGCCGGCGGGCTGCTGTACGTCACGGTCGAGGGCGGACCGGCCGCGGTGCTGTCACCGGTCACCGGCGGTGACGTGCCCGGCGCCGCACGCCTGGACGGCGCCGGCGGGCACGTCGTCGTCTCCGGCGGGCGGCTCTACACCACCGACGGCAGCGTCCTGCGCGCCTACACCCCGTGAGCCCGTGCGGGCCGCGCCCACGCCCGCCGCGACCACCAGGACCATGCCGAGCACGCCGAGCGGGCCGGGCGCCTGGTGCAGCAGGACACCACCGACGATCAGCGCGACCGCCGGTTCGAGGCTCATCATCGTGCCGAAGGCCCCGGCGGTGAGCTTCCGCAGCGCGTACATCTCCAGGCTGAACGGCACGACGGCGAGCAGGACGGCGAGTCCGAACCCGGCCGCGAGCACGGTCCACGTGAGGCCGGCCACGACCGACGGGCCCGCGACGGCGGACGCGACCAGCCCGGCGACGAGCGTGGCGACGGCGAGGCCCGCATAGCCGCTGACGTGGTCGCCGACGTGCTGGGTCAGCAGGATGTAACCGGCCCAGCAGGCGGCCGCGGCGAGGGCGAACGCGACACCCGCCGGGTCGGTGCCGCCGTGCCAGGGCTCGGTGAGCAGCACGACGCCGCCGCCCGCGAGCAGCGGCCACACCAGCGTCGCGCGGCGGCCACGGGCGGCGGCGACCGCGAGCGGGCCGAGGAACTCCAGGGCGCTGGCCGTGCCGAGCGGCAGCCGCGCGACCGCGGCCATGAACGTCAGCGTCATGCATCCGGTGACCACCCCGAGGGCGACGGTCGCCAGGATGCTGGCCCGGGTGAAGTCCCGCGGCCGGGGCCTGACCAGCACCAGCAGGAGCAGCGCCGCGCAGACGAGACGCAGGCAGACGGCGCCGGACGGGCCGACGCTGTCGAACAGGCCGGTGGAGGCGGCCAGGCCGAGCTGGATACAGACCATGGCGGAGATCGCGGCGAACATGACCCGAAGTAGACGGCATCCGAACCGTCCACGTCCACGTGAGATTCGCTGATGTACCGTTCGGAAATGCTGAACAATGACCGCCTGCTGCTCCTGGCGGAGCTCGCCAGGCTCGGCTCGATGCGGGAGGTCGCCGAGGAGCTCGGCACCACCACGTCGACGGTGTCGCAGCAGCTGGCGGTCCTCGCCAGGGAGGCGGGCACCGCCCTGATCGAGCCCGACGGGCGGCGGGTCCGGCTGACCCCGGCGGGCCGGCGGCTGGCCCGGCACGCGGTGACGATCCTCGCCGCGGTCGAGGCGGCCCGGCTGGACCTGGACCCGTCCGCCGAGCCCGCGGGCACGGTGCGCGTCGCCGGGTTCGCCACCGCGATCCGCCGCTCCCTGCTGCCGATCGTCACCGCGCTGCCGGCCCGCCATCCCGCGCTGCGCGTCCTCATCCACGAGCACGAGCCCGCCGAGGCACTGCAGCTGCTCGCCGGCGACGAGGTGGACCTCGCCCTCACCTACGACTACAACCTCGCCCCGGCCGCGTTCCCCGACTTCGTCGAGGCGAGTCCACTGTGGACCTCGCAGTGGCACCTCGGCGTGCCGTCGGAGTCCACAGTGGATGGTGGGACGCCGGACGTGTTCCGCCACTTCCGGGACACGCACTGGCTCGTCAACTCCCGCAACACCGCCGACGAGGACGTGGTGCGGACCGTCGCCTCGATGGCCGGCATCACGCCACGGATCGCGCACCGCGCCGACAGCCTCGACCTGATCCAGGACCTGATCGTCGCCGGCCTCGGCGTCGGCCTGCTCCCCGCGGACCAGCCCACGATCGCCGGCGTCTCACTGGTGCCGCTGCGCAACCCCGACGTGCGGCTGCGTGCGTTCGCGGTGACCCGCCTCGGCCGCCGCGCCTGGCCACCCCTCGCCGTCGTCCTGTCCCTGCTCTCCGAGGCGTGACCGGTGCCAGCCGCGCCGCTACCGCAAGGCGGCGAGGACCTCGGTGAGCTGGCGGCGGGTCGGCAGGAGGCGGAGGCCCTCGTCGATCTCACGGGCGGACCAGGCGCGGTGGGCCGGGTCGGTGGCCGGGTCGAGGGCGGTGCGGAGCTGGGCGTGCAGGAAGTTGAGCCGGCAGCCCAGCAGCATCGTGAAATCGGCCGGGCCGGTGATGCGGCCGGGACCGCCCGCACGGACGTACGCGGCGTACAGGGCCCGCATGGCAGCGAGGTCGAGACGGTCGTCGCAGTACCAGTCGAACAGCATCCGGGCGAGCTCGCGGGCGGGCGCGGCGGGGCCGACGTTGTCCCAGTCGACGACGACCGCGGCGCCCGCCGGGTCGGCGAGGATGTTCTCCGGGTGCAGGTCGCGGTGACAGACGAGCAGGGTGGCCGGATCCGCGGGACCCACGTCGGCGCACAGTCCGGGCAGGGTCGCGAGGCGCTCGGTCAGCAGCGGGGTCCAGTCGCCGGCCGTGGGCGGCCAGGCTCCGGGCACGCTGTCGTACCAGGGTTCGCCGTCTGGCGGTGCGGGCGGCGCGCAGCGGTGCAGGCGGGCCAGGAGGGTGCCGAGGGCGGCCGGGGTGGCGGGCGCCGAGGGGTCGATCGGGTGCAGGTCGATCCAGTCGAACAGCCGCAGCCACGTGCCACCGGACGTCCGGTGCAGATGGCGCCCGTCCGTGCCGGGATGGCTGAGCGGGAGTCGTACACCTGCCGCCGAAGCCGCCGCGGAGAACCGCAGCTCCGCGGCGATCGCCGCCGCTGAGGGCGGGGCGCGGAAGAGCTCCTTCAGCGCGAAGGGGCCGCCGGCCGTGTCGACGCGCCAGATCTGGCCGAGGGCGCCGCGCGGGCCGGGGGTCAGGACGGCGCCGGCGGGCCAGCCGTACGCGGCGCGGGCCTCAGCTTCGTCGTGCATGCAGGAACGCCTGGGGGGACTTCTCGGTGCCGGCGGGTGGCCGGACGAGGCGGGCGGTGACCGGCAGGCCGAGCGCGGCGAGCGCGGCGGTGAGGCGATCCGGGTCGGGCAGGTGCCAGTCGAGCGGGACGGGACGGCCGTACGCGGACTCACGGCGGTAGCTGGTGCCGCCGGCATGGAAGCCGAGCAGGAGATGCCCGCCCGGCGCGAGAACCCTGCGCAGCTCGGCCAGGACGACCGGCAGCACCTCCGGTGGCGTGTGGTTGATGGAGTACCAGACCAGCGCGCCGCCCAGTGACGCGTCGCCGAGCGGCAGGGCGGTGAGCGACGCGACGCCGAAGGGCAGCGCCGGATGCCGCCGCCGGGCCTCGGCGATCATGCCCGCGGACAGATCGAGGCCGAACACGTCCACGCCGCGCCCGGCGAGGTGCGCGGTGACCCGGCCCGTCCCGCAGCCGAGGTCGCCGACCCTGCCTCGGACGGTGTCCGCGAACGCCGCCAGGAACCCGCGCTCCGCCTGCTGCTCGGCGTCGAGGCCGGGCAGCAGGCGGGCGTAGTCGGCGGCGACGGTGTCGTAGGCGCGCCGGGTGTCACCGAAGGTCACAGCGCGTGGCCCGTGGTGCTGTCGACGTTGGCGGGCAGCGCGCCGTCGTGGCGGTCGCCGGTGGAGATGGTGCCGGTCGGCTCGAACATGAGAATCGCGCCGCCGGGCGAGGACGGCCGGTGCTCCACACCGGGCGGCACGACGAACGTGTCGCCCTTGCGCAGCCGGACGGTCCGCTCGCCGTGCTCGTCCCGGACGGCCACGTCGAACTGCCCGTCCAGCACGAGGAAGAACTCGTCGGTGTGCTCGTGCACGTGCCAGACGTGCTCGCCCAGGGTGTGCGCGATGCGCACGTCATAGTCGTTGACCCGGGCGACGATCCGCGGACTGTACACGTCGTCGAAGGAGGCGAGCGCCTCGGTCAGGTTCACCGGCTGCATGTCCCTATGCTGCCTCTTCCGGAGCCCCGGCGGCTTGTACGTTCTTGACGCCCCCGCCAGGGCGCCCGGTGGGCGACCTGGCCAGGGCGCCCGTGGACGATCTGGCCAGGGCGTCCGTGGGCGATCTGGCCAGGGCGCCGGTGGGCGATCTGGTTACTGTGCCTGGTGGGCGATCTGGATCAGGTTGCCGCACGTGTCGTCGAACGTGGCGACGGTGACCGGGCCCATCTCGGTCGGCTCCTGGGTGAAGACGACACCGAGGGCGCGCAGCCGCTCATACTCCTTGTGCACGTCGTCCACCGCGAACGACGTGTAGGGGATGCCGTCCTCGATGAGCGCCGCCCGGAACGGGGCGACCGCGGGATGGTTCGCCGGCTCGAGGAGCAGCTCGGTGCCGTCGGGACGCTCCGGCGACACCACGGTGATCCAGCTGAACTCGCCCATCGGCACGTCGTGCTTCTTCACGAAGCCGAGGACCTCGGTGTAGAACTTCAGCCCCTTGGCCTGGTCGTCGACGAACACGCTCGCCAGGTTGATGATCATCAGGTGTCCTTCGTTCGTGGGTCTGCCGGATTTTCTGGGTCCGCCGGATTTCCAGGGGTCAGCCACCGCTCGACGATCGCCCGCAGCGGGGCGGTGTCGAGGTGATGGAACTTGTAGCGCCCCTCCCGCCGCGTCACGACCAGCCCGGCCGTCTCCAGGAGCTCCAGGTGCTGGGAGATCGCCTGGCGCGACGAGCTGATGTGATGCTTCATGGTGAGGCGGCCACAGAGCTCGAACAGTGTCTGCCCGTCGCGATCGGTGAGCTCGTCGACGATCGCGCGGCGGGTCGGGTCGGCGAGCGCCTTGAAGACGTCGCCACTCATCTCGCTCATGACCCCCTCATGATAGGCAAGCATTTGCTTGCATATCAAGTCGCCCGGCGCTTCACAGGGCGGTCGGCGTGGTGACCGTGAACCGCGCCTCCACCTCCGCCCGCACCCGCTGCCGCGGCGGATCCAGCTGCAGCGGCGCGGCGCCGCCGTAGGAGGCCCGCTTCATGGCGCCCGCGTCATACGCCTGGAACGGCCCGACCTGATCGGTGCGCCCCAGCCCCGGGTCGGCCAGCTCGATCAGGTCGACGACCTGCGCGCCGAGCGCCTCGGCATACTCCTTGCCCCGCGCGATCGCGTCGGCGACGGCGTCGGCGCGCACCGCCTTGAACACCGGACTCTCGGGCCGCAGCGACCACGTCGGGCCGTGCACGTGCGCCTGATCCTGCCCGGCGACCGTCAGCATCAGCTCCCCCAGCGCCGCGAAGTCGTGCACCACGACCGTGGTGGAGACGCTGCCGGAATATGCCGTGACCCGCTCGCCCTTCTTGGCCGTCTCCGGGTGCACGTGCAGGCCGCCCGTCTCGCGCCGCTCGATCGCGTCACCGTGCCGGTCGAACAACGCCCGCAGCGCCTCCGCCCGCTCCCGCAGCCGGGTCAGCGTCGCCTCCCGGTCCTTGTCCCGCGCCACGACCGTCACCGTGAACTCCGCCAGCTCGGGATCGACCTCACGAAACGCCTCACCACGCACCGCAACCACTGTCATGCCGGCAGCGTAGTCACGGCGTACGACATTTTCGGCGGCTCGCCGCTACCGGTGCAGGACGTCCAGGACGAGCCGGGTGAAGCCGCTCGCGAGGAGGGTGGCGGCGATCGCGGTGAGCAGGATGCCGGCGATGCGGTCGAGGATGACGCGGGAATGGTCGGACAGGCGGCGGCCGGCCTGCCCGGCGACGTACACGCAGACGCCCGTGACCGCGGCGTACGCCAGGGCGGCGATCGTCAGCGCCAGGATGCCCGCCACGCCGTTGACCTGGGCGCGGAAGCTGATGAGGACCGCGATCGTGGCGCCGCCGACCGTGAGGGGGAACGTGAGCGGCATGAAGACGATCGACCGCCACGACGTCGACGGTACGACCAGCGCCGCGGCCGTCGGGGCCGGCTCCTCGGTCCGGCCGAGCATCATCGGTACAGCGGCGGCCATCAGCGCGATGCCACCCGTCGCGGACAGCGCGGCCGTGGTGAGGCCGAGCAGTTCCAGGAGCGGCTCCCCCACCAGGATGGTGACGACCGCTATGGCGGCGACGTTGACGAACAGGCCGAGCGCGAGCCGGACGTGCTGGCGGGTGTCGACCGGTTGCAGCACCGGGATGTACGACGACACCGCCGCGACCGGGCTGTAGAGCCCGACCAGCGCCAGCAGCATCAGGACCGCCTGCTCCGCACCGCCCCCGTGGGTCATCCGCGGCGCGTCACAGTCCGTCGCGGAGGATGGGGCAGGTCATGCAGTGCCCGCCGCCGCGGCCCTTGCCGAGCTCGAAGCCCTCGATCTCCACCACCTGGACGCCGTGCTCGCGCAGGTTGCGGTTGGTGTACTCGTTCTTGTGGTACCCGACGACCACCCCGGGCTCGATCGCGACGAAGTTGCAGCCGCTGTCCCACTGCTCCCGGGCCCGCTGGTCCGGGTCGCCACCGGTCGGCACGACGTCGAGGTGCCCGATGCCCAGAGCGTCCTCGAACGCCGCGACGAGCCCCTTGTCGCGGCGCACGTCGAGCGTGCCGGGCCGGTCGCCGGGGAACAGCGTGAACGCCGCCGCGCCCTCGACCACCGGCGGGTAGCCGGTGGCCTTGTCCCGGTCCACCAGCGTGAAGACGGTGTCGAGATGCATGTACGAGCGGCTCGGCGGGATCTGCACGGCGATCACCCGCCCGGCGGCCTCCCGCGCGAACAGCGACAACGCGAGGTGCTCGACCATGCGCGGGCTGGTCCGTTCGCTGACCCCGACCGCGACGGCGCCGTTGCCGATCGGCATCATGTCCCCACCCTCGAGGCACGCCCGCCCGAAGTCCTCCTCGTCGAAGCTGCCGTCGTCGCCCATCGGCGGGTACCAGTACTCGAACCCCGCACCGGCGAACATCGGATGGTGGTGGTAGATGATGCTCTGGTTGATCGTCTCCAGCCGCCGGGCGTGGAAGAACAGCGGGTTGAGCGACACACCGCCGTAGAGCCAGGCCGCGGGGTCACGCTGGTAGAGCGAGTTCGGCAGCGCCGGCAGGATGAACGACCTCGGCTGCGCGAGTGCCGCGACCAGGGACCGCCGGTCGAGGTCCGGTTGCCGCGCTCGTACGAGGTCGACGAACTCCGCCTTCGTCAGCCCCCCGATGAGATGCTTGGCGAGGGTCTCACCGTCCCACCCGGCGAGCTCCTCACGGACCGGGTCGAGCAGCACCGGCCCGACCGACAGGTGCGTGACGGTGCGCTCGACGGCGTGCCGCCGGGCCTCCGGACTCTCCAGCGCCTCGGCGAGCAGCGCCTGGTGGTAGTACACCTCGACGCCGTGCCCGCGCAGCATCGCCACGAACTCGTCGTGCTCGGACTGCGCCCGGCTCACCCACGGAAGGTCGTCGAAGAGCAGTTCCTCCCGGTTGTTCGGGGTGAGCCGACGCAGGCTCAGCTCCGGCCGGTGCACGATCACTTTCCGTAGCCGGCCGACCTCCGACGCAACACCAAACGGTCCGGGCACAACCGACCTCCGCGCCTCGGCGCCCCCGGTACGGGACGCGGCAGGCCCCGGCACTACCCCACCCGCGCCGTTCCACACCGCCGCCGGGCCTTTCGCCCACAATGCGGCAAGACACCCCCACTTCCGGGACCCGCTGGCGGCCTGGTCCGGGAGGTGGAGTGCGCGCGTGATCATGGTCGGCCTCCGGACACCACATCCGGTCGGCGGCGGTCAGCGGACCCGGCCGGTGCGCAGGTCGATCCACCGGCTGCGCCCGTCGACGGTCGCGCCGAGTGCCGCGGCCGCGCCGGTCGGGACGCTGACGACGATGATCGCGCCGGTGGTGATGTCGCCGTCCAGTGGGTGGATGGTGCCGGCGACGTCGACGCGCCAGTCGGCGAAGAGCGTGGCGTAGCCGCGCTCCGGCTCGGGCAGGTGACCGGTGTCCGGGACGTGGGCCAGCAGGAACTCGTGGCCCTCCGCCGCCCGGTGCTCACCCTTCATCGAACGGCTCACGTCGTCGGGATGCAGGCCATACGCCGCCTGCGAGAAGACGAAACCATCGAAGGTGCGGGCGGTGCCGAGGGTGTCGAACGCGACGCCATACGTCGGGCCGACGAGCCGCGCGGACGCCGGGTCGACAGGCCGGCTGTCGGCGGCCGCCACCAGCTTGCCGAACGTGCCGAGCCCGCCGCGCAGGACGCCGCTGTAACCGGCGTCGACGGTGACGATCCCGGGCGGCTCGGCCCTCCATCCGCAGCCGAGCGCGAGCACCGCGACGACCGCGAGGACGAGGACCCTGGCGCGTGGCATCGCCCGAGGGTGGCATCGCCGCGGACGACGCACCGCCCTCTGTCGAACATCGGTCACACCGGCACGAACGTCAGGCCGGCCCGAACGTCACACCGGCACGAACGTCAGGCCGGCACGAACGTCAGGCCGGCCCGAGCCCGCGCTTCGCGCGACCCGTCAGTCGGGCCAGTCGCCGAGGAGGTGGCGGCGGACCAGGGCGGCGTGCGACAGCGGGGTGGCCAGGTCGGTGACGTCGCCGTTGGTGGTGTAGTCGAGCAGGACCAGGTCGCCGTCCTCCGCCAGCCGGCGCAGCCCCAGCACCTCCTCGGCGGCCCGGTGCTCCAGCACCCACCGATATGCGGGCAGATAGATCCGCCGACTCGTAGTCCAGCAGTGTGGACCCGGCCAGTCCCCGCCGGTGGCCGTGGACCCGGCCGAAGCGGCGGACCGTCCGCTTCAGCCCCGTCATGCCCGTCGCCGTCAGCTTCGCCGGGTCGACGTCGGCGGTGTCGAACACCTTCAGCGCCTGCCAGATGCCCTCCACCGACGCCCCGGCGGTGCCCGGGCTGAACGGCACCGGGATGCCCCCGTGCGGGTAGAACGGGCTCAGCCGCACCCACGGCTGCGGCCCGCGGGACGTCACGTCGATCACCGTCGCGCCCGGGAACGCCGCCGCCAGCGACGCCGCGCCCCGCCGGCGGCTCGCCACCTGCACCATCATCGAAATCGCCTCCCCCATCCCACGCATCATGCCCCCGGGGTACGACAATTCTCGGCATGGACGATCCGTACGACCTCGCCAGGTTCACCGCCGCGCAGCAGGACACGTACGACGACGCGCTCGACGAACTGCGCCGCGGACGGAAGCGCAGCCACTGGATGTGGTTCGTGTTCCCGCAGGTCGCGGGCCTCGGGTCGAGCTACGCGGCGCAGCGCTTCGCGATCGCGTCGCTGGACGAGGCGCGTGCCTACCTGCAGCATCCGGTGCTCGGGCCGCGGCTGCACGAGTGCGCGGAGGCGATGCTCGGCAACACGGAGGCGACCGCCCGCGAGATCCTCGGCGACATCGACGCGATGAAGCTGCGCTCGTCCATGACCCTGTTCCAGCTCGCCGCGCCGGAGGAGACCGTCTTCAGCCGGGTCATCGTCCGGTTCTTCGAGGGCGCCGCCGACGCCGAGACGATCCGGCGCGTCTGAGCCGCACGTCAGGCCGGTCGCTCGAACGGCAGCGGCATCCCGGCGGCGTCCAGGACCCGTACGTAACCGTCGACGATCGCCGCGAGATGGCTGGCCGCATAGGCCAGCTCCTCCTCCGCGGCGGCCGTCTCGCCCGACCGGAGCAGGTCCAGGGCCCGCCGCACCTCGCCGGTGAGCACGGACAGGGAGTCGCCCTGGACGAGGACGCCCGGGAAGCGCCGTCCGGGCAGTCGTAACACCGCGTAGTTGTGCTGACCCGTCATCATCTCGACCTCTACGCGTGCCATACCTGATCTTACGGCCGGCGCCGGGGTTCGGCCCTGGCACGTTTCCGGGATTCGGCCGCGCGCCGTGTTGCCTACCGTCAGTTGCAACACCACGACAGACCTTCCAGGGGAGCACACAAAATGAGCGAATACGGCGACGGCGGCGCGGACTACGGCCACTACGAGGCCGGTCAGGAGCACGAGTCCCTCGACCAGCTGCACCAGGCGTCCGGCAGCGAGCAGGACTACAACTCCCAGTTCGGCGTGTACGAGGCCGACCACGCCTCGGCCGAGAACACCAGCTTCGACCAGGGCCACCACGTCGAGTACACGGACCCGAACGGCGCGCACTACGAGGAGTCGGACTACACCTCCTACGACCACTCCGCCGCCGAGACCGACCACGTCTTCGCCGCCGAGGGCTCCGAGTCCTACAGCGCCTCCGAGTGGAGCCAGCTGGACGCGCTGCAGCACCAGCTGGACACCGCGTTCGCGTCGGCCACCCAGATCAGCACCGTCTCCAACTGAGACAACCCGCCCCCTGGCGTAGGGCCGGTCACCGTCGCGGTGGCCGGCCTTCGCCGTGCCGGGCCCCGGCCGCTCAGTGCTCCAGGTCGCCTTCGGCCCTGGCGGCGTCGAAGTCGGCGGCGGTGACCGAGCCGCCGTCGTTGGTGTCGTAGTCGACGGCGATCCGCCAGCGAAGGTCGACCTTGCGGGCGAGGGTGTGGAAGCGGCCGTACAGGACGATCCGGTCGGCGCCGGTCGGCTGGACGACGATGCGGAACACGCCGCGCTCGCTGGCGAGGTCCTGCGAGGCGAGCCGCTCGGTGAAGCGGAACGTGATCTCGGCGGCGTCGCCGCGGGCGGTCAGGCCGGCGAACCAGGGCCGCACCTGTCCCGCGTAGGACGCCGGCCCGAACACCGTGCGGTTGGTGCCGCTCGCGCGGATCAGGTCGGGCGTGTGCAGCGCGAGGAACGCGTCGGCGTCGCGGGCGGCGTACGCGGCCCGCAGCGGCTGCCACACGTCGGTGTTCAGCTCGCGGAGGAGCCCGATCCGGTCGGTTGCCATCCGGCCACGCTATGACGCACCCGCCCCGCAACGCCACCGCGATGTTCCTGGCGAGTCGGTAGTGTGGGTGGTGTGACCGAGTCGGTGTGGGACTACCCGAGGCCGCCCAGGGTGGAGCCGACGGCGCGGCACGTCGTGGTCCGGCACGCGGGGCAGGTCGTCGCCGACACGCGGGCTGCGGCGCGGGTGCTGGAGACGTCGCACCCGCCGGTGTATTACATCCCGCCGGGCGACGTCGCGGCGCCCGTGCGGCGCTCGCAGCACCGGACGTTCTGCGAGTTCAAGGGTGTCGCCACGTACTGGGACGTGGCCGGGGTGCCCGACGCGGCGTGGTCCTACGAGGAGCCGTCGCCGGGCTACGAGGCGCTCCGCGGGATGCTCGCGTTCTACCCGTCGAAGTTCGACGAGTGCACGGTCGACGGGGAGGCGGTCACGCCGCAGCCCGGCGACTTCTACGGCGGGTGGCTGACCAGCGACATCACCGGGCCGGTCAAGGGCGCCCCGGGGACGCTCGGCTGGTAGGCGACAGTCGCGGAACACCGCGGTGGGCGACGGGTTAGGCTCGCCGACCGTGACTGGTTTCCGGCTCGGCGTCGACTTCGGCACGTCCACGACGATCGCCATGCTGCGGCGGCCCGACGGGCGGGTGCAGCCGCTGCTGTTCGACGGGTCGCCGCTGCTGTCGTCGGCGGTGCTGCTCGGGCCGGACGGGCGGCTGCACACCGGGCGGGACGCCGCGCACCTGGCGCGCAGCGCGCCCGAGCGGCTCGAGCCCAACCCGAAGCGGCGCGTCGACGACACCAGTGTCCTACTCGGTGACGCCGAGGTCGGGGTCCGGGACCTCGTCACCGCGGTGCTGCGGCGGGTCGCGACGGAGGCCGCCAGGGTCGCCGGGCCGGTCACCGCCGTGACCCTCACGCACCCCGCCAACTGGGGCGCCGGCCGGCGGGCGGTGCTCGTCGACGCGGCGCGGCAGGCGGGGTTCGCCGACGTCGACCTGGTCGGCGAGCCGGTCGCCGCGGCCACCTACCTGGCCGCGACCCGCGGCGCGGACCTCCCCGTCGGCGCCTGTGTCGTGGTGTACGACCTGGGCGCCGGCACCTGCGACGTCACCATCCTGCGCCGGGCGCCGCACGGCTTCGAGCCGGTCGCGTCCGACGGGCTCAACGACGTCGGCGGGCTGGACGTGGACGCCACGGTCGTCGCGTTCCTGGAGGCGACGTACGGGACGCTGTGGACCGACGCGGCGGGCCGGCGGCAGCTGTGGGACGACGTGCGCTCCGCGAAGGAGATGCTGTCGCGCGCCAGCGGCACCGTCGTCATGGTCCCGGCGCTCGGCAAAGAGGTGCCGCTGGGGCGTGAGCAGCTGGAGGGGCTGGCCAGGCCGGTACTGCGGCAGACGGTGTCGATGACGCGGTCGCTGCTCACCGAGTCGGGCGTGGCACCGGCGGCGGTCGCCGGGCTGTTCCTCGTCGGCGGGTCCAGCCGGATCCCGCTCGTGGCGACGATGCTGCACGAGTCGATCGGGATCGCGCCGGTCGTCGCGGAGCAGCCGGAGCTGGTCGTCGCCGAGGGTGCCCTGCACGCGACCGGCGGCGGCCACGCCGCACCGGCGCCGGGCGCGCCGGCCGGCAACCCGACGGTCACCCACCCGCAGTCGCCGTTCACGACCGCGCCTGTGTCGGGCACGCCCTTCTCCGGGCCGCCGTCCTCGGGGTCACCGTACGCGGCGTTCAACGGGCCGCCGACGGCGGGCATCTACAACACCGGCGCGTACACCGGCGGGATGCCCTCCGCGCAGGCGGTCACCGAGTCGACCGTCGCCGGCGGGATGCGTCCCGCGCCGATGCCGGTGTCCGCCAACCCGTACGCGTCCGCGCCGACGTCGGCGACGCCCGGCGGACCACCCACGGCGATGCCGGTCCCGCTGCCGCCGGCGCCCGGAAATCCCGGCGCGGCCTGGCAGCAGCCCCAGCCCCAGCCCCAGCGGCAGCGCAGCGGTGGCGGCGGGGCCGCGGTCGCCGTCGTCCTCGTCGTGGTCGCGGTGCTCGTCCTCGGCGGCGTCGTCGGCGTGTACCTGACGATGAAGGACGACAAGGGTGGCGGCGGCCCGGGCAACACGACGTCCGGCCGGCAGTCCGGCGCGCCGGGCAGGTTCGACCTGAAGAAGCTGCCGACCAACATCTGCACCGCGCTGGACGCCTCGGCGGTCAACGGCTCCTACGAGGAGGCGGTCGGCGACCCGACACCGTCGCGCAACCTCAACACGTACGCCGGCACCGCCTCCTGCACGGTGAGCCGGATGCACAGGGCGGGCAACACGGTGAAGACGGCGTCGGTGATGTCGATGACGACGGTCTACGCCGACCTCACCTCCGCCACGACCGTCGGCAAGCAGCTGCAGGACTCCGCGAAGCTCAACGGCGCCGTCACCGACGTCGGCGGCGTCGGCGACACGGCGTTCACCTACGCCGACCTGCAGCAGGCGGCCGCGCCGACGTTCACGTTCGTGGCGATCGAGTCGAACATGACCTGCACCATCACGTTCGTGGTCGGCACGGGCGGCAAGGCGCTGAGCGACACCGAGGTCCGCGAGATGCAGAACCGTCTCGTCCAGGTCGGCAAGGCGACCTTCCCGAAGACGGTGTCGGCGATCTCCTAGCGACGGCCGCGAGGCCCGGAAACCCGTTGGCGGAAGGTTTCCGGGCCGGTATCACGGCATCAGGGCTTCTTGGGGTCCTCTCCGTAGCCGTTGCACTGGCGGCCGCCGTTGATGCAGTAGCTCACCAGGTACGCCTGCCGTGCCGCGTCCCACCCGTTCATGAAGTCGTAGTGGAACGTGAAGCTGGCACCGGAGGAGTACGCCAGGTTCGACGTGTTGCCGCCGGGCAGCTTGTAGGGCAGCTTGATCTCCAGCATCGGCAGCGGCACCGGGTGCGACGCCGGGCACACGCCGCTGACCGGCCACGCCATGTGCGACTTGTGGTCGGCGGTGTCCAGGTGTACGCCGTCCCAGCAGCTCGGCGCGGTCATCCGGACGACGAGCGACGAGCCCGACGGGCACGACGCGGGGATCTCGTTGCCCTTGTACCCCGGGCACTGCCAGTTGCCGGTGAAGTGCGCGGCGTCCGGGGTGCGGGCGTCGCCGACGAGCAGCTTGAAGCCGGCCGGGAAGGGCTTGACGGTGCGGTAGTCCTTGACGTCGGACTTGTAGTAGACGGTGGGCTTGTCGGGCAGGACCGGGTTGCCGTTCTGCAGCAGCGTCGGGAACCAGTAGCCCGACGCGTCCTCCTGGTCCTCGCAGGACGTGGCGCCGCCGACCAGCGACGCCGGGGTCGAGTTGGCGTTGGTGGCCGGGTTGCCGATGAACGAGTGGTTGTGGGAGGCGCCGGCGAGGCCCGGGAACACGATGGGGTCGTCGCCGAGCCGGTGGGTGACGGTGCAGTTGGCGTGCATCTCGTGGTACTGCGCGCGGGGCGGGTCGTCGGCGGCCATCGCGGTGCCGAGCCCGGCGGCGCCGGACAGGGCCACCGCGGTGGCGACCACGACGAGGGCACGGGGCAGCATGGACCTGATGCTCATAGCAACTCCTTGGCGGTGGAATCGAGCATCTCCAATGGGGATGAAACCCGACGCTAGCAGCGCGTTTGTCGCGCCGACAACCGTTTGCCACCGCTTGCCGAAACGATCACCGGTCCACTGTGGACAACGCTTCCGCGAGGTCGGCGACGATGTCCCCGGGCTCCTCGAGGCCGACCGACAGCCGCAGCATCGCCGGATCCACGCCCGACGCCGCCCCCTGATGGGCGAAGACCAGCGACGCCGGATGGGTGATGAGGGACTCGGGCCCGCCGAGGCTCACCGCGTTGCGGCACAGGCGGGTCGCGCGAATGACCCGGGCCGCCGCGTCGGCGTCGGCGACGGTGAAGGCGAGCATCGCGCCGTACCCACGCATCTGCCGCACCGCGAGGTCGTGCTGCGGATGGCTCGGCAGTCCCGGGTGGTGCACGGCGCGCACCGCCGGATGCCCGGCGAGGAACTCCGCGACGGCGAGCCCGTTGGCGTTGTGCCGCGCCATCCGCAGCGGAAACGTCTTGAGCCCGCGCGCGAGCAGCCACGCCTCGAAGGGGTGGCAGACCGGCCCGAGCACCCGCGCGGTCTCCCACGCCTTCGCGACCAGCGCCGCCGAGCCGGTGACCACGCCCGCGGTGACGTCGCTGTGCCCGTTGAGGTATTTCGTGGCCGACTGCACGACGAGGTCGACCCCGAATTCGAGGGGGCGGGTGTTGTACGGCGTCGCGAACGTGTTGTCCGCGATGAGCACCGCGTCCGGGGCGGCGGCACGGACGGCGCGCAGGTCGGTCAGCGTCATCGTCGGGTTGCTGGGCGTCTCGACGTAGACGACCCGGGTCTCGGGCCGCACCTGCGCGGCGAGGTCCTCCTGCGCCACCAGCCGCACCGGCACGCCGAAGCCGGGCAGCAGCTCCTCCAGCAGGGTCAGCGACGCCGTGTAGTGGCTGCGCTGGGCGAGCACCTCACCACCCGGCGAACCACCCGCCACAGTGGACAGCAGGGCCGCGCTGACCGCCGCCATGCCGCTGCCGACCAGCAGGGCCGCCTCGGCGCCGTCGAGGTCCGCGAGCATCGCCTCCGCCTCGCGCGCGTTGGGCGAGCCGTAGCGGGTGTAGAACGCGCCGGGCGCCACCGACGCCGCGATCCGCGCCGCCTCGGCGGTGCGGGGCAGCTCGTAGGTGCTGGTCTGGTGGATGGGCGTGGTCAGCGGGGTGCCACCGGGCTGCGGCGCGACGTCCGGGTGCAGCAGCCTGGTCATGCTCGGCGGTGTGGTGTCCATGCCTCAGCCTTGCACGGGGTGCACCCTCCACAGGCTGCCGTTCAGGCCGCCGCGCTGGTTGATGCCGTCCCTGATCCGGTTGGACGTGTCGCCGGAGATGCCGGGCGCCAGGTAGGGCTGGATCTCCACGGCGTCGGCGGTGTAGCCCTCCCCCTCGCCGTCGTACTCCACGCGCAGCGCGACCGGCCCCCGGTCGGTCTCCAGCAGCACGAACACCGTGCCGTCGGGGTGGCCGGCGAGCGTGGTCCGCCGGCCCAGGTTGATGCAGGAGGTGACCGCGCCGTAGGGGGTGCTCTGCGCGGTCGTGCCGGCGGGACCGCCGGTGATCAGCGTGCAGGTGCCGGGCTGGCGCGCGGCGAGCGCGTCGGACCGGCCCGGGAACCCGGTCGCGACGAGGTATCCGGCCACCACGACCAGCACGCCGGCGATCCCGCCGCACCACCACCACAGACGATTCATGTTCACCTTGGTACCGGATCCCGCCGGGGGATGTAGTACCGGGGTGGTACTGCGATGCAGTCCCGCAGCGTGACGACGGTGCGGGGCCGCCTGCATAGCGTCACGGCATGGCCCTGAGCACCCTTGCCCGGCGCGTCACGGACGCGACCCCGGCGACCCGCGACCGCGCCGTCGACGGGCTGCGCGCCCTGGCGATCGGTGGTGTCGTCCTCGGCCACTGGCTGGTGACGGCGCTGGTCAGCGACGGCGGTGCGGTGCGCGGCGCCAGCCCGCTGCGCTTCCTGCCGGAGCTGGCGCCGGTGTCGTGGCTGTTCCAGACCCTGGCGGTGTTCTTCCTCGTCGGCGGGTACACCGCGGCCCGCCCCCGGACCCTGCCCTACCGGCGGTGGCTGGCGGCGCGGCTGACCCGGCTGCTGCGCCCGGTGCCGCCGCTGCTCGGCGTGTGGGCGCTCGTGGTGGCCGCGATGCTCGCCGCCGGCGCCGCCGACCGGACGGTGCACACGCTGGTGAAGCTGGTGCTGTCGCCGCTGTGGTTCCTGCTGGTGTTCGCGGCGCTGACCGCCGTCGCGCCGCTGGCCGCGAAGCTGCACTGGCAGTGGCCGCTGGGTGTGGTGATCGCGGTCGACGTGCTGCGCTTCGGGACCGTCGCCCCCGGCTGGGTCGCCTGGATCAACCTCGGTGCCGGCTGGCTGGTGCCGTTCTGCCTCGGCGCCGCCTGGTCCCGCGGGACCCTCGGCACCCCCGGGACCCCGGGCACCCTCGGCAGCATCGGCACCGCGGACGTGCGGCGGACCGGCTGGCGGCTGCTGCTCGGGGGTGCCGCCGCGACCGTCGTGCTGATCCGCTGGTTCGGCTACCCGGCGTCGATGGTCGGCGTGCCGGGCGAGGGTGTCTCCAACCTCAACCCGCCGACCCTGGCCGCGGTGACGTTCGGGCTGGCGCAGTGCGGGCTGGCGTTGCTGCTGCTCGGACCGCTGCGGGCGGTGCTGCGCCGGCCGGTCGTGTGGGCCGCCGTCGCGCTGCTCAACCTGTCGGCGATGACGGTGTTCCTGTGGCACCAGACGGCGATGATCACCGTGACGTTCCTCATCCACGGTACGCACGACGGCCTGCACACGGTGCCCGACACGCCGGGGTGGATGCTGGCGCGGATCCTGTGGCTGCCGGCGTTCGCGCTGGTGCTGGCGGGATGCTGGGCGGTCTTCCACAGGTTCGAGCGCGGTCCGGCGGTCAGCCCCTGATGCGAATATTCGGATAAGACGGACATATCCGAGTATTGCTCGTTATGTTCCGTTGCATGGTTGCATCCTGGCTCAAGGCTTCAGCCGTGCTCACCGCGGCCGTCATCGCCCTCGCTCCGGCGGCCGGCGTACAGGCGAACCCGGTCCCACCGCAGGCACCGCAGACAGTGACAGTGCAGGCCGGGGACACCCTGTGGGGGCTCGCCCGCCGCAACGGGACCACCGTCGCGGACCTGCAACGGCTCAACAACCTCGGCACCTCGACCCTGATCCGGATCGGTCAGACCCTCACGATCACCGGCTCGACCCGGGCCGCCCGCGCCGCCGTCGCCATCGCCTACGCCAAGGCGCAGGTCGGCAAGCCGTACAGGTTCGCGACCGCCGGACCTGAGACGTTCGACTGCTCGGGGCTCGTCATGCGGGCCTGGCAGGCGGCCGGCGTGCAGCTGCCGCGGGTCACCTACGACCAGATCAAAGTCGGCCAGCGGGTGGGCCGCGAGGAGCTCGAACCCGGCGACCTCGTGTTCACCAACAACGGCGGCCACGTCATGCTCTACATCGGCGACGACCGGGTCGTGAACGCCGGCCACACCGGGGTGAACGTGAGCGTGCAGACGCTGCCACGCACCGAGAAGGTGGTGGCGTTCGTCCGCCTGCCGGACCGGTAGGCCCTACTTCGCGGACACCTCGTCGAGGTGCTGCAGCAGATCGTGCGCGGCCAGCTCCACGTCCTTGTGCCGCCACTCCGACGCCCGGTAGACGCAGGCGATCAGCCCGCTGCGGTGCACCCGGCGCAGGTCGCCGTACACGAACGCGTAGCGGGCCTTCGTCTCGTCGCCGGGCCCGACGGTCAGCCCGAGGTGCCACCGCGCGTACTCGTCCCAGGAGTGCTTCTCCAGGTACGCGTTGTCGTCCGCGGTCTTCGGCTGCGCCGCGCCCCAGTCGCTGTCCAGCACGTACTGCCGGGCGTCGATCAGCTTCCGCGCGTACGCCACGGCGTCCTCGTTGACCTCATAGTGCGCCATGGGCCAGCCATACCCGCCGTACGCGGGTCTTAAAACGGTCCCGCGAGCCACGAGGCGATCGTGTCGACGTCGGCGCGGGTGAGCCCGCACCGCGGATCGACGCGGTGCGGCAGCGCGGCACCGGCGTGGTGCGCGGCGATCCACTCGCGGTCGGCGGCGCCGATCTCGTCGTCGACCCACACGAACGGCCGCCCGGCGGCCCACGCGACGAGCCCGCGCGTCTTCCAGTGCACCGGCCCGGCCACGTCCTCGCCGGGCCAGTCGACGACCGGCAGCTCCGGCAGCCCGAGCAGCGGCCCCACGACCTCGTTGGCGTCCGCCATCCACGTGGTCGCCCACACGAGGTCGCACGGCAGCGCCGCCAGCCAGGCGCCGTGCCGCGGGTCGAGCCGGGCCAGCAGCGGGTTGCCGCGCGCCGCCGCCCGGATCGCCGGCGTGGCCGCGGCCGGGTACCCCTGCGCGCCGAAGGGGATGAGCGGCCCGTCGACGTCGAGGAACAGCACGGGGCGCATCGCCGCACGATAGCCGCCATCGGCGGTGCCGGTGGCCGCGGGCGGGCCCTACGCGCCCGGCGTGCCGGGCGGTGCCGGTGGCCGGTCGGCGCAGGGCGGGCCCGGGGCGGCCGCGGCGCCCTGCAGGTCCGGGACCGGGCCGGCGTCGTCCAGCCCCGGCAGACCCTCCTCGAAGAGCAGCCGGCGCAGGACGCCGCCGGTCTCGTACAGGGACCGGAGGATGCCCTCGGGGACGGCGATCGCGATCGCGCGGCGCAGGGACTCCCCCGCCTGCATGAGCCGGCCGGCCCGGGCGTCGACGGCGGCGAGGAGCAGCCACGCGTCGATCAGGGTGCCCGGCGGGGCGGCGCCGGCGTCCGCGACCGTGTGGGCCAGCTCCGCGGCGCAGCCGGCGTCGCCGCGGGCCAGCAGCGCCTCGGCCTTCAGGACGCCGGTCGTGGGCTCGCCGTCGAGGGTGTCGATGACTGCGGTCGCCTCGTCGACGCGGTCCATCGCGAGCAGGATCCGGGCCTCGACGGCGGCCAGCCGGTGCCGCAGCCAGTCGCGGGCCGGCCGGCCGGCGGGTGGGCGCAGCGCCTGCCGCACGGCGGCCAGCGCCCCCGGCAGGTCGTTGCCGGCGCGCAGCAGCATGGCCCGGACCAGCGCGACGGTCGCGGTGTAGAGCAGGTCCTGGAAGCGGTCCTCGGCGCGGTGCATGCCGGCCTCGGCGGCGTTGAGATGGTGCCACGCGGCGACGGTGTCGAAGCGTTCCAGGGCGACCAGGGCGAGCGTCACGTCGAGGACGGCGACCCAGTGCATGGCCGGGGCGGGCGCGCCGCCGGCGGCGAGCGCGCGGGTCTGCACGGCCGCGGCGACGGCCCGGCCGAGCCGCCCGTGGTGCGCCTCGGCAAGGGCGAGGTGTTCGGCGCACCAGAGCCGGATGTCGGCGCAGTGCGCGCCGGCCGACAGCCGGACCGCCTCGGCGAGGGTGTCGACGGCCGCGGCGAGCCGCCCGGTCCACAGCTCGGCGGTGCCGATCGCGGCGACGACGAACGCGGCGACCTCGGGTCCGGGGACCGGCTGGGTCTGGGTCGCGTCGTCGAGGAGGCGTTCCAGGTTCCGGGCGGCGGCGACCGTACGGGCCGCGTCGCCGTGCCCGAGACCGACGGCGAGGTCGACGACGGCGTGGCCGAGGCGCAGCCGCTCGGTCGGCAGGGCGGCCGGGTCGGCGCCGAGCCGGGCGAGCAGCCGGTCGGCCGTGCCGATGTGCCCGTTCACGATCGCGACGACCGCCGTGACGATGGTCTGCGCGGGACCGTAGCCGCCCTGCGGCATGCGGCTCAGCAGCCGCAGCAGCGTCAGGTCCCGGCCGTCGACGAGGATCCGCACCAGGGCCACGTGCTCGACGATGAGCTCCGCCGACTCCTGCCACAGGTCGGCGGCGGTGGCGTGCCGGACGGCGGCGACGACGTCACCGGCCCCGGCCCACCAGCGGGCGGCGCGCAGATGCAGCCGGCCCAGGACGTCGGGGTCGTCGTCGCGCAGCCGGAAGCGCAGGACGTCGGCGAGCATCCGGTTGAGCCGGTACGCCGGCGGGTGCGTGGCGGCCTGCTCGACGAGGATCCCTTCGCCGAGCAGGCCGAGCAGCAGGGCCCTGCCGCCGGTCATGTCGCCCACCGCCATGGCGAGGTCGGCGGTGAACGTGTCCAGGATCCCGAGGCGGTGCAGGAGCTCCCGCTGCCGCGGGCGCAGCGGGCCGAGGACCTCGGCGGTGAAGTACTCGTTGAAGGTGTCGTCCTCGGCGAGGCGGCGCACGGTCGTGTCGGGGTCGACGGCGGCGGCGAGGACGGTCGCGGCCAGGCGCACCGCGACGAGCCATCCTTCGGTGCGGCGGGCCAGGTCGGCGAGGCTCTCCCGGGTCAGCCACACGTCGTGCAGGTCGAGCAGCTCGGCGATCTCGTCCTCGTCGAGCGCGAGGTCCGCGGCGTCGAGCTCGGCGAGCCCGCCCGACAGCCGGTACTGGTGCAGCGGGAACGCGGGTCGGCGCCGGCCGAGCAGCAGCAGGCGCAGCCCGCCGCCGGCGTTGCGGAGGACGAACTCCAGCTCCGTGCACTGCTGGGCGCCGAGCAGCGTCACGTTGTCCAGGACGAGCAGGATGTCACGCTGCTGCTCGTGCAGCGCCGACGCGACCTCGGTCGCCAGGGCGCGCCCGGGACGGCGCCACGCCGCGGCGTCCCAGAAGCTGGTGGGCAGCAGCAGGCCGGCCCGGCGCAGCGCCTCGAACACGTGCCGCCACAGCCGCACGGTGTCGTCGCGGTCGTCGTCGTCGAGCGTCACCCAGGCGATCGGGCCCTGCAGCAGGTCGTCCACGACCCACGCGGCGGCCAGCTGGGTCTTGCCCGAGCCCGGCGGGCCGGTGATCACGGTCAGCGGCAGGTCGGTGTGCTCGACCAGCAGGTCCAGCAGCCGCTGACGGCGGACGCCGGGCACGGCGGGCTCAGGGACGCCGAGCTTCGCCCTGAGCAGGGGCGGCCCGGCGCCGGCCTCCTGCCCGTCGGTGAACGGCGGAGGACCAGCCTGTCCCTCGTCGGCACGTCGCATCACCTGGTCCGCCCCTCACCCGGTTACGTCGACACGACAGTTCCCATAACGCAGAGTGTCGTACTGAATGCACCGAGACAAGAGGGCCCGGGACAAGCGGTCACGGAACACCAGGTCGCCCGCCGGAAAGTCCCAGGACACGAGGCCGCCGGGCACGAGAAAATCTCAGCGGCGGATCGGGTGCAGGCGGATCATGCCGCGGCTGTCGCCGGTGGCGAGCCACCTGCCGTCGGGGCTGAACGCGAGGGACTGGATCGGTGCGCCGGTGGGGCCGGTGCCGCCGATCGGCCGGTGGCCGGCGGCGTCGAGCAGGACCACCCGGCCGCCGGCGTCGCCGGTGGCCAGGAGGGCTCCGCGCCGGTCGTACACCATGGACGTGATCCTCGTCGTGTGCCCCAGGTCGCGGGCGGTGCCGGTGAGGGTGGCGGTGCCCGGGTCCCAGAACTCGACGAGGACGCCGCCGCCGGTCAGCGCGCCCACGGCGAGGGTGGGGCCGTCGGGGCTGAACGCGAGCCGGGTCGCCGGGCTCGTGGTCAGCTCGGTGGGCGGGCGGAGGCCTGCGACGGCGTGCACCTCGACGGTCCGGTCGCGCCCGAACGCGGCCCACCGCGCGCCCGGGTCGAGCACCGCGTCGGCCGTCGTGCCGCCGTCCGGGATGCCGGTGCCGGTGCCGCCCGCCGTGCCGCCCTCTGCACCTCCCGCTGTGCCGCCGTCCGTGCCGCCCGTCGCGCCTTCGCCGGGCGTCGGGGCGGGGGGCTCCGCCAGGGTGCCGAGCTCGGTGCCGGCCGTGAGGTCCCACAGGCGATAGCTCCCGCCGGCGAAGCCGACCGCGACCGGGTCGCCGCCGATCCGGTACGCGATGTCGGCGATGCCCGCGGTCGCCCGCACCGCACCGGTGGTGGCCGGGATCGCCGTCGCCGATCCGGTCTGCGCCGCGGTGCCGGTACGCCAGGTGCGGCCGCTCTCGTAGCCACCGGTCGCGAACCCGGCGCCGTCCGGGCTGAACCGGACCGCGCGGACCGGGTTGACGTGCCCGGTGAGCGGCGCGCCGCGCTCGGCGTGCCCGGCGACGTCCCAGAGCCGCACCGACGAGTCGCCGCCGCCGGACAGCAGCGTGGCGCTGTCGGGGGCGAACGCGAGGGCGAGGACCGCGCCGCTGTGCCCGGGCAGTTCGGTGGCGGCGGCCAGTCCTCGGGCCGGCCCGGCCTCGGCCGGCGCGCCGGGCCCGGGGTGCGGCCGCGGCCACCAGACGGCGACGGCCGCGACCCCGGCGACGAGGGCGGCGAGGGCCACCCACACGGCCGCGGCCCGCGCCCGCTCGGTGAAGGTCCTGGACGCGACCGGCACGGGGTCGAGGACCGGCTCGCCCTCCCAGGCCGGTTCGGCCAGCGGCAACGGGTCGACCAGCAGCCCGTCGAGCGGCAGGCGCTGCTCGGGCAGCACCGCCGCCGGGTCGGGCAGCACCAGTCCGGGCGGCAGCGCGTCGAACAGCGTCGTGGCCGGCTCGGACGGCGCCGGCAGGCCCGGCAGCCGCTGCTCCGGGATGTGCGGGTCGGCGTGCGGCACCGCGGGCGTGTGCAGGCTGCCGGCGGCGACCACCAGCTCCGGATGGTCCAGGACGTTCGGCGCGATCCGGGTCGCCCGGTGCAGCAGCGTCGCGGCGAGCGGCACGCGGGAGCCGCCACCGACGAGGAACAGCCCGGCGATCTCGTCGGTGCCGATGCCGGACCCGCCGAGGGTGCGCAGCGTGACGTCGACGGTGCGCCGCAGGTACGGCAGCGCCACCGCCTCGAACTCCTCCCTGGTCACGTGGATGGTCGCGGCCGCGACGGGAATCCGCAGGTCGCCGGTGGCGTGCCGGGACAGCTGCTCCTTGACCGCCCGGGCGCCGTGCCACAGCTGGTGGCGGGCCTCCTGGTCCGGTTGCGTCCGCGGCCGGTCGAGGCGCTGCCAGACGGCCGGGGCGGTGTCGAGCGTGTCGCGGGCGAGGCCGACGACGGCGGCGTCGAGGTCGAGCCCGCCGACGTCACCGATCCCGGCGGAGGCCACGACCTCGAACCCCCGGCCTGCGCCACCGGACGCGCCGAAGACCCGCACGGCGCTCACGTCGAACGTGCCGGCGCCGAGGTCGTAGACGACGAGGCACTGCCCGGCGGGCACGTCGCGGCCGAGGGTGCCGGTGAGGTACGCGGCCGCGGCGACCGGCTCGGGCACGAAGCGGACGGCGCCGAGCCCGGCCCGGTCGGCGCTCTCGGCGAGGACGGCGAGGCGGGGCGGCCCCCACGTCGCCGGGTGGGTCAGCACCACGGTCGGCGGCGGCGCGCCGGTGGACCGCTCCGCCTCGGTGGCGACGCGGCGCAGGACGGCCGCGACCAGGTCGACGACCGTCACCTCCCGCTCGCCGAGCAGGACGGTGTGCTCGTCGACTCGGCGCTTCGGGTTGGGCTCGTAGGCGGCCGGGTAGGCGACCGCGGCCCGCTCCGCGTCGGCGCCGGTGAGCAGGTCACCGCCGGGCACGGCGAACACGGCCGAGGACAGCAGCGGGCTGGCGTCGAACAGCAGCGGCCGGGCGACCCCGTCGTCGCCGGCGAGCATCGCGACGGTGGTGGAGGTCCGAAGTCGATGCCGAGCCCCGCCACCTGGCCAGTAACCACCCGGACACCCTACGGAGTTCCGGCCGTTCGGCGGTACACACGAACGAGGTACCCCGGCGGTCAGCCCCCGGTGAGCCGGCGCAGGATCAGCCCGGCCATCGCCCGGACGCCGACACCGATGGCGCGTTCGTCGGCGAAGAAGTCCGGCGCGTGCGGGATGCCGCGGTCGCCGATGCCGAGGAAGAACATCGAGCCGGGCACCCGCTGCAGGAACAGCGCGAAGTCCTCGCCGCTGAACGGCCACGCCGCATGGAAGGTCAGGACCGCGTCGACGCCGGGGACCTCCCGCAGCTGCCCGGCGGCGGTCTCGGTGAGCTCCGGCGCGCAGATCATCGCCGGGAACGGCGGCCCGGGGAAGGTGACGGTGGCGTGCTCGGCGGCGGCCAGGCGGCGCAGCTCGTCGCGCAGCTCGGGATGGCGGGTCTCGGGCCAGGTCCGCAGCCACACGTCGGCGGTGACCGGGTCGCCGTCCGCCCGCAGCTGCGAGCCGGTGAGGACGTAGCCGGCCAGCGGCCCGTCCGGGATCTGCAGCGCCGCCGCCAGCTCGGCGAACTCGGCGTCCGTCGCGGGCCGCCGGACGGTGCTCATGGCGTCGATCCGGTCCAGGAGGCGGCGCCCGTTCGCGGCGGCGTCGGGGCCGCGCAGCTCCAGGTGGCACGTGTCGAGGCCGGGGTGGCCCGTGCCGGGCAGGGCGGCGAGGACGCCGACGGGCAGCGGCGCGCAGTGCAGGGCATACACCTCGTCGGGCGGGCAGCCGTCGAGGGCACCGTCGTCGAGCATCGCCTGGGCGCCTTCCAGGGTCTCCTCCGCCGGCTGGAACAGCAGCACGACCCGGCCGGCGAACCGGTCCCGGAGCCCGGCCAGGACCTCGGCCACGCCGACGCCGATCGCGGTGTGCAGGTCGTGGCCGCAGAGGTGCGCGGCGCCGTCCTCGACGGGCAGCGCGTCGAGGTCGGCCCGGTAGGCGACGGTCCGGCCGCCGCTCAGGTCGCCGCGCAGGACGCCGACGACGCCGTGGCCGCCGACGCCGGTGCGCACCTCCAGGCCCGCGGCGCGGAGCCGGTCCGCCACCAGGGCCGCGGTGCGCCGCTCGTCCCCCGCCACCTCGGGCCGCCCGTGGATGTCGCGCCGCAGCTCGACCAGCCCGGCGTCCAGCGGCGCCGCGACCGAATCGACGCATGCAAGTTCCCAGATCCCCGTCATGGCGGACATCGTAGGCGGTCTCGACGTACCGAACGGTACTCGTTACGCTCTGCGTCTTGTCGCGTCCCCTCGACGGCGTAGAGGCAGGTCAGGTCTTGGACGAGCAGGTCCGCGAGCCGGAACACCTGGCACCGGCGGCGCCGCCGGCCGCTCCGTACGCCCCACCGGTCCAGCAGGCGGTCCAGCCGCGGGGATCCGGTCTCGAGGCGGTCAGCGGGGTCCGGGCCGACCGGGACCGGGCGCAGGCCGGCCACCTCGCCCAGGCCGCCGCGCAGGCCGCGGCACAGGCCGGGCAGGCCGCGCAGGTCGCCGCGCAGGCGGCCCAGGTCGCGCAGGCCGCGGCGCAGACGGCCGCGCTGCGCGTCGCGGGCGCGGCGGGCACCGCGACCCGGCACACCGTCGCCGGGGCCAAGCGGGCGGCGAGCAGTGTCGGGCGGTTCTTCATCGGCTTCGGGTTCTTCTGGCGCGGGCTGGCGTTCTTCCTCCGCAACCCGCGGCTGTGGCTGTGGGCGCTGCTCCCGGTCGGGTTGACCGCGCTGTGCCTGCTCGGCGTCGAGAAGGTCGTCGCGATGGCGATCAACGTCGCCGTCGACTGGCTGCTCGGGTTCGTCGCGAGCTGGCCGTCGGCGATCAGATGGGCGCTCGGCTGGGTCATGCGGTGGGCCGCCGAGACCGCGTTCCACCTGCTGATCACGGCGCTGACGGTGCCGGTGACGATGTTCTTCGGCGCGTTCTTCCTGCCGTTCATGACCAGGAGCGTGGTCCGGCTGACCGGCGGCGGGCGCCTCACCCCGCCGTCGTGGTGGCGGGCGTCCGGGGTGTGCCTGCGCCAGACCGTCGTCGTGACGCTGGTGCTGCACCTCGGCTGGCTCATCTGCCTGCCGTTGCTGCTGCTGCCGGGTTTCAACCTCGCCGTCGCGTTCGGCGTCGGGCTGTTTTTCAACGGCTTCCTGGTCGGGGTCCTGGTCCTGGCCGTGTCGCTGCACCACCACGGCGTGCACGGCGCGAAGCAGCACCTGAAGTTCGCGTGGCAGCACCGGGCGTACGTGACCGGCTTCGGCATGATGAGCGTGATCGCGCTGATCCTGCCGGTGCTGTCGCTGCGCTTCCTCGTCGCCGTGCCGATCCCCGAGGTGTTCGCCGCGCCCGGCGCCGTGCTGTACCTGATCACGTCGCCGGCGGTGCTGGTCGGCGCGATCCTGCTGCACCGCCGGATCCTCGGGGTGCTGCCGCCCGCCCCGGCGCCGGTGCCCCCGCCCTGGCCCGATCCGCGGCTGCGGTACGGTCAGCCCCATGTCGGCAGTGGCCACCTTCAGCTCCCTCAAGGCGACATCCGTCGCTGAGTTCACCCGCGACCCGTCGGCCGCGCTGGAGAAGCTCGGCACGCCCCTGGAGGTGTCCTTCGACTGGTCAGCCTATGTGATCCTGCCGGTCCTGGAGCTGCTCGGCGACCGCGGCATCACGCTGCACAGCTCGGAGCACGACCGGCTGCTCGACGAGGTGCCCGAGGACGACGACCGGTTCACGGTGCTGCTGACCCCGCGGCACCGGGCGTTCCTGCCGCGCCTGGACCCGGACACGTTCGACGACACCGAGTTCCGTGAGCGCTTCGCCGAGGACCGCATCGACCTCGACCCGGCCGACGCGGGCACCGCCGGCCGGGACGTGATCGTCCTGCTGCACGACTGCGTCGCCGAGGTCGCCGACGACGAGGTCATCGTCATCCGGATCGGCTGACGCCGCTAGGCGAGCTTGGGCAGGACCGCCTCGGCGGCGCGCTGCTCGACCTTCAGGTTGCCGGCGTCGGTGCCGGCCGAGGTCGCGTAGACGTCGACGATCTTGCCGTCGGCGTAGACGTACAGGTGACCGGCGAGCGAGTAGGCGGACTCACCGACCCCGGAGACCTGCACCGCCTCCTTGTTCTGCACGTCGAACTGGTCGCGGGTCTCCACGTTGACGGTGATGGTGAGCTGGCCGCCGGTGAGCTGCCACTGGCAGTAGCGGGCGCCCGGGGAGTTGCCGCCCTCGTTGCTCATGAGCGTCACCTTCTTCCCGGTCAGGCTGTTCACCTCCGCCTTGGTCAGCAGGGTGCAGATGTCCGGCAGCTCCACCGGGCCGCTGGTGGTCTTCGCCGGCGCGCTCGCGGCGCCGCCGGTCGTCGCGGCCGAGCCCGGCGTCGGCGTGTCGCCGGCCTTGTCCAGCACACCGCACCCCGTCAGGGTCAGTGCACCGGTCAGCAACGTGGTGGCGGCAAGGATGCGGTGGCGCATGACGACCCTCCAGGGCGACGTGGTCTGTTGCCATTACCCTGACGGATCAACGAACGCGCCGCCCGGGTGGCGACGCCACCTGGCACATTTCGGGGATCTTCAGCGGGCCGCCTCCGCGCGGACCGCCTCGGCCCGGACCACCGGGTGCGCGGTGAACTCGAAGCCGACCGAGTCCACCGGCGAGACGGTCACGCCGGTGTCGTCGAACTCCGCCGTGTACGTGCGGGTGCAGGGATCCCCCGTGTGGCAGACCCGCAGCTCGAACGTGGTCGGGCCGCGCCACCCACCGGTCGTCGCGATCGGGTTGGCCGCGCCGTCGAGCGTCGTCATCGTCGACGGCACCCACCGGCCGGGCACGCAGGCGAACTCGTGCGCGCCGTGCTCGTCGTGCAGCTGGACCGTCCAGCCGTGCGGTGCTCGTACCACGGCGAAACCGGCGATCCGGGACGGCTGGTCGATATCCGGGCGGTGGTGACGTCGCGGCGGCACCGGCGGGTCGGCGGTGTGGAAGCGGCCCGGCAGGTCCTCCCGCGGCTCGGCGGTGCCGGTGACCGCGGGCAGCTCCAGCCCCGCCACCCGCGCCGGCTCCAGCGGGCCGAGCAGGTGCGCCCACACGGCGTCGAGGACGGCCTGCATGTCCTCGGTCGCGGCGGTGACCGCGACGACCGTGTCCAGCCCCGGCAGCACCACGATGAACTGCCCGAACGCGCCGTCCGCGCGGTAGCCGTCGTGCCGGCACCGCCAGAACTTGTAGCCGTAGCCCTGCTGCCAGTCCAGCGACTCCTGGGAGCCGGTCGGGTCGGCGTTGGGCACCTGGAGCCGGGTGGCCTCGTCGACCCATCCGGCCGGCACCAGCTGCCTGCCCTGCCATCGGCCGCGCTGCAGGTACAGCTGGCCGAACGTCGCCAGATCGCGGGTCCGCAGGGTCAGGCCCCAGCCGCCCGCGGTGATCCCGCGCGGGCACGTCTCCCAGGCCGCGGGCCCGAACCCGAGCGGCTCGAACAGCCGCGGCCGCAGGTACTCCAGCAGCGTCCCGCCGGTCAGCCGCTGCAGGATCGCCGACAGCGCGTACGTGGCGCCGCTGTTGTAGACGAACCGGGTGCCGGGCTCGTGCACGACGGGATGCCGCAGGAACCCCCGGACCCAGTCGTCGTCCGGGTCGGCCGCCATCGACTCGCCGGACTCGGTGTCGTGCCCGGTCGTCATCGTCAGCAGGTGCCGGACCCGCATCCCTCGCAGGTCGTCGGCGCCGCCGAGGAGCTCGTGGACGAGGTCGTCGACGGTCAGCAGCCCTTCGTGGACGGCGAGCCCGACCGCGGTCGACGTGAAGCTCTTGCTCAGCGAGTACAGCGACTGCGGCACGTCCTGCCGGTACGGGTGCCAGTAGCCTTCCGCGACGGTCTCGCCGCCGCGCAGCACCAGGAAGCTGTGGACGCCGAGCCGCTCCGCGTCGCCGATGAACCCGTCGATGGCCATCAGCGGAGCCTACCCACCGCACCTTACGATGATCGTGATGGAACGGCTGACGCTACGACGCGACGACGCGACCCTCTCCGTCCTCGCCGGCGGCTCCGGCCCCCCGGTCGTCCTGCTGCACGGCCTCGCGGGCAGCGCGTCCGAGCTCTGCCCCACCGCCGAGGGCCTGCTCGACGCGTACACGGTGATCGTCCCGGACCAGCGCGGCCACGGACACTCGACCCGCCACCCGGCGGACGTGTCCCGCCGCGCGTACGTCGGCGACGTCCTGGCCGTCCTCGACGCTTTCGCCGCCGGCCCCGCGGTGCTCGCCGGCCAGTCGATGGGCGCGCACACCGCGATGCTCACCGCCGCCCGGCACCCCTCCCGCGTCCGCGGCCTCGTCATGCTGGAGGGCGGCGTCGGCGGCGACGACGGCGACTACCCGAGCCGCCTCGAGGCCTGGTTCGCCTCCTGGCCGGTGCCGTTCCCGTCGCGCGCCGCCGCGGCCGAGTTCCTCGGCGGCCGCTCCCTGGCCGCCGCCTGGACCGCGGACCTGGAGGAGCGCGACGGCGGCCTGTGGCCCCGCTTCGACGGGACCGTGATGACCGCCGCCATCCGCGGCGTCGCCGACGAGGCCCGGTGGTCCGACTGGTCCTCGGTCACCGCACCGACGCTGCTGGTCCGCGGATCCTCCGGCACCGGCCCGGAGGGCGAGGTCGAGCGGATGCTGGCCCTGCGCCCGGCCGCCACCCACGTCGTCATCCCCGACGCCGGCCACGACGCCCACCTCGATCAGCCCGCCGCCTGGCTCGCCACCCTCCGGTCCTTCCTCGACCGCCTGCCGTAGCGACCCGCCTGCCGGCCACGGTCACAGGTCCTCAGCGAGACGCTTGACATGGGCCGCGCGCTGCCGCAGCAGGCGTCGAAGGTACGGCACGAGCAGCACCCGGGTCACCAGGAACCCCAGCGGACCCAGCGGCGCAACGACCGTCATGTGGTCGGTCATCCGCGTCCGGCCGCCACCGAGGTCGTCGAAGACGTGTTCGTGGCGAAGCGTCCGGAACGGGCCGCTGACCTGCTCGTCGGTGAAGCGGCGCGGAGCCTCGTACGCGGTGACCCGGCTGGTCATGCGCCACACGAAACCGAAGTGGCGCGCCCGGAAGGTCACCTCGTCGCCGAGCGCGACCCGTCGCCGGCCGGTGCTCGTGGTGGCCGTCTCCCCGCTGGACGCCAGGGAAGCGGCGTGCACGTCCATGTCGAGCTCCAGCCCGAAGACCACGTCGGCGGCGGCGCCGATCTCCGTCACGACCTCGATCAGCGCGGGCACCCCGCAAGCGTATGCCGGTCGGTTCCGCCACCTGTTCCGCCACCTGTGAAGATTCTGTAGCGGGTGTGGCGGCACACGACGACGGGCGCCTATGTTGACCGCGTGCGGCGGGGATCACGGACGGCGGCGTGGGTCACGGCGGCGGTGCTCGGCACCGCGTGCTTCTGGGACCCCTCACCGGGCTCGCGCTACTCGGAGCAGCGCCCCGTCGACCTCACCGACGACATCGTCGTGGGCGTCTGGGTCGGCCACGTCAGCGGCGCCACCTACACGTTCGCCACCGATGGCACGTTCGACGCCGTCGGCGTACCGACCGCCACCTTCGACGGCGCCCGGCGCCGCACCGGGAGCCCGATCGGGCCGTACCACTGCCACGGCGCCTGGCGCATCGCAACGGACCGCCACCTGCTCACGCTCGACGTGACGTCGATCCGCGACGAGCGCGACGGGCAGCCGTACCCGCAGCCGCGCACCGTCACGTTCAGCGCGACACAGTGGGTCAGCGACCCGCCGGACGTCCCGGCGAAGCCCCTCACGCTGGCGCTCGGCGCGGACCGGATGACGGAACGGTGAAGCGGCGCACCGCGCTGGCCGTGCCGGCGCTGCTGCTGGCCGCGGCCTGCGGGCTCGGCGACGCCCTGGCCGACTACCCGACGGAGCCGGTCGAGGTGGGCACCGCCGACCTCGTCGGCGTGTGGGCCGGCTACGAGAGCTCGGCCCGCTACGACCTGCGCGCCGACGGCACGTTCACGGCGACCGGCGTGCCGGTCGCCCAACTGGGCAGCCTCTACGAGCGCACCGGCCGGGTCGGCCCGTTCCACGGCAACGGCCACTGGAACCTCGGCACCGTGCCACGGTCCTCGCCGCAGACCTCACGGGAGGCCGTCCTCGACTTCGACGAACTCCTCGACACCGACAACGCCAGCCTCGAACAGCGCGGCGACATCCACCTCAACGCCGCGACACCGACCGACGCCCCCGACCACGTCCTGATCCTCATAACCACCGGCGACTGGTTCCAACGGCTGCCCTGAGCCCGGCCTTCCGTCAGCTGTCTACTGCTTGCGACGCTTTCGGTTGACCGTGACGGCGATCACCGTGATCACCGCGGCGACCGTCAATGCGATGCCGAGCACAACCGGTAGGTAGTACTGCGCTTTCGGGTCGGTCGCGAAGAGAATGACGGTCGGGACCCCGAGCAGGACGTACAGGATGATGGCCCGCGGATCGAGCAGGATCCGCCGTGCTCGCCCCTTCTCCCGCGGCACCTGCGGCACCGACGGCACCAACGGAACCGCCGATGCCGCTTCTGCGGTTCGGTACACCGACGCACCCACGGTCTGTTCCCGGGTGGGCGTGCTGTCGGCGGGCGCCGCGACAGTGCCCAGGGCGCCTTGCGCCACCACCAGTTCGGGCTGGTCCAGCAACGTGGGCGCGATACCGGTCGCCTGATGCAACATCGTTGCCACGAGCGGGGTCCGGCTGCCGCCACCGACCAGGAACACCCCGGCGATGCGGTCCTTCCCGGCGCGCGACTCCCGCATGGTGGCCTGGGTCAACTCGACGGTCCGCTGGAGCAGCGGCCGGGCCGCCGCCTCGAACTCGGCCCGGGTGACAAGCACGTCCCGCCGCAGCGCCCCGATGTGGAACCCGGCCGCCGGCTGCCGCGACAGCGCTTCCTTGGTCTCGCGGGCGTCATCCCACAGGGTCCGGTACTGGCGGCGGCCGTCGGCATCCTGCGGCGTCATCACACCTCGCCAGGTCTCGGCCTCCTGCGGGCCTACGGTGCCGACGACGTGTTCCACGATGAGGGCATCGAGATCGAGGCCGCCCAAGTCGTCGATGCCGCGGTACGCCAGGGTTTCGAAGCCACCGTCGGTGCGCCGCACAACGCTGACGTCGAGCGTGCCGGCGCCCAGGTCGTAGACCACGACCACCTGCCCCGGATCGACCCGGGTGCCGGTCGAGGTCGCGAAGTACGTGGCCGCGGCGACCGGCTCCGCGACCAGCTCGACCGGCCGTCGACCTCGGCATGGATGGCGGAGGACAGCAGCGGCGAGGCGTCGAACAGCAGCGGCTGTGCACGTCCGTCGGGCAGGGCCAGTACCGCGACGGTGGACGACGTGCCGTAGTCGATCGCGAGGTGAACAACCACCGCAACAGCATATTGATCAGCAGCACCGGAGCCCTCAGACGATCGGCCGGGAGCACGGGGGCCATCAAGGGCTACCGCAGGACGCCTGCCGCACGGCGGCCGGCTTCCCTGGCCCGCTCACTCGGGTCGGCGTTCGTCGCGTTCCCGGCGGTGTGTATCGATCGCGGCCTGCAGGGCCAGCCAGGTGGGATCGGCGTCGTCGGTCGTGGTCACCGGCTCCAGGTCGTCGGCGCTCCAGGTGCGGTGTCCGTCGTGACGGACCATGCTCGTGTCCAGGTCGGCGTCGTCGGGCAGTTCGGTGGTCGCGGCAAGGAATTCCTCGACCTGGGTCCGCGCGACGGACACGACCGCCGGCCGGGTGTCCCCTGGCACGTCCATCACCGCGAGCCGCCCTGAGCGGTCGGCGACCACCAGCTGACCCGTCGACATGACCGCCAGCGCACTGACCGGCGCAGCGGCGACGCCGTGCTCGGACACCTGCGCGTTCTCGAGATCGATCCCGAGGACGCTGCCCTCAGGTGTGCCCACGAGAAGCACCGCTGAGCGCGGCGCGAAGGCGGTGTTGTGGCGGGACCAGCGGGTCTGTTCCTCGAGCCAGTCGGACGGATACGGGTGGCCGGGGTACGGCTCACCGAGGTTCGTGTGCAGCACCTTGCGCATCGTGGGGAACTCGAACACGTCCAGGGACTGGAAATACGCGTTGCCCCGGATCGCCAGGTACCGGCCGTCGGCGGAGAAGGCCGGAGCCTCGTAGCCGTCCGCGTCGAGGAGGATCGCGTGCCGGAGCAGCCGCATCCGGGCGGGAACACCCTCCTCAGGCCGGGCGAAGAGCACGTCGGTCGCCCCCTGGTCACTGCACAGCGTCACGACCAGCCCGCCGCCGGGGTGCTCGACCACTGCGGTGTCCCATCGCGGCGCGACTCGCAACACCCCCGTGACGAGGTCCAGAGCATCCGACCGTTGCCACGCCTCGTCGTCGTCCAGCGACGAGGTCGGCGAGGCCCACAGCGTCCGCCCGTCAGGGCTGTATGCGACGGCACGATAGCCGGCGTCCGAGGGTGCCCCGGCCACGTCGGCGACACCACCCGGGGTCCACCGCCGCAGCGCCTTCGGGCCGGCCACCACCAGGCTGGGCTCGCGCGGGTGCCAGGCCGGCGAAGGGACCATCTCGTACCGGTCCCACGCATCGGCCGGATAGGCGGCACCGCCGGCGTCGACGATGCCGTGCTCGCGAAGCCCACGGGGTCCGAGCTCCCACACGTGGACGGCGGGCCGGGCGGAGTCCAGCCCGGCGATCAGCGGCAACCGGCTGTGGCACACGAGCCGCTCCACGAAAGAACCGCCCGCGACGACCCACTCAGCGCCGTCTCCACCAGCCACACCAGGGACCCTACGCGAAGGGCCTCCCCCTCACCGCGCGAGTGCCGGGGGCGTAGGGCTGCCGGCAGGACGTACCCGGCCGCCGGGAGCACCCGTCCCGGCGGCCGGCGGCGGAGGTCAGGTGAGCCGGCGGCGGATCCACAGGAAGCCGAGGCCGGTCAGCAGCAGGCTGAGGACGAGGAACGCGGCGAGCTCGATCCACTGGAACGGCCAGTACCGGTCGCCGGGCTGGTAGGTGAAGGTGAAGCGCAGGTTCTGTCCGGCGGTGCAGGCCATCGACTCCTCGAAGCTGCCCATGGCCATGCAGGGCTTGGCGTCGGCGATCAAGTAGTCGGAGCCGTCGGGCTTGTAGAGGCGCATCTCCTCGACGAGGGGCCACACACCGGGTTTGGTGTAGCCGTGGATGCTGCCGCCGGAGCCTTCGCCGCGGAAGCCGAGGCCGTTGATGGACGAGGCGGCCGACGCGTCCAGCGCGACCGTTTCGGTGACCGGCGGCATGATGTGCTGGCGGATGCCGTTGGGGACGGCGATCTGTACCGCCGCGAAAACGGCGAGGGTGATGGCCATGGCGGGCAGCGTGCGGCGCACGATCATGCCGGTGACGGCGCCGAGGGTGAAGGCGAAGAGCGCGTAGCCGACCGGGACGACGTTGCGGGCGACGAAGGTCAGCGCGCCGAAGCGTTCGCCGGTCACCTGGTCGTAGCGGCTGGCGCTCCACGTGAGCAGGAGGCTGAGCAGGCCGACGACGGCGGCGGTGGCCAGGCCGATGAGGCCGAGCTTCGCCGCCAACCAGCGGCGGCGGGTCACGCTCTGGTTCCAGACCAGCTTGTCGGTCTTCTCCTCCAGTTCGCGGGCGACGAGCGGCGCGCCCCAGAAGATGCCGGCGAGGGCCGGGAGCGCGAGGAGCACGGCGCCGATGATGCCGAACGGGGCGTTGTAGTCGTGGACGAAGGACCGCAGTGCGGCGGCGCACTCCGACGGCGTGCAGCCGGCGATGCCCGTGTCGTAGGCGTCGCGGCTGCCGAAGCCGAGCAGCAGCAGGTAGACGGTGAGTGCGGCGAGCGCGGCGGCGGTCACGACCGCCTGCACGCGGAACTGCCGCCAGGTGAGCCAGATCATCGGTGCGCCTCCGCCAGCATGGGCGTGCCGTCGTAGCTCGCCGCCCGGGTCAGGTATGCGAGGACGAGGTCCTCGAGGTCGACGCGTTCGGCGCCGTCGATCGGGGTGTCCGTGCGCACGATCATGGTGTTGTGTTCGGCGTGGATGATGTCGGTGCCGGCCGGCAGCCCGTCGAACCCGGGGAGCGTCCCGATCAGCCGCTGATGCTGTGCCAGCAGTCCCGCGACGTCGCCGCTGAGCTGTACCCGGGCCGAGGCCAGCACGATGAGGTGGTCGCAGACCCGCTCCAGGTCGCCGAGCAGGTGCGAGGACAGCACGACGCTGACCCCGAGCTCGCCGACGAAGTCCAGCAGGTCCTGCAGGAACGCCCGGCGCGCCAGGGGGTCCAGCGCCGCCACGGGCTCGTCGAGGATGAGCAGGTCGGCGCGTTTCGCGGCGGCGATCGTCAGGGCGAGCTGCGCCCGTTGCCCGCCGGAGAGCCGGCCGGCCTTCTGCCGCGGGTCGAGGTTGCGCTGCCGGATCCGGCGCTCGGCGAGGCCGGCGTCCCAGCGCGGGTTCAGGTGCGCGCCGAGCCGCAGGTGGTCCGCGACGGTGAGGCCGGCGTAGACGGGCGCGTCCTGCGCGACGAACCCGACCCGGGCCAGCTGCGCCGCGCTGGCCGCCGGCGGGTTGCCGAGCACGCTGATGCTGCCGGCGCTCGGCGCGATGAGCCCGCCGACGAGGCCGAGCAGCGTCGACTTGCCGGCGCCGTTGGGGCCGACGAGGCCGACGACGCGGCCCTCCGGGACGCTCAGCGTGCAGTCGGTCAGCGCCGTGACGCGCCCGTAGCGTTTGCCGAGTGCCTGGGTTTCGATGACCGCTGTCATCGCTCGCTCCTACTCGTCGAAGGATCATGTCGAGGTCTGTTCTAGACAGCGGACGGTCACAGCACGGTCCGTGACGCTGTGACCGGTCTGTGACCGCGGTCCGGATAACCTCAGCCGATGCGGGTGCTGGTGGTGGAGGACCAACCTGAGCTGGCCGACTCGGTCGCTCGGGTACTGCGGCGCGAAGGCATGGCCGTCGACGTCGCCTACGACGGTGCCGCGGCGCTGGAGCGGACCTCGGTCGTCGACTACGACGTCGTCGTGCTCGACCGTGACCTGCCCGTCGTCCACGGCGACCAGGTCTGCCGCACCCTCGTCGCGCGGGAGTCGCAGACGCGGGTGCTGATGCTGACCGCTTCCGGCACGGTCGCCGAGCGGGTCGAGGGGCTCGGCCTCGGCGCCGACGACTACCTGCCGAAACCGTTCGCCTACGCCGAGCTCGTCGCCAGGGTCCGCGCCGTCAGCCGACGGTCCCGTCCCGCGACGCCGCCCGTACTGACGCACGGTGACCTGCGGCTCGACCCGGCGCAACGGGTCGCGGCCCGGGCCGGCGCCCGGCTCCCGCTCAGCCCGAAGGAGTTCGCGGTCCTGGAGTACCTGCTGACCTGCCGAGGCCGGGTCGTGTCCGCGGAGGAGCTGCTCGACCGCGTGTGGGACGAGGCGGCGGACCCGTTCACGACCACGGTGAAGGCGACGATGAACCGGTTGCGGGCCAAGCTCGGCAGCCCGCCGCTCATCGAGACCGTCCCCCGCGCCGGGTACCGGATCTGATGCGCCACGGCCCCAACCGCCTCCGGTGGCGGCTCACCCTGGTCATCTGCGGAGTCTCGGTGGTGTCCGGCGCGGTGCTGCTGGTCATCATGTACAGCCTGTCGAGGGGCCTGAACAGCGACGTCAAGGCGTTCCTCCCGCACGCCGTGCCGCCGCCGCCGACCCCGCGCCCCATCGGCCCGGCGTCCGATCCCGGGCCCCTCGTCGACCCCGTCATCCGCCCGGTCGAGGAGCCCAGATCGCTGGTCACCGTCCCCGCGCTCGCGCTGGCGATCATGGCGGGTCTGTCCCTCGCCTTCGGCTGGCTGATCGCCGGCCGGCTGCTGCGCCCGGTCCGCACCATGGCCGGCCGGCTGCAACAGATCTCCGACCGCAACGTGCACGAGCGGCTCGCGGTGGCGGGCCCCCGCGACGAGCTCAAGGACCTCGCCGACACCGTCGACGGGCTCCTCGGCCGGCTGGAGACGTCACTCGACGCGCACAAACGGTTCGTCGCCAACGCCGCGCACGAGCTGCGCACCCCGCTGACCGTCGAGCACGCGCTGCTCGAGGAGCCGCTCATCGACCCGGACGCCGACGTCCAGGCGTTCCGGGAGAACTTCCAGCGCCTGCTGTCGATCAGCGCCGGCCGGGCGAAGCTGCTCGAGGCGCTGCTCACCCTGTCCGGCAGCGAGCACGACCTGCCGCGCGACGAGCCGGTCGACCTGGCCGGCATCGCCGAGCAGGCCCTCGCCGACCGGGCCGGCGACCTCGACCGCGCCGGGCTGCGCGCGGTGCCGTCGATCGAGCCGGCCCGCATCCACGGCGACCCGCTGCTCGTCGCCCGTCTCGTCGCGAACCTCTGCGACAACGCCGTGCACTACAACGCGCCGGGCGGCCGGATCGAGGTCTCGGTCCGGCCGCTGGTGGGACGGGTGTCGTTCGCGATCGCCAACACCGGGCCGGTCGTCCCGCCCGAGCAGGTCGACCGGCTGTTCGAGCCGTTCCAGCGGATGCACCGCACCGCCGACGACGGCCACCACGGCCTCGGCCTGTCGATCGTCCGCGCCGTCGCGACCGCCCACGCCGCCACGATCGAGGCCGCTCCCCGCCCCGGCGGCGGCCTCGTCATCGAGGTGACGTTCCCGTCGTCGCGCACCTGACCCCCGGCGTCAGGCGACCAGGGACCGCGCGGGTCACGGGCTCCCGGCGGCGGTCACGGCGTGCGCCGCACGGCCGGCAGCGGCAGGTCGGCGTGCAGGAGGTGGTAGACGGCCACCCGGTCGGGTTCGGTGAGCAGCGCGGGGTCCTCGCCGGGGAGCAGCTCGCTCGACATGACCGTACGTACCGCGGCGTCGATGGCCTCGGCGGACTCGGCGAGCGTCACGATCGTGACGGCGTTGCCGCCGGCGCGCAGCCGCAGCGTCCACACGATGCCGGGCACGTCGCGGACGGCGGGTGCCAGCCGGGTCGCCGACAGTTCCTCGGCGGCGGCCCACTCCGCCGGGCGCGGGCCGTCGAACGTGACGACCTGCATGTACCTGGCGGGTGCGGCGCCTCGGCCCGGCTGTGCCTCGACGACCTGGAAGGGGCCGTGCGCCGACTCGACGAGCATGATGCCGTCGCCGCTGCCGAGCGGGCGGCCGACGAGGGCGGCCCGGGCGCCGTCGAGCGCCTCGTCGACCCAGGCGGTGTCGACCGGGTGCGCTGCGGGGACGGTCTCGATGGAGATGTTCATACGGACGAGCATGTCGGCGCGCCGGGTGCCGGACATCAGTACCGTCACTGAAGCCGGCACTGAACCGCGATACTGAGCCGATGCCCACGTTCGTCGGCCGGGACCGGGAGCTCGCCGCGCTCGCCGGTGCGCTCGAGACCGGCGGGGTCGTGCTCGTCGAGGGGCCGGCCGGCGTCGGCAAGACGATGCTCGTCGACCGGGCGCTGCGCCAGGCAGGTGTCCGGGCGGTCCGCGGCTACTGCCCCGCCGAGCCCGCGCCGCCGCTGTGGCCGTGGCGGGCGGTGCTGCCGGTGGACGGGACCGCCGGCGCGGTCGAGCCCGCGGCGGCGGCGGCGGCGAGGTTCGCGGCGCTGGCCCGGATGAGCGACGAGGTGCTCGCCGCAGGCCTGGCCGTCGTCGTCCTGGAGGACCTGCACTGGGCCGACACCGCGTCCCTGGACCTGCTGCGGCACGTCGCGCGGCAGGCGGCCACGGCGGGCGTCACGGTGATCGGCACGGTCCGGGCGCCCGCGCCGGACGAGGTCGCCCTCCGGCTCGCGGACCTCGGCCGGTACGGCACGCTGCGCGTCACGGTGCCGCCGTTCACCCTCGACGAGGTCGCCGAGCTCGTCGACGCGGCCGCGGCGCCCGGGGTCCTCGCCCGCACCGGTGGGCTGCCGCTGCTGGTGACCGCCGTCGGCGCCGGCTCGGGACCGGGTGACCTGCAGACGGTCGTACGGACCCTGACGGCCGCGCTGACGCCGGCCGAACGCGGCACGGTCGAGGCCGCCGCCGTGCTCGGTGAGGAGGTCGACGAGACGCTGCTCGCCGCGGTCGCCGGCGCGCCGGTCGCCGGGTCCCTGACGGCGGCGCGGCACGCCGGGGTGCTGACCGTGACGCAGGACGGCCGCCGGTACCGGTTCGCGCACGCCCTCGTCCGCGACACGATCGTGGCCGGACTGGAGCCGGCGGCGCTGCGCCGGCTGTCCCGGTCGGCGGCGGAGACGCTCGAGGCGGGTGACGAGCGGCCCGCGGCCCGCATCGCCGCGCACTGGCGGCTGGCCGGTGAGCGCGGACCCGCCGCCGCGTGGTCCCGCCGGGCCGCGGCACAGGCCCTGGCCGCCCACGCCTACGACGACGCCGCGGCCCATCTCGAGGCCGCCACGGACGCGGCGGCACCCGCCGACCTGCTCGTCGAGCTCGCGCAGGCCTACTACCTCGCCGGCCGGTACGACCGGTGCCTCGACCACTGCGTCGCGGCGGCCGACGCGGCGACGGCCGCCGGGCGCGGGGACCTCGTCGCGGCCGGCGCGCTCGTGCTGCAGGGCGTCACGTACGCGCACGCCGGCAGCGTCGTGACCCGGCTGTGCCAGCGGGCGCTCGCCTACGACGACCTCGGCGACGGCCTGCGCGCCAGGGTCCTCGCGCAGCTCGCGGTGATGGCCGCCGACGCCGGGCAGGTCGCCGTGGCCTCGCCCCTGGCGCGGGAGTCGCTCGCGCTCGCGGCCGCCAGCGGCGACCCGCACGCGGAGGTCGCCGCCGCCCGCGCCCGCGAGATGACCCTCGTCCACGCCGCCGACACCCCCGAGCGGCTGCGCCTCGGTGACCTCGTCGCCGACCGTGCCGACGCGCTCGGGCAGCCGCTCGCGGCGCTCATCGGGCACGAGTGGCGGATGCAGGCCGGGTACCTCAGCGGCAGGCTGGACGTCGTCGGGTCCGCGGCCACCGCGATCGAGGACCTCGCCGCCCGCTCACCGTTGCCGGTCCTGCAATGGCACCGGCACCGGATGCTGGCCAGCCGGGCCGCGCTCGCCGGCCGTTTCGGCGAGGCGGTCGAACACAGCGGCCACGCGACCGCGATCGCGCTGGCGTCCGGCGACCACACCGCCGCGTCGATGCACTTCGCGCACGGCGTGCACGTCGCCGTGCTCACCGGCGATCCCGCCACCCTGCCCGAGGGCCTCGACGAGGCGTTCGCGTCGGCGCCGCTCGACCCGCTCGTCGACATCCAGCGGGCGACCGTCGCCGCGCTGACCGGCTCGATGTCCGAGGCTCGCGAGGTGTACGAGCGGCTGCGCGCCCGGCTGCCGCTCCCCTGGACCACCCGGCGTGGCCCGCCGTCCTCATCCAGCTGGTCGATCTCATCGAACGGTTCGACGACGCCGCGGCGGCGGAGCTCACGTACCGGCAGCTGCTGCCGTTCCGCCCCTACCCCGGCGCGCTGGGCACGGCGACGGTGTTCTTCCACGGCACGGTCAGCCGGCACCTCGGGCAGCTGGCGGCGGTCATGGGCGACACCGCCGGCGCCGAGGAGCTGCTCCGCGAGGCGCTGACCCGCAACCGGGCGATCGGCGCCCGGCCGGACACCGCCCTCACCTGTCTGAGCCTCGCCCGGGTGCTGCGCGGCGCACCGGAGGCGGACCGTCTCACCCAGGACGCCCTCGACATCGCGGCCCGGGTCGGCATGAACGGCGCGGTCACCGGTCGGCTCCCCGCCACCGCCCCGTCCACCGCTTCGATCACGGCGCCACTGACCGGTTCGACCACTGGTTCGTTCAGCGATCCGTTCACCGCGCGGGAACGCGAGATCGCGGCGCTGGTGGTGCAGGCGCTCACCAACCGGCAGATCGCCGCCCGCCTGGTGCTGTCCGAACGGACCGTCGAGTCGCACGTACGCAACATCCTGGCCAAGAGCCAGTGCGCGAACCGCACCGAGTTCGTCGCCCGCCGGCCCGCGCCGTAGCCGCCCGGCTCAGATGCGGGCGCCCTTGGCCAGGTTGCAGCGGCGGCACAGCAGCTGCAGGTTGCCGGCGCTGGTCGCGCCGCCGCGGCTCCACGGGATGACGTGGTCGAACTCCAGGTACTCGGTGGCCTGACACTCGACGCAGGCGCCGCCGTCACGGCGCCACACCTCGGCCCGCACCGCCGGCGGCACCGACCGCGAGTCACGCTGCGCGGGCACGGCCGCGATGCGCTTCGCGACCCGCAGCACACCGGTGAGGACGGCCGCGACGTACTCGGGGTCGCTGACCTCGTATGTGCCGGCGCCCTTGTTGACGGTCGCGGCGACCACCACGTTCGCGTACTCGGGCCGGATCTCCAGCACCTTGGCCCAGCTCAGGTCGGCACCGCCGGTGTCACCGACGAAGCGGAGCTTCGCGTTCGTGGCGATGAGCCTGCCGTTGGCGCGTTTCGGCCCGCTGGACAGGTACCGTACGTGCACCGCGGGCGCCTCCAGGTGCAGGATCTCGCCCGCGTCGAGGTTGAGGGTGGTCTGCTGCACCCGTGGCACCTCGCCGTTGCTGATCAGGCCGATCTCCAGGCCACGCTGCAACCTGCGGCGCATGTCGGTGATGGCCGGGTCGGCGATGCCGAGTTGCCGGACCGCCTCGTCGAACCCATCGACCTCGTGCTGCTCGATGATGTCGTCGGCGAACGCGAACGTCAGCACCCGGTGCAGGTGATGCAGCGCCAGCGGCCGCAGCACCTCCCGGCCGTTGGCCTCCGACACCCGGTAGTACCGCAGCTCCGACCACAACGCGTCCCACGCGGGCCCGTCCGGACCGGTCGAGGCGAGCACGTCGGCCGCCTTCCGGCGCCACACGCCGAGGACGTTGGCGATCTCGGGCTCGCACCGGGCGCACCCGTTCTGGTACTTCGGCCCGCCGCACCGCCCGCACGCGGCGATGCCCTCCTGGTAGTGCGGCACCCGCTGGACGCTCCACTCGGTGCCGGTCCACCACTGCAGCATGCCGGGACTCCCCGGTGCGGCGTACCAGTCGGGCCGCCGCGCCTGCTCCTGCCGCACGGCCGGGGCGGGAGCGGGCGCCGGCGAGTCGGGTTCGTCGTCGTCGTCGATCGAGACGCCGAAGCCCGTCGCCAGGCCCGAAAGCCCGCTGTCCCACCCTTGCCCCACGGCCCTGAACTTCCAGCCGCCGTTGCGCCGGTACAGCTCACCGAACACGACCGCGGCGACCCGCTCGACGTCCACCAGCGGGAAGCTGGCAAGGACCCGCCCGTGCGCGTTGGCGACCGTCACCGCCAGCCCCGGCACGGTGTCGAACGTGCCCGCGTCCATCGACCCGGCGATGACGACCTTGTCCACATCGGACGGCAGCCGGCCCAGGTCCACCGCGACGCTGGCCGTGCACTGCCCGTCGGTGGACAGCTCGACCGCGCCGCCGGCCCCGCTCGGCTGGTTGTAGAACACGAAGTCGGCGTCGTCGCGCACCTTCCCGGCCCCGTTCAGCAGCAGCGCGCACGGGTCGACGGCGGACCCGGTCCGCCACGCGACAAGCACCTTCACGACCGTCTCGCCGATCGTCGTGTTCGCACCCCGCGCCAGCGCCGCCACCGTCATCAGGCCACCTCCGGCCGTGAAGATACCGACACGCACCGCCACCCGGGGATCACTCCGCGCCGAAACCAGCCGATCGCCACCCGGCCACACCGTTCAGGTCCGCCCCTGTCGTCCGGTACGCGAACCATCCGTCCCCGAACGGTCGAAGGTCTCTGCCCGTACGGCGGCACGTCGCGGCATCGATCGAGATAAAAATTTACTGAACTCGACCATATTAAGCCGGTAGGATTTAGCGAGAATCGGCGACGATGGTCGGTATGCGTCTCTTTCGCCGACGTCCGAAGGTCCTGCTCGCCGCCGCGACGGCACTGCTCGCCGCCGTCGCCGCGGCGGCCTGGTCCGCCGTCCCGGGTGCGCGTGCCGCCGCGGCCGCGTCTCCGCCGAACATCGTGTTCATCCTGACCGACGACCTGTCCTGGAACCTGGTCCAGTACCTGCCGCAGGTCCAGCTGCTGCAGCGCGACGGTGTCACGTTCACCAACTACACGGTGACCGACTCGCTGTGCTGCCCGTCCCGCTCGTCGATCTTCACCGGCAAGTTCCCGCACGACACGGGCGTCTTCACCAACGGCGGCACCGACGGCGGCTTCGGCGTCTTCAAGGGCCGCGGCAACGAGGAGCGGACCTTCGCCACCGCCCTGCAGGCCCGCGGCTACTCGACCGCCATGATGGGCAAGTACCTCAACGGATACCTGCCCGGTGACACGCAGGGCGGCAGCCGGCCGTACGTGCCGCCGGGCTGGTCCGAGTGGGACGTGGCCGGCAACGGGTACGCGGAGTACGACTACGACCTCAACGAGAACCACACCGTCGTGCACTACGGCTCGACCCCGGCGGACTACCTGACCAACGTGGTGGCGGGCAAGGGCAGCGCCTTCATCCAGCGCAGCGCGGCCGCGAACACCCCGTTCCTGCTGGAGATCGCGACGTTCGCGCCGCACGGCCCGTTCACCCCCGCGAAGCAGGACCTCGACGCGTTCCCCGGCCTCACGGCCCCGCGTTCCCCGGCGTTCAACACCCTGCCGGCCGCCGCGCCGGGCTGGCTGGCCGGCGCGGACCCGCTGACCGCCGCCGAGAAGACGAAGATCGACACGGACTTCCGCAAGCGCGCCCAGTCGGTCCAGGCCGTGGACCGGATGATCGGCCGGCTGCGGACCGCGCTCGCGAACAGCGGCGTGGCCGGCAACACCTACTTCGTGTTCAGCTCCGACAACGGCTTCCACCTCGGCGAGTACCGGCTGCCGCAGGGCAAGCAGACGGCCTTCGACACGGACGTGCGGGTGCCGCTCGTCATCGCCGGGCCGGGGGTGCCCGCCGGCGCCACCCGCGCCGAGATCGTGCAGAACATCGACCTCGCCCCGACCTTCCAGCGGCTCGCCGGAGGTACCGTCGCCGCCGACGTCAACGGTCGCAGCCTGGTGCCGCTGCTGCAGGGGCAACCGGCGGCGAACTGGCGCACCGCGTCGCTGATCGAGCACCACGGCCCGAACGCCGCCGCCGACGACCCCGACGCGCAGACCGCCCGCAACGGCAACCCGACCACCTACGAGGCGCTGCGCACCGCCACGTACACCTACGTCGAGTACACCAACGGCGAGCTGGAGTACTACGACCGCGTCGCCGACCCGTTCCAGCTGAACAACGTCGCGGCGCAACTGTCCGCACCCCGCCGCGCCGCCCTGCACGCCGCCCTGCAGCAGCTGCGCGACTGCCACACCCACGAGTCCTGCTGGACCGCGGGCCACGTGACCGCCTGACCGCCACCGCGGGGGTCCTCCCGAGGGCCCCCGCTCCGGGTGCCGAGACTGCAACAAACCTGCACACGCGCCGCCTTGTCGCCAGGAAAGCGCTTGCCTTACGGTGAATGACGTCGATGCGGATCCGCCCCGCTGCCCGCCGCCCCGGGAGCGCCGCCGATCGCGCCGCGCCTGTGTGCGCAATCCGTCTTTCCGGAGGATCCATGAGTCCACAAGTCCGAACCCGCCCGCGCACCCGCCGCTGGCTCGCCGCGTCCGCGGCCGTGCTGGCGGTCGCCGGCGTGGCACTGGCCAGCCAGGTCGCGTTCGCCGACACGGTGTTCAGCGCGACGTTCGAAGACGGCTCCACCAGCGGCTGGTCCAAGTCCGGCGGCACGTGGAGCGTCGTCACCGACGGCAGCAAGGTGCTGCAGCAGTCCAACACCGGCAGTGAGAACGCCCGCGACTTCGCCGGCGACACCAACTGGACCAACTACACGGTGCAGGCCGCGGTCAAGCCGCTGTCGCTGGGCTCCGGCGGCTTCGTCGGGCTCCTGGCGAGGTCGACGAGCGCCACCACGTTCTACCGGCTGGCGCTGCTGCCCGGCAACCAGGTGCAGCTGCAGGCCGTCAGCAGCGGCTCGGTGACGGTGCTCGGCGGCGTGTCGCGGACCGTGTCGGCCGGCACCTGGTACACCCTGGCCATCACGGTCAACGGCAGCGCCATCAGCGCGTCCGTCGACGGCACCCAGGTCGCCGCCGCGAGCAACACGTCGATCACGAAGGGCCGCATCGGCCTGCAGACCGCCTACTCCAGCGCCAACTTCGACAACGTCACTGTGACCACCGGCGGCACCACGCCGACCCCGACGGCCACGACCACGTCGCCGCGGCCCTCGACGAGCCAGTCGCCCCCGACGAGCCCGTCACCGTCGACGAGCCAGCCGCCGTCGTCTGCGCTGTACGTCGCGCCGAACGGCAGCGCGGGCAACCCGGGGACGCAGGCCAGCCCGACCACCCTCGCCTCGGCGATCACCCGGGTCACCGCCGGCGGCACCATCACCGTGCGCGGCGGCACCTACAACCTGTCCTCGACGGTCACCATCGCGGTCGGCAACAACGGCACGTCGGGCGCGCCGAAGCGGATCACCGCGTACCCCGGCGAGACCCCGGTCCTCAGCTTCGCCGCGCAGACCGAGGACCCCGCCAACCGCGGCCTGGCCGTGAACGGCAACTACTGGTACATCGGCGGCATCGTCGTCGAGCGGGCCGGCGACAACGGCATCTTCATCGGCGGCAGCAACAACACGATCGAGCGCGTCGTGACCCGCTTCAACCGCGACAGCGGCCTGCAGATCTCCCGCGCCGCGTCGGACACACCGAAAGCCCAGTGGCCCTCGAACAACCTGATCGTCTCCTCGGAGTCGCACGACAACGCCGACTCCGACGGCGAGGACGCCGACGGCTTCGCCGCGAAGCTGACCAGCGGCACCGGCAACGTGTTCCGCTACACCGTGTCGCACAACAACATCGACGACGGCTGGGACCTGTACACGAAGACCGACACCGGCGCGATCGGCCCGGTCACCATCCAGGACTCGCTGTCCTACAGCAACGGCACGCTCAGCAACGGCACCGTCAACACCAACGGCGACCGCAACGGCTACAAGCTCGGCGGCGAGGACATCGGCGTCAACCACGTCGTGCAGCGCAGCATCGCGTACCGCAACGGCAAGCACGGCTTCACGTACAACAGCAACCCCGGCGCGATGACGATCTCCAGCAACCTGTCGGTCGACAACGCCGAACGCAACTTCTCGTTCGACGCCGGCACCCACACGTACCGCGGCAACACCTCCTGCCGCTTCGCGGTCAGCGGCTCGAACGACAAGACGATCGGCAACACCGACAGCAGCAACCAGTTCTGGACCGGCACCAACGGCTCCCGCTGCACCACGTACAGCGGCGCCCTGGCCTGGTCGTTCGCCTCCGACGGCCGCCTCGTGGTGACCCTCGGCGGCCGGACCGTCAGCCTGTAGGGACCCGTCAGTGGCGGGCCGCGTCGCGGCCCGCCACCTCGGCGGCGGTCAGGACGGCGGCCACGTCCGTCAGGCGGGCCGCCAGGTGCGGCGCGGCGGTGCGCAGCCGGGTGAGATCACGGCGGGTGTCGAGCAGCTGCGACCACAGGACCGCCCGGCCGCGCTCGGCCAGGTCGACGGCCACCTCCGGCCGCGCGGCCCGCACGGCGACCGCGGCCGCGTCGACGCCGAGGGTCGTGCCGTCCGCGCGCAGCATGCGCTCCCGGCCGCCCCGGTCGAGCCCGCGCCAGGCCGACCTGGGCAGCATGTCCACGGCGACCACGGCGGCATCGGTCGCGCCCGGCCAGTCGCCGGCGCCCGCCGTCAGGTTGAGCCACTCCCGCGCGCTGCCGAGCCGGTCCAGCGCGGCGGCGTCCTCGTCGCCCGCCGCCTCCCGGTACTCCCTGACCGCGGCCCGCAGGTCGTCGGGAGCGCGTACGGCCCGGTAGCGGGCGGCGTAGGCGTCGCCGAGCCAGTGCCGGAAGCGCCAGCGGTCCGCCCGGTCCCGGCTGAGCCCCGGCCCGGCGGCGATCTCGGCGAGCGCCACGGCCTCGTCCAGCGACGCGCCGTCTCCCTGCTCGGCGAGCAGGCCGGCCAGGTTGCCCATCCGGCCGGCGCGGTAGCGGTCGGCGGGCGGCGTGCGCGCGACCACGGTGCGCATGACGTCGATCGCCTCGCGCAGGTCCGCCGGGTCCCGGCGGTGCCGATGGCGTGCCGTGAGTGCCCCGGCCAGGTTGTTCTGGTGGTTGAGCCGGTCGAGAAGGCGGGGCGTCGGCAGGCTCGCCGCGTCCCGCCCGGCCGCCACCGCCCGGTCGAGGTCGGCGCCGTCCCCGGTGGCCGCGAACCTGCCCCGCAGCGCCGAGCACAGGTGGGACAGCAGACCGGGCACTGCGGGCGCCGAGGCGGGCAGTCGCGCCACCTCGGCGTCGAGGATCGCGATCGCCTCGTCCAGGTCCGCCCGGTCACCGAACCGGGCGAAGCGGGCCCGGAGCAGATCGGACAGCAACGACCGGTCGCTGCCCGGCGCGGCCCGCAGCCCGGCGACGGCGGCGTGCAGGTCCGCGGGGTCGCCCAGCCGCTCGTACCGGATACTCAGCGCCTCCGCGTGCCCGGACACCGCGGCGGCGCGCGCCGGGGCGTCCGCCGCGGTGTCCCGCAGCCACGACCGGGCGAGCGCGACGATCCGGTCGAGGTCCGCCGGGTCCTGGCCGACCTGGTAGCGGGTCGTGATCACCGAACGCAGGCTGGACCTTCGGGTCCCGGCCCGCCGGTCGTCCGGCGGCGTCGCCGCGATCGCACCGCCGAGCAGCTCGGCAGCCCGGTCGAGGTCGGTGCGGTCCAGGTGCAGCTCACCCCGCGCCCGCAGGGAGAGTGCCAGCATGGCCCGCTCACCGGGGTCGCCCGAGAGGTCCACCGCGCGTTCGGCACACCGCACCGACTCGTCCAGGTCGGCGGTGCCGCCGGTCGCGTGGAACCGGTCGCGCAGCGCGACGCCGAGATTGGACAGGTGCAGCGACAGCGCGGGCCCGCCGAGCTCCACCGCCGCCCGGCCGGTGGCGATGGCCTCGTCGAGGTCCGCCGCGTTGCCGGTCCGTTCGAACGACGTGCACAGCATGACGGCGAGTCCTCCGGCGATGAAGGCCCGTCGCGGATGGCCGGGCCCGGCAAGGGCGGCCGCCTGACGGGCCCATCGCAGCGCCGACGCGAGGTCGTCCTCCCACTCGTACGCCAGACGGGCAAGGGCGAAGAGATCCTCGGGGTCACGGCTGTGCGCCTCGATCAGCCGACGGGGCCCGTCCGGCACGAGGTCCGGCCGCCCGCGGAGCAACTCCTGGAAGAGGTTCATGGCGGTGGCGAACGCGTCGGTGTCCCCGGCGTCCGCCTGGTGCCGGCACAGGTGCAGCATCGCGAGCGCGCGCAGCTGCTCGGGCCGGATGGTGCCGGTGGCGCCGACCGTCGCCGCCCACAGCGCGGCGGCCTCGGCGACCGCCGCGCGGTCCAGCACCGCCGCCGCGTCGCCGCGCTCCACGAACGCGGCCACCCGTCGCTCGACCGCCTGCCAGAGGTCCCCGGTCAATGGAACGTCACGCTGACCTTCAGGCGGAGACTCTGGGACGTGTCACTGATCCGGTTGAGAGTGGCGGCGAACGACGGCCCGAACTGCTTGAGCACCGTCCGTACATTCGCGGCGAACTCGAGCTCGCGGTGCGCTTCGGAGCTGATGTCCAGCTCGAGGACGTGGCTGCCGAGGGCGTTCACGGACGACCGGCGCTGGCGGATCAGGCTGCTCACGACCGGATCGGCGATGAGGTCGCCCTCCCGGGCGGTCGCCTCGGCCGCCTCGAGGTCCGCCTCGCCGGTCTGCCAGGACCAGCGGGCCTGGACGGACTGGGCCATCCGGTTCAGCCAGGCGCCCCGGCCGTTGCCGTCGACCTCCAGGGCGCGGGTGCTCAGGTCGACCGAGCCGGTGACCTCGCCCTTCTCGGTGACCTCGCGGACCTCCTGCACCTCGAGCTCCCGCGCGCCGAGGAGCTGGCACACGACCGCGAACCGGTTGAACTTGCCGAGGGCGATCTGCTCGTAGGCCGTGACCGCGTCCACGTATTCGCCGCCGTCCCAGCGGTTGCGGACCAGCAGCATGCCGGGCCGGAGCCGGTCCGCCAGCCGGGCCAGGGCGGGGAGCTCGCTGAACGGCGGGCGCAACGGCACGGGCACGACCGTCGTGAACGGGTCGGTGAGGAGGTCCGTGTTGCTGGCGCGGGCGTCGGTGTACTGGTCGCGGCTGATGACGACGAGCCGCCGGCGCAACTGCGGCGGCCGGCTCACCGGTGCCCCCGGGCGGGCGCCACGGTGCCCAGCAGCCGCCGGAGCCAGTCGCGCAGCCGCGACGGCAGCGCCGCGAATCGCCGGAAAGGGCGGGTCGTCCGCCATCCGTCGGCCAGTGCTTCGCGGAGGGTCGCCGGCTCGACGTCCACGTCGCCGGCCCGCAGGATCTCCGCCGCCTGCGTCGCGCAGCGGGTCGCCCAGTCCGCGCCGCCGACCCCCGACACGACGACCGTCGCCAGCAGGCGCCGGCCGACCGGCACCTCGACGAGCAGCGTCTCCGCGCGCCGGACGGCCCGGCCGTGAGGTCCCGACGTGTCGACGGCGGCCCGGTCGACGATCTGGTTGAAGAGCCGGTGGATCCGGGCGCGTCCGCCGGTCGGGCCCGGGTCGAGGGACCGGCCGTCGTACCAGGCCAGTGCCGGTCGGGCCGCGCCGAACTCCAGGTACACCACTCGTAGCCGTGCCTTGCCGGTCATCATGTCCGCTCCCATGCGGCGATCTGGTCCATGATCCGTTCGCTGAGCACGCCGGCCGACTCCGGTGACTCGAGGCTGCCGGCCACGACGCGGACCCGGCCGGTGCCGCCGAGCTTCAGCACGATCGGCTCGAGCTGCTCGGCGAGATGCTTGCGGTAGGCGTCCTCACCGAGCTCGGCCTGCCTGGGGTCCTGGTCGCACCAGGTCACGGTGAGGACGCAGAGTTTGGCCCTGCCGCCGTCCAGCCAGGGCCGGATCAGCCCGGCGGAGTCCTCGATCCTCTCCCACCCCTTGGTGAACGGGCCCTCCCCGTCCGGGTGCAGGTCGGCCGCCCGCACCTCGTCGACCAGATCCACCGCACGGACCAGATAGAGCACCACGGCGCTCGCCTCGGCCGGGCCCTTCCACTCGGCCCAGTCGCTTTCGTCGCCGCTGAGATCGGCGAGCTTCCGGAACACGAACCGCCGGTCCCCGGAAACGGTCTTGACCCGGTCGAAGTTGCGTTTCGCCTGCGTGTGCGCGTGCCCCTCGTCGACCCATTCGCCGCGCCAGAAGTCGATGAGGGTGGACTTGCCGCTGTCGTTGACACCGAGCACTGCGATTCGCAGGCTCCGGCGCCACTTCCGCGCGGCGACGGCGGCGCCGACAGCGCCCGCGGCCGCGATGCCCGCATAGATGAGGATTGGGATCGGCATGGTCACCTCCGCTTCGGAACTGACGGACAGCGCGGGACGGTTCGGTCGGTCGGGCGGGCAGGAATGGCCGTCCGAGCGGCGGTCGCCGCCGTTCGTTCGGCGGTCCGGCGGTTCGTGGCTGGCTATGATTCCGGTCGATGACATCCGAGGATGCGGTGCGGACGTGGTGAAGCGCCGCGACCAGGAGAAGGCACGGCAGCTCGTGCAGAGCGGCATCAACCTCAACCAGGCCGGCAAGGCCAGCGAGGCGCTCGCCGCGTATGTGCAGGCCATGCAGCTGGATCCGGACAACAGCCTGGCCCCCAACGGCCTGGCGCTGCTGATCGCGGCCCGCGCCACCTCGCCGACGCAGCTGGATCAGGCGCTGCAGCTGGCCGAGCGGGCCATCGCGTCCGCCGGTGATCCGCTGCTCAAGGCGATGTGTGTGAGCACCCGGGCCGAGGTGCGTCTGCGCCGCGGGGAGCTGCAGCTGGCCATCCAGGACTCGGTGGCCTGCCTGCAGATGCTGGGCTCGAAGGCGCTGCCGCAGACCCGGGCGCTCGTGTTCCGGCGGATCGGCACGGCCCGGCAGTTCCTGGGTGAGCTCGACGCGGCGTTCGAGGCGTACCGCCTGGCCGTCGAGGCGGACCCGGCGGACGTCAACTGCCGGATGCTGCTGGCGCGCCTGGCCAAGGACCGGGGCGACCAGGTCACGGCGCTCGCCGAGTACACGAGCGCGATCTCGATCGTGGCGGGCGAGCAGCAACGCTTCGCCCAGCCGGCGCAGCTGCTGGCGACGCTGCTCAACGACCGGGGCTGCGTTCGGGCGGCGGCCGGCGCCTACGCCGAGGCGGAGAAGGACTACCAGCTCGCGGTGCGGTTCGATCCGCAGTACCCGTACGCGTACGTCAACTGCGCGTTCGAGGCGGGCCGTCGCGGGGACCGGCCGGCGATGGTGCAGTACCTCGACGCCGGGCTGCAGCGGGCCCAGCAGAACGACGCCCACCTGATGAACACGCTGCTGACCGAGGTCGCCGTCGGCGAGAACGGCGACGTGATCCTCGGCGTGCTCTACAAGCACGGCCGGATCAGCCCGGAGGTGTACCAGAAGCAGCTGGAAGGGCTGCGGCAGCGCAGCGGGCCGGCCCGCCCGCCGAACCCGGTCGGCGACCCGGCGGACGCGCTGCCGGTCGGCACCGCGCAGACCGCGGAGGCTTCGGCCGGCGCGATGCCCGCCGCCCTGCCGAAGGCGCGCATCGTGGTGTTCGCGGCGAACCCGCTGGTCAACGACCAGCTCGCGCTGGGCCGGGAGATCCGGGAGATCCAGGACAACCTGCGGGCGAGCCGGCACCGGGAGGCGTTCGAGATGGAGCCCTGCCTGGCGGCCCGCCCGAACGACCTGCTGCGGTACCTCAACGAGTTCATGCCGCACATCGTGCATTTCAGCGCGCACGGCAGCCGGGCCGGCGAGATCATCCTCGTCTCGGACGGCGGTCAGGGCTGGCAGTCCCGCGACCTCGATCCGAGCGTCCCCGGCTCCGCCGAGGGGCGGCAGGCGGTGAGTGCCGCGGCCCTCGGCGAGCTGTTCCGGATCATGAAGGACAACATCCAGATCGTCGTGCTCAACGCCTGCTACTCGGCGATCCAGGCGAAGGCGATCAACGAGCACATCGACTACGTCGTGGGGATGCGCCGGTCGATCCGGGACGACGCCGCGATCGTCTTCGCCGCCGCGTTCTACAGCGCGCTCGGCTACAACCGCTCCGTCGTGGAGGCCTTCGAACAGGCGAAGGTGCAGCTGACCATGACCGGGATCCCCGAGCAGGACGTGCCGGAGCTGCTCGTGCGCCCCGGCGCCGCCCCCAGGCTCATGTTCGGCACCGTCAAACCACCCAGCGCCTGACGGTCCGCCCTGCCGTCAGCGCGGCTGCCGGACCGCGCCGGACCGCAGCCCGCGCATGCCCTCCTCGACGCGGGCGAGCTCGTCGAGCATGGCCGTCGCCGCGCCGGCCATCACCGGCGTCGCGGACAGGACGCCGTCGTGGATGAGCTGGGCGTGGAACGGGATGTTGACGCTCTCGAAGACCGGCACCATGCGCAGCGTCGTCACGACCTGCTTCAGCTGCTGCACGGCCCGGGTGCCGGCGGCGACACCGCCGTAGGAGACGAAGCCGACCGGCGCGTAGGCCCACTCCTGCGACAGGTGGTCGAGGGCGTTCTTCACCGCGGCCGGGTAGCCGTAGTTGTACTCCGGGGTCACGACGACGAACGCGTCCGCCTCCTCGACCTGGGCGCTCCAGTCCCAGGTGTGCTGGTGCACGTACTGCCGCAGCCGCGGGTGGTGCGGGTCGGCGAGCAGCGGCAGGTCGATCGCCGCCAGGTCCGCGATCCGCAGGTCGAAGTGCCCGTGCTGCTTGACGTGGTCGGCGAACCACTCGGCGATGGGCAGCCCGGCGCGGCCGGGGCGGGTGGAACCGATGATGACCATGAGCGTCGGCATGGAGCGGCCTTTCAGGGGGCTGAGCCGCCGGCGAAGGCGGTGAACTGGGCGAGCGCGGCGAAGTCGTCGACGGCGTCCCGGCCGGCGACCTGGTCCAGGGGATGCCCCTGGATGAGCCGCTTCACGGGTACTTCGAGCTTCTTGCCGGTGCGGGTGTGCGGGATGACGGGCACGGCGATGACGTCGTCCGGGACGTGCCGCGGCGAGGCCCACGCGCGGATCTCCGCCTTCACGTGTCCGATCAGCTCCTCGGTGAGGGGGACGCCGCCGGCCGTGACGACGAACAAGACGAGCCAGTATGCACCGTCGCCGAGCTCCGCGCCGATGACGAGCGAGTCCCGGATCTGCGGGAGCCCGTCGACGACGGCGTAGATGTCGGCGCTGCCGAGCCGGACCCCGTGCCGGTTGAGCGTGGAGTCGGAGCGGCCGGACACGACGACGCTGCCGCGGTCCGTCACCAGCATCCAGTCGCCGTGCCGCCAGACGCCGGGATACGCGGCGAAGTACGCCTCCCGGTACCGGGCACCGTCGGGGTCGGCCCAGAAGTACAGCGGCATCGACGGCATCGGCCGGGTCACGACGAGCTCCCCGACCTCGCCGACGACGGGCCGGCCGTGGGAGTCCCAGGAGGCGAGCGCGACGCCGAGCAGCGGCGCGGAGATCTCGCCGGGCCACACCGGGGTCGTGGGTGCGCTGCCGGCGAAGCCGCTGACCACGTCGGTGCCGCCGCTGACCGACGCCAGCTGCACGTGGGCGCCCACGTGGTCGTGGATCCAGTGGTACGCCGCCGCGGACACCGGCGCGCCGGTCACCCCCACGGTCCGCAGCGCGGACAGGTCGAGATCCCGGCCGGGACGCAGGCCCGCCTGCGCGCTCGCGTGCAGGTAGCCGGGGCTGACCCCGAGCGCGGCGACGCCCTCGGCGGCGGCGATCCGCCACAGCCGCCCCGGGTCGGGGAAGGTGGGGCTGCCGTCGTACAGGACGGCCGGGGCGCCGACGAGCAGCGCCGACGCGACGATGTTCCACATCATCCAGTTGGTGCTGGTGTACCAGAACAGGGCCCGGTCCGGGCCGGCGTCCAGGTGCAGGCCGAGCAGTTTGCAGTGCTCGAGGAGGACCCCGCCGTGCCCGTGCACGATGCCCTTCGGCAGGCCGGTCGTGCCGGAGGAGAACAGCACCCACAGCGGCGCGGCGAAGTCCACCCGGTCGAAGCGCAGCTCCGCGGGCCGGGCGACGATGTCGTCCCACCGCACGCCGTCGGCGGCGTCGAGCCCGAGGTTGGGCACGTGCACCGTGGCACGGACCGTCGGCAGCGCCGCCCGCAGCGCGGCGACCTCGGCGCGGCGGTCGTGGACGGTGCCGTTCCAGCGGTAGCCGTCGGCGGCGAACAGCACCACCGGCGACAGCTGCGCGAAGCGGGCCGCCGCGCCCTGCGCCGGGTAGTCCTGCGCGCACGCCGACCACACCGCGCCGACGCTGGCGGTGGCCAGGAACGCCACCAGGGTGTGCGGCGTGTTCGGCAGGTAACCGGCGACGCGGTCGCCTTCGCGTACACCTGCCGAACGCAGCCATTGCGCGACCGCGGCGACCTGTGCGCGCAGCTGCCCCCAGGTCAGCGTCGTCGTCGTGCCGTCCTCCGCCACGGCCGTGACGGCGGTGGCACCGGCGGCGCCCCGGCGCAGCGCGTGCTCGGCGTAGTTGAGGCGCGTGCCGGGGAACCAGGTCGCCCCCGGCATGACGTCATCGGCGAGGACCACGTCCGGCGGGCCGTCGGCCTGGATGTCGAAGAAGTCCCAGACCGCCGCCCAGAACTCGGGCAGCCGCGTGACGGAGAACGCCCACAGGTCGCGGTAGTCGCCGAACGCCACCCCGGTCCGCCCCGTCAGGAACGCGGCGAACCGGTCGACGGCGGCGTCCTGCTCAGGGCCGGGCTTCCAGATCGGCTCCATCAGCCGGGCTGGTGCGCGCCGGTCATCAGCTCCGCGAGGTCCTCGGGAGCCAGGAACGACGGCGGCGGGGGCGGACCCCACCGGAACAGGCCACGCGCGCCCTCCCACACCTGCGGGGTCCACAGCGCGTCGTCGACGATGCAGTCGAGGTCCGAGTAGTACTCGGAGAAGTTGCCGGCGGGGTCGCGCAGGTACCAGAAGAAGTTCGACCCGACATGGTGCCTGCCGAGGCCCCACACGTGCCGGGACGGGTCCTGCTCGAGCATCGCGGTCGCGCCGCGGCCGACCTCGTCGACGTCGTCGACCTGCCACGACGTGTGGTGCAGGAACGCGACCGGCGCCTGCTGCACGAGCACGTTGTGGTGATCCGTCGAGCAGCGCAGGAACGCCGCCAGGCCGGGGACGGTGTCGCTGACCTTGAAGCCGAGCCCTTCGGTGAAGAACCGCTGCGAGAACGCCTGGTCGGTGGAGCCGAGCACGACATGGCCGAGCTTGCGCGGCCGGACCGGGTGTTCGCGCAGGATGCCCGGGGCGCGTTCGCCGGTACGGGCGTCGACCCCCGGCGTGTTGGAGGCGGGAGCGGGGGTCGGCGCCTGCTCGTACCGGCGCGAGAGCTCGACGAGGACGGCGACCTCGCTGCCGGGGTCGACGGCGCGGACGCCGGTGGCGGTGCGCTCGTGCGCGACGCCCAGCGCGGTCAGCGACGCGGCGACCCGGTCGAGGTCGTCGGGGTCGTCGGCGCCGACGCCGAGCTGCAGCAGCCGGCGGCGGTGGCTGTGCTCGACGCGCAGCTGCTCGCCGCCGTCCGCGGTGGCGAAGGTGTGCCCGCCCGCCGGGGTCAGGCCGAAGTCCGTGTAGTAGGCGGCGGTCTCCTCGACGTTGGGCACGCCCATCACGATCTGGGTCAGTCGGTGCAGAGCCACGGTGCGGTCCTCTCAGGCGGTGGCGGCGACGAAACGCTGGCGGAGCTCGCCGATCCCGGTGACGTAGCTGACGAGCTCGTCGCCGGGCGCGAGGAACCGCGGTGGGGTGCGGCCCATGCCGACACCGGCGGGGGTGCCGGTGAAGAGCACGTCGCCGGGCAGCAGCGGCAGCGCCGCCGACAGCTTCGAGATCATCGCCGGCACCGAGAAGATCAGCTCGCGGGTGCGGCCCTTCTGCACCTGCTCGCCGTTGACCGCGCAGCCGAGCTCGAGGTCGTCGCGGTCGTCGAACTCGTCGGGCGTCACCAGCCACGGACCGGTCGGCCCGAAGCCCGGCAGCGACTTGCCGAGGCTGAACTGCGGGGACGGGCCGGCGGTCTGCCGCACCCGCTCGGACAGGTCCTGTCCCACGGTAAGCCCCGCGACGTGCTCCCACGCGGATTCCTGGGTGACGTTGCGGGCCGTCCTGCCGATGACGACGACGAGTTCGACCTCCCAGTCGGTGCTGCCGCCGTCGGGCAGCTCGACGGTCGTCACGGGCCCGGTGAGGCACGACTGCCACTTCGTGAACATGACGGTCGGCGCGTCGGGGACGGCGAACCCGGACTCCGCGGCGTGCTTGGAGTAGTTCAGGCCGATCGCGAGGACCTGCCGCGGCGCCGGCGCGGGGGCGCCGAGGTCCGCCGCGGCGAACGGCTCCGCGTCCGCATCGGTGGCGGTGGCGGCCCAGGCGGTGAACTCGGCCCAGCGGTCGTAGACGGCCTGCGGGTCGGGGCCGAAGCGGCCGGCGCTGGCCCGTTCGACGTCGACGGCGCCGGCGTCGGTGACCAGCACGAGGCGGCCCTTGAGGTTGGCGATGCGCATGTTTCTCTCACTTACACGAGTGGGGTGATGGTTTCCTCGACGCCGAGCAGCGCCTTGCCGTACAGCTCGTAGCTGACCTGCGGGGACACGACGGCGTGCCGGGCCGCGGTCGCCGAGTCGCGCCAGATCCGCTGCAACGGGTTGACGTCGGCGAACGACCCGGCGCCGTGGGCGAAGAGCAGGATGTCGATCGCCTTGGTGACGCACTCGGCGACGTAGCCGGTGTCGGAGCGCACCCGGGCGCGGGTGGCGAAGTCGGGGTAGTCGCCGCGGGCGGCGGCCTCGTCGACGTCGGCGGCGGCGCGGAAGGCGTGCAGGTAGGCGGTGTCGATGAGCCGGGCGGCCTCGGCGATCTGCAGCTGGAAGCCCACCGACTCGGTCTGCGCGGTGAAGAACGTGTAGGAGATCGGCTTCTTCGCCGCCTTGCCGACCACGTAGTCCAGCGCCGCCTTGCCCATGCCGAGCTGCGGCCCGACGAGGACCAGCGCCAGGACCGGCACCAGCGCGGAGCGGTAGAAGGCCTCCGTGCCGAGGTGTTCGCTGGGGTACTGGCCACCGATGGCCGGCGGCACGAGCAGCACCCGGTGCTCCGGGACGAAGACGTCGTCGGCGATCAGGCAGTTGCTGCCGGAGGACTTCATCCCGGCGACGAACCAGGTGTCCTCGAGGCCGAGGTCGGTGCGGGGGATCATGGCGAGGCCCTGGTTGACGACGTCGCCGTGCTCGTCGGTGATCGGGATGCCGAGGCCCGCCCACGTCGCGTGCCAGGAGCCGGAGTTGTAGAACCACTTGCCGGTGACCCGCCAGCCGCCTTCGACCTTCACGGTGGTCGCGGTCGGTGCCAGTACACCGGAAACCTTCGCGTCGGGGTCGGCGCCGAAGATCTCGTCCTGCGCCCGCTGCGGCAGCAGGCCGACCATCCAGTTGCACACGTTGGTCAGCGTGAGGACCCAGGCGGTGCCGCCGTCGGCCTCGGCGACCGCGGCGGACACGTCGAGCATGGTGCGCAGGGAGGTCTCGTAGCCGCCGTACCGCTTCGGGACCGCGATTTTGAAGAGGCCGGCGTCGGTGAGCGCCTGGATGCTCTCCTGCACGACCCGGCGGTCCCGCTCACCGGCGGCGGCGTTGCGCTCCAGCAGCGGTCGCAGCTCCCTCGCCCGGGCGACGAGCTCGGCGGCGCTCACTGGTTCTGCCTGAACGGCGGTCATTGGACTCCTTTGGGGTGTAAGACAGCTACCTCGCGCAGGCGGCGATGCTGTCGGCGATCGGCGGCCTGGGGCGGGCCGCGAAGCGGGAGTGGGTGCCGAAGGTGCGGTGGCCGTAGATGAGCGGCGACAGGCTGCTCGACTCGGCGTGCCGGACGAGCCCGACGAGCAGCAGGTGGTCGCCGCCCTCGACGACCTGCGCGAGGTCGCAGACGGCCCAGCCGGCGGCGGTCTCCAGGCGCGGCAGCCCCTGCGAGGGGCGCCAGCCGGTCCCGCCGAAGCGGTCCGCGTCGCGCCGGGCGAACAGCATCGCCACGTCGTCGTCGGCGCCGCCCAGCACGTTGACCCCGAAGCGGCGGCTGCCCAGGATGCGGGCGAGCAGCGCCGAACGGCGATCGAGGGCCACGGTGACCAGCGGCGGCCGCAGCGACAGCGACGCGAACGAGCTGACCGTCGCGCCGTGCGGCCCGTCGGCGTCAGCGGTGGTGACGACGGTGACCGGTGCGCACACCCCGGCCATGAGGTCCCGGAAGTCCTGATCCCGCATGACCGCTCCAATCAATCACCATGCTGGTTTAGCCAGCTTGGGTGTGTGGGCGGTCACGAGTCAAGTGTTCTGAGCTAAATCAGCATGGTAGTTTTTCCCGGGCATCCACCGATGAGGAGGCGCTGATGGTCGCTACCGATCCACCCGCGCTGCGCCGCGCCGACTGGGAGCCCCCGGCCGCCGCGCTGCGCCGCCCCGAACAGGCCGCGGAGCAGCTCGCCGCCCTGGCCGCCGCCGCCGAACCCGGCGCCCGCCTCGGCACGAAGGAGGAGCTGCGCATCCTCTGCGGCGTCTCCGTCGGCACCTTCAACGAGGCCCTCCGCCTCGTCCAGGCCCGCGGCGTCGTGGACGTGCGCCCCGGCCGCACCGGCGGACTCTTCGCCAACCGGCAGTCACCCCTTGTCCGCCTGGGCAACTCGGTCCTCGCCCTCGACGAGGACGCCGCCTCCGTCGCCGACGCCGTCCGCCTCCGCGACGCCCTGGACCCCCTCCTCGTCGAGGACGCCCTGCGCCACGCCGCCCCCACCGACGTCGCCGCCATGCGCCTCGAGCTGGACCGCATGCGCGCCGCGGCCGCCGCACTCGACGGGATCGCCTTCATCCACGCGAACTGGGCGCTGCACGCCCGCATCGCCGACGTCAGCCCCAACGCCATGCTGCGCTCGTTCTACCTGAGCCTGCTGGAGATCATCGAGTCGCACACCCTGGCCGTGCAGCCCCTCGGCGACCAGCCCCTCCCCGAGTACATCCAGAGCCGCTACGACCTGCACGCCGCCCTGGTGGACGCCATCGCCGCCCGCGACGAGCCCCGCGCCCTCGCCCTCATCCGCGAACACAACATGACCGCCACCCCGGAGCCCGGCCAGGTCAGCCCAGCATGATCATGACCGTTTCGAGCACCGCGGCGCGGTCGGGATGCGCGTCGAGGTAGGCCGCCGCGACCTCCGCCCGCCGGTCCGGCAGCTCCAGGACCGCCAGCACCGCCGCGTTCTCCCTGATGCCCCGCAACCGGATCTCGCCGGCGAGCCAGGAATCGACGGGTTCGCTCGCGGCCTGCGTCGCCCTCACCGCACGCCGCGCGTCGCCCAATGCCGAGACCATGACCGACCTCGACGGCGGCGCGGACAACCCGGCTCCGAGGAAGCCGACCACTGCCGCCGACCACCGCTCCTCGCGCTCGGCACCGTCGTAACCGCGTCGATGATCAGGAGTCACGTGCGGCATCCGGGTCCTGGCCGTTCGTGTCGAACAGGCGGTCCCATGCGTCGGTGGTCATGAGCATCAGGATCCGATGCGTCTCGTCCTCGGTGTAGATCCAGCACAGCGGGTCGCTCAACGCTCGATCGAGTTCGTCGTCCGACATCGGCGGCGCGTCGCTCCACACGCCGGTGAGGACCTCGCGGACCTCCAGCCATCCACGATCCACGACCTCGCGCACCACCACGGCGAACGCCGGCGCCAGCCGCCGGACCTCGTCCCAGGAAACCATCAGCGACAACTCGCCGGTCTCCTCCCGGTGCTTCAAAAGGAGATACTCGCTGACCACCTCGTTCAGATAGCCTTCGGCACCGGCGATGATCATGACTGCACGCTGCTGCAGGGTCAGCGTGTCCCAAATCCTCACCGAGCCATTGTCTGCGCCAGAGCCGTGAATTGACCCGTCCGAAGTCCCGGCGACCAGCCGGAGCCCGCCGGTCGATGTGGCGGCGGTGATACCGCGGGCTGACGGTCAGTCACGGGAGCGGTGGGACGGCTGAACTTCGGGTGTCGGGGGGATTACCGGTGAGTACACCCCCTTGGTGCGGCACGCCGTCTCGCTGATGATTGACGCCGTGCGTGACGGGGAGTCTGCGATGCCGTCCGACACGGTCGGGCCGCTCGCGCGGCCGGTCGGCGTCGTCGATTCCACCATGCGGTGCGAGGACCTCGACCTGACGTTCCGCGCCGACCCCGCGCTGCACAGCGTCGCGGTGGTGTATCTCGACGGCGGCATCGGGCTGATCAACCGGGTCCGCTTCGCCCAGCTGATGTCGGGACCGTTCGGCTACGGGCGGGCGCTGTGGGCGAGGACGCCCGCCGGGCGGACCGCCGATCCCGCCCCGATGATCGTCGAGGAGACCGCGCTCGTGGTCGACGTGTGCGAGCAGGTCAGCCGCCGCGACCAGGTGCGCCGCTACGACGACGTGCTGGTCCGCCGGCCCGGTGGGCAGCTGGCCGGCGTTTCCGCGGCCAGGCTGTACGAGGCGCTCGCCGACCTCATGGCGGCCCACGCCGTCCGCGACCCGCTGAGCGGCCTCACGAACCGGGCCCGGTTCCTGAACCGGCTCGCCGGCGCCTGCCGCGACGGCGACCGGTCGGGCCTGGCCGTGGTGTACATCGACCTCGACCGGATGAAGTACGTCAACGACACCCTCGGGCACGCGGCGGGCGACCGGCTGATCGTGTCCGTCGCGCGCCGGCTCACCGCGGTCACCGGCGGCGACAGCGTGCTCGCCCGGCTCGGCGGCGACGAGTTCGCGGTGCTGACCCGGCTCGCCGCCGGCGCGCGGCCGGACCTGTCGGCGGCGGCGCTCGGTGAGCGGTACCGCCAGGCGGTCGCCACCCCGGATCCGGCGCTGACCGCCGGTGGGCACAGCACGGCCAGCGTCGGGGTGGCCGTGGCGGGCGACGGCGCCGACGGTGCGACGCTGCTGCGGGAGGCCGACGCGGCGATGTACCGCGCGAAGCAGGCCGGCGGCGACCGGGTCCAGGTCGTGCACGGCGTCGGGGCGTTGGCGGCCGGCCGGTCCGGCGACGACGTGCTCGCCGCCCTCGACCGCGGCGAGCTGAAACTGTTCTACCAGCCGATCATCGGCGTCGGCGACGGCCGCGTGTGGTCGGTCGAGGCGCTCGTGCGGTGGCAGCATCCGCGGCACGGCCTGCTCACGCCCGACCGTTTCCTGCCGGAGCTGCGGCGGGTCCGGCAGCTGCCGGCGCTCGACCGGTGGGTGCTGCAGCGGGCCTGCGCCGACATCGCCGTCTGGGACAGCGTCCTCGGCGACCGGGCGCCGCTGTGCGTCAACGTCAACCTCACCATCGACACGCTCGGCGCCGCAGACCTGACCGCGCTGGTGCTGCAGTCGTTGCGGCGCAGCGGGTCGGCGCCGGCGCGGCTGCGGGTCGAGCTGCCCGAGTCGGCCGACTTCGAGCAGCTGCAGGGTGCGGTGCACCAGCTGCGGGACCTCCGGGACGCCGGCGTCGGCATCGTGCTCGACGACATGGGCGCCGGCTCGGCGACCCTGCGGAACCTGTCAGCGCTCCCCGTCACCGGCATCAAGATCGACCGTTCGTTCGTTGCCGGGATGCTGGACAACCGCAACGACTTCGCCGTCGTGAAGCTGCTCGGTGACCTGGGCCGCAGCACCGGGGTCGACGTCACGGCCGAGGGCGTCGAGTCCGACGAGCAGCTGGAGGCCCTGCGGCAGCTCGGGGTCCGGTTCGCGCAGGGCTACCACCTCGGGCTGCCCGCACCCGCCGAGCACCTCACCGCGCTGCTGCGCACCGGCCGCCCCCGCGGCGTGGCCACCGTGCCGATCGAGCTGTTCCCCCGCCATGCCGCGGAGGAGCGGCCGCCGCGTGCCGAAGCCTCCGGGAGGCACGCGGCGGCCGCCGGACTCTAGCCGACCTGGACGGCCGCGTCGTCGATGACGAACGACGTCTGCAGGGACGAGTCCTCGGTGCCGTTGAACTTGATGGTGACCGTCTGCCCGGCGAACGCGTTCAGGCTGTAGGTCTTGGCCTGGTAGCCGGACGCCTTGTTGAGGTTGGACAGGGTGCCGAGGGTGGTCGAGCCGGCGGTGACCGTGAGCTTGTCGTAGGCCGTCGAGGTGGTCGTCTCGGCGGAGTCGATGTGCACGTAGAAGGTCAGGGTCGCCGAGCAGCCGGCCGGGATGGTCACCGACTGCGAGATCGCCTCGGTGTGCGTGGAGCCGTAGCCGAGCAGCCAGGCCGAGTAGGTGCCGGTGCGGGCGGGCTGGCCCTGCGACGACCACTGGCCGATGGCGCCGGTCGTGCCGGTCCAAGAGGTCGCGCCGGACTCGAAGCCGGGGTTGGCGAGCACCTGCGCCGCGGTGCAGCCGCCGGTCGGCGGGGGCGAGCTCGGCGGCGTGGTGGAGCCGGAGACCGACGTCTGCCAGATCGTGTACGCGACCCCGTCGGCGGCACGGTTGAGGACCGTGGCGCTGATGTTGCTGGTCGTGTCGCAGGACTGGTGGTAGCAGGAGTCGTAGGCGCTGTTGGCGGTGCCGCCCCACTTCGCCGCCTGGGCGGAGGTCTTCCGCGCGCTGGCGCCGGCGGCGTAGCCCGACGTCGGGATGCCGACCCGTTCGAAGGAGTAGTCGTCGGAGCGGCCCGCGCCCTCGGTGTTCTCCTCGGGCTGCAGGCCGAGGGAGTCCCAGTACGCCTTCATCGGCGCGGCGGCGGCCGAGGTGATGTGGTTGATGAAGTAGCCGCCGTTCTTCGAGCCCACCATGTCGAAGTTGTAGTAGGCCTTGATCTGGGTGCGCTGGGTGCTGGTCAGGGCGTTGGCGTAGAACGCCGACCCCTGCAGGCCCTGCTCCTCCCCCGCCCACCAGGCGAAGCGGACGTGCCGGCTCATGGTGGGGTTCTGCGCCGCCAGTACCAGCGCGTTCTCCAGCAGCGTCGCCGAGCCGGACCCGTTGTCGTTGATGCCGGGGCCCGCCGAGACGCTGTCCAGGTGCGCGCCGAACATGGTGATCTGGTCCGACGGGCCGCCCGGCCAGTCGGCGATCAGGTTGTTCGCCCGGTAGGTGCAGCTGGTGCAGGTCTGCTCGGCCACCGTGTACCCGGCGGCCTGCAGTTTGCCCTTGATGTAGGCGACGGAGGCGGTGTACCCGGCCGTGCCGCTGCGCCGGGTGCCGCCGTTGTTCGTCGCGATCGTGCCGAGCTGGGTCAGGTGGGCCTGCACGTTGGCGACGGCGATGTCGGGCGCCGCGGCGAGCGCCGGCGTCACGGCCACCGGGGCGGCGGTGGCCGGGATCGCCAGGCCCGCGCCGACGAGCAGGAGCGCGGCGGACGCGGTCAGTGTCATCACCGCTGATCTGGATCTCATGTGGGGGCTCCCCGATCGGAGGAAAAGCAGTCGGGCGAGATTCGCATACTTCGATTTCGCCGGACAAGTGATCGAGGGCATACCAGCCTGGACATACCGTGGACCCGTGGAAACCTGACGTCAGCCGGACAGCCACCGCAGGGTCTCGGCGTAGAACAGCGCCGTGCGGTCGGGCTGGTCGTCACCGAGGAGGTCGGCGGCGACCGGGTAGCCGCGCCGGGCGAGATGCCAGGCGAGCAGCGCGTAGGGCGCCCGGAACGGCGCGAGCTCCGACGGTGGCACGACCACCCGCCGGCCGGGCACCGCCGGGGTGAGGGTGTCCCGCTCGTACACCGGGACCAGCGACACGATGCCCCAGCGGCCGGAGCGGTGTTCCAGGCGGTACACGATCCGCGTGTAGGAGACGAGGTCCGCGAGGACGCCGCCGACGTCGCAGCGGACCTCGATCGCGGCCGGCACCTCGACGAACGCCCGGGTGGACACGACCTGGACGACCGGCGGGGAGAGGCGGTGCACGCTGGAGTTGCCGGCGGCGGCCATGGTCCGGGAGGCGTCGACGAAGCCCGGCCCGTCGCCGGTGTACCAGCTGAGCCGCACCGCCGAGTCCGGCCAGTAGCAGGCGCGCATCTGCGCCCACCAGCCGCGGTCGCGACCCTGCCGTTCCAGCAGCACCACCTCGCCCGGCGGCGCCTCGTCAGGCGTGGCCATCACGTCACCGACCCGGCGAGCGCGATGCGGTCCTTCATCGCGGCCAGCCGGGCGGCACCGTAGTGGGTGCCGGCCCGCACGACCCCGGCGATGCGGTGCAGGTGCGAGGCCGCGGTCACCGGGTTCGCCGACAGCAGGACCAGGTCGGCGACGCGGCCAGGCTCGACGGTGCCCATCGTGGCGGTGGCGCCGAGGAACTCCGCGGCGTTGAGCGTCAGCATCCGCAGCAGCCGCAGCGGCGCGATCCCCGCCGACGCGAGCAGGTCGATCTCGTCGTGCAGGCCGGCGCCCGGCACGATCCAGACGGCGCCGGAGGAGTCGGTGCCGACGAGCATGCGCACGCCCGCCTCGTCGAAGATGCGGGTGAGGTCGTACTGCTGCCGGTGCGACGACGCGAAGACGGCCCGCTGCGCGGGTGTGTACCTGGCGCGGAACTTGCGCACCATGCCGTGCCAGGACCTGCGGGTCGCCGCCGACATGTAGCGCAGGTCCGGGTCGGCGGGGAACGACGGGTCGTCGCAGCAGCGGCTGGTCTTCTGCCGGATCAGCGTCGGCACGTGCCAGGTCCCGTCGGCGGCGAAGTGCGCGGCCAGCTCCTGGGCGCGCCCGGCGGAGAAGGTCCGCGCGGCGTGGTCGAGCAGCTCGATGTCGGCGGGCTTGTGCAGCATCACCGGGTTGAGCACGATGCGGCGCATCGCCGCGGCGACGACCGGGTCCATGACCCTCGCCAGGAGCTTGGCCAGGAACTTGACCCGGGTCGACGGCAGGGTGATCTTGACGCCGCGCCCGGCCGCCTCGTGGATGTCCTCCCCGTCGGTCGAGCAGCAGGCCTGCACGTCGACGCCGGCGCCGAAGTGCTCGACGGACTTCATGCCGAGGCGGGAGGCGCGCAGGACGTCGATCCCGCCGGGGAGGTGGCCGACGATCGGCACGCCGAGCCGCAACGCCTCGGCCTGGGCGTCGAAGAACCGCTCCGGGTCGGTGGCGACGAACTTGATGAAGTCGGCGCCGGCCTCGACCTGCTCCCGGACGGCGGCGACGGTCTGCGCGGCCGTGCCGGTGTTGAGCATCGTCAGCAGCGGACCGGGCAGCGCGAGCAGCGCCGGGGACGCCGCGGGGAACCGGAGGCCGCCGGTCGCGCGGGCCCTCAGCAGGTCGAGGTCGCCGTGCATCTGGCGGAAGCCGGTGATGCCGTGGGCGAGCATGAGCTCGAGGGTGTCGGCGACGTCGCCGCCGTGGCTGCCGCGGCCGAGCGGGTGGGCGTGCATGTCGTTGTACCCGGGCACCACGAACAGCCCGTCGCAGTCGACGACGGCCGCGTCCCGGGGCGCTTCGAGGCCGGCGCCGACGGCGGTGATGACGCCGTCGGCGGCGAGGACGTCGGCCCCCGGCCGGAGCGAGCCGTCGCGCGGGTCGACGACCGTGGCGCGGCGCAGCAGCAGGGCGGTCATCGCGCACCGCCGTCGCCGGTGAGGCGGTGCGCGTTGCGCGTGGTGAGGTCCCGCCAGCTGGCCGCGCCGGACGGCGGCGGGGCGGCGTCGACGGTGGCGATCTGCGCGAGGGCCGCGGCGGCCGGGGTCCAGCAGTAGTCGCTGCCGTACACGAGCCGTTCGGTGCCGAACGCCGCTTCGAGGGCCGGGATCTGCCGCGGGAACGGGGTTCCGGCCATGTCGTACCAGAGCCGCCGCAGCTGACCGGAGACCGCCGGGGCGTCCGGGGCGGTACCCATCGGGAACGCGGCCCGGAACATGTCCATGCGGTCGGCGAGCAACGGCAGGACGCCGCCGCCGTGGGTCAGCACCCACCGGATCCGCTGATGGCGCTCCAGGACGCCACCGAACACGAGGTCCGCGGCGGTGCGGGCGGTGTCGAACAGGAACTCCAGCATCGGGCTCGGCCGGCCCAGCGCGACCGCGCCCACGTTCGGCGGCGACGTCGGGTGCACGAAGACGAGCGCGCCGCGCCGGTCGAGGTCCTCCCACAGCGGCGCGAGCCGCGGGTCGCCGAGGTAGACGCCGTGGTGGTTGCTGTCCACGACGACCCCGTCGGCGCCGAGGGTGTCCAGGGCGTACGCCGCCTCGGCGACGGAGCCGTCGACGTCGGGCAGCGGCAGCGCCGCGAAGTGCCCGAACCTCGGCGACCGGACCCCGGCGGCGAACTCGTTGACGGACCGGGCCAGCGCCCGGGCGGCGGCGTCGTCGCCGAAGTGCACCCCGGGAGAGGAGATCGACAGGTACGACCGCTCGATGCCGCCGCGGTCCATCAGCTGCAGATGCGCCTCGGCGCTCCACGAGGGCCAGCCGGGCATCCCGTCCGGGTGCTCGATCCCGGCGGCGCGGGCCGCGGCGACGTAGTCGCCGGTCACGAAATGGGCGTGGAAGTCGATCAGGCCGGTCGGTGCCATCGGGGTGTCCTCGTTTCACTCGCTGGAGGCGTGTGCCACCGTAGGAACGTGGATCGCCCAGCGGAACCGGCCGTGCCGGTGAGTGGAACACCGACTGCGGTGATCGAGCGGGCGTTCGCGCTGCTCGGCGCGTTCGACGCGGACCGCCGCGAGCTGCCCCTCGCCGACCTGGCCCGCCGCAGCGGGCTCCCGCGCAGCAGCGCGCTGCGGCTGGCCCGCTCGCTCGTCGACGTCGGCGCCCTCGAACGGCTCGACGACGGGCGGTACGTCGTCGGCCTGCGGCTGCTCGAGATCGCCTCCCTGGCGCCGCGCGGGCACGGGCTGCGCGGCGTGGCGATGCCCTACCTGGAGGACCTGTTCCACGTGACCCGGCAGCACGTGCTGCTCGCCGTCCGCGACGAGGGCGAGGCGCTGCTCGTGGAGCGGCTGTCCGCCCGCGACGCCAGCCCGGTGCGGTACCGCGTCGGCGGTCGCCTCCCGCTCACCTCCACCGGTGTCGGGCTGGTCCTGCTCGCCGAGGCGCCGCCGCAGGTGCAGGAGGACGCGATCGCCGCGTTCGGGCCGGGCGACGGCGGGGACGACGTCCACACCCCGGCGGACCTGCGCCGCGCCCTCGCCGAGATCCGCCGCGGTGGGTACGCGTACGCCCGGCAGACCCACCCGTGGGCGATGAGCACGGTCGCCGCGCCGCTGCGCGGTCCCGGTGGGGTCGTCGCGGCGGTGTCGGTCGTCGCGCCGAGCCCGGGCTTCGAGGCCGCGTCCTACATCCCGGCCGTGCAGGCCGTGGCCCGCGCGATCTCCCGGCAGCTCACCGGGTGAGCTGCTCGCGCAGGGCGGTGGTCAGCTCGTCCGCCGACAGCGTGCCCTTCTCCGAGATCGCGACGAGGGTCGGGTACGACGGATCCGCCGGCTCGGCGAGCGTGACGACGGCGACCGGCTCGGTGTAGTGGTTCGCGGAGTTCGTGTACTCCGAGTACCGCTGGGTGAACACCGTGGCCTCGCCGAGCGGGGTGGGCACGGCGACCGCCCCGGCCCGCAGGTCGGCGGGGATGTCCGCGACCGTGCGGTAGACCCCGTGGTGGCCGTTGATGCGCTGGGCCGCCGGGTCGCCGGTGCACCCGGCGGCGTACGCCATGACCCGGAACCCTCGCCCGGAGCCGAAGTAGACGCGGGTGTCGACACCCGGGCAGCCGTCCGCCGCGGGCGACATCGGGATGAGCCGCTGGCCGGCACCGAGCCGCACGTGCAGCGGCACCGCTCCGCCGACCGGCGCCACCGTCGGCGAGGTGACCGGCTCGGGCGGCGGGTCGTGCCGCACGCCCGCGCCGCGGCACCCACCTGCCAGCAGCACCACGACGATCACGGCCGGGACGCGTGTACGAGACATGCCAGCTCCGACGCACGCCCCGGCCACCGTCGTTCCCCGGTGTCAGCTACACGACGCGCCCCGGCTTCATCGGCTCGGCGGCGGTGCCCCGCCGGGTCCGCCGGAGCCACCGGGACCGCCACCGGGCGGGGCGCCGGACGGCTGGCCGTCGCCGCCGCCTCCGGGGGGTGCGCCGCCGCCGGTCGGGGCGGTCGTGGTGTCGACCTTCGCGGTGAGGGAGACGGCGTAGCCGCTGCCCACGTCGCCGGTGACCGTGCCGAGCTGCAGGGCGCCGCCGTCGTTGCCGAAGACGTTGTCGTTCTGCAGGGTCACCTGCGACAGGTTCGTCACGGAGGCCGAGTAGCCGGTCGTGGCGTACACCTTGTCGCAGGCGTCCTTCGGCAGCGCGACCTGGGAGGTGGCGATGGCCTTGGACGCGTCGGCGATGCTCGCCTGGTCCGGGTACACCTCGAAGTGGATGTGCGGCCAGCGCCCGGAGTAGCAGGCGGGGAAGACGCTGGTGAACTTGACCTTGCCCTGCGCGTCGGCGATCTGCACGCCCCGCAGGTAGTTCTGGTCGGTGATCCCCTCGGAGTACAGCGAGTAGCGCCCCTCCCGGTCGCAGTGCCACACGTACACCGCGACCCCGGCGAACGGCGTGTCCGCCCCCTTCGCGAGGTCGACGATGCTGAGCTCGAGCGTCATCGGCACGCCTTGCGCCGTGGCGGTCGCGGTGCCGAACGACGAGCGGATGTCGCTGCGCACGATGCCGCTGGTGGTGAGCACGTTCGGCCCGTTGGACCCGTCACCCGGATACGGGCCGGCGGTCTCGTCGGGGATCTCCCCCGCCGACGACGTCGCCGCGCCGCTGGACGTGCTGGACGTGCCGGACGTGCCGGACGTGCCCGGGTCGCTGTCGGAGCCGCACGCGGCGGTCAGGCCGACCACCGCCGCGCCCAGCCCGAACACCCGCAGCAGCTGCCGCCGGTGCACCATCGTGCCGAGGTCGAAGCCCAGCCCCTGGTCGGACAGCTCCTCGTCCGGGCGGGCGAACTCCCGCCCCTCGTATGCCGGTTTCCGTGCCACGGTCGAACCTCCCGTATGACGTCCCGAATCGCTTCAGGTACAAACTGGCCGCGGAACCTGGCACCCAGCTGTCAGCCGCCTGCGAACGCCCTTCGCCCTTCGGCGGCACTACGTCATGTATCAACTACTGAGCGTAACTAGGCGGGAGGGTGGACTCGCAGCAGCCCCTCGACGCCCTGGAGGAACGTCTCGCAGACCAGCGCCGGGTCGAAGAGGCAGCCGGCCGCCATCGCGCCGTCGCGCAGCATGACGTAGTGCCGGGCGGCAGCCCCGGCCGAGGGCCCGTCCGCGATGCCGGCCAGGAGGCCGGTGACGGTGTCCAGGAACCACTGCCGGTGGGCGAGGACGGCCTGGTGCACCGGGTGCGCGGGGTCCGGGTACTCGGCGGCGGCGTTGAGGAACGCGCATCCGCGGAAGCCCGGCGAGCGGATGCCGTCGGCGATCGCCACCGCGACGGCCCGCAGCGCGCCGGCCGGCGACAGCCCGCCACCGACGGCCGCGTCGAGCTGACCGCGGATGGCCAGGTCAGCCTCCTGCAGATACGCCAGGATCAGGTCGTCCTTGCCGGGGAAGTGCCGGTACATCGTCGCCCGCGTCACCTGCGCCTCGGCGATGATCCGGTCGATGCCGACGGCGTGGATGCCGTCGGCGTAGAAGATCCGGGCCGCCGTGCCGAGCAGCCGGGACCGCGCCTCGGACGGCCGGCCACCGGTTTCACTACGCCTCATCCGCACAGGATAGAACGTTCGGTCTTGACCCCGCGCGCCGCGTGTGGCATCGTCCAACAAGACAGAACGTTCTACCTTTCTGAAAGGTGTCCGCGGTGACCACCATCGCCCCACCCAGCCCCGTCGCGCCGGCGCTGCGGCGGCTGTACCTCGTCCGGTTCGGCTTCGCCGTCGTCTGGGCCGTCCTCCTGCTCACGACCGGGACGCGCATCGGACCGCTGACCGTCGCCCTGCTCGTGCTCTACCCGCTGTTCGACGTGGCCGCGGCGGTCGCCGACGTCCGCTCGTCCAGGACCGGCGGGCCGGCGCGGCTGCTGTACACCAACATCGCCGTCAGCACGGTCGCCGCCGTCGCCCTCGCGGTCGCCGCCGCGTCCGGCGTCCCGGCGGTCCTTCGGGTGTGGGGCGTCTGGGCGATCGCGGCCGGCCTCGTGCAGCTGGTCGTGGCGGTCAACCGCCGCGGGACGGCCGGGCACTGGCCCATGATCCTCAGCGGCGGCATCTCCACCGTCGCCGGGACGTCGTTCATCCTGATGGCCGCCGCCGAGGACGCGAACCTGCGCGCCGTCGCCGGCTACGCGGTTGTCGGCGGCATCTTCTTCCTCGTCTCGGCGCTGCGCCTGCGCCGCACCGGCACGCCGTAACGGGCACGACGACCGGACGGGTCGCCGGGGGCACATATCGGCGAAGCTCAAACGTTCGGGTGAGATCCGGTACACAACCGGCGCGATATTCTCAGGGCCGTGACGCGGGAGGCGCATCGATCTGCGGCGGGTCCTGCGGCTGGGGCGCCCGCACGGCGATATGTGCTCGCCGCCGGCGCGGTCATGGCCCTCGGCACCGTGTGGTGCGTCGGGTTCCTCGCCGGCGGGGTCGGGTCCGAGGCGTTCGCCTACACGTTCGTGCCGGTCGGCGGGGTCATCTCCACCGCGTCCGTCGCCCACCTGCTCCGCCGGTGCGACCTCAACCCCGTGGCCAGGTCGTTCTGGCGGGCGCTGATGGTGGCGATGGGGCTGATCACGATCGGGTACGGCTGGCTGGCCGTCGACATGCTGACACACGCCGCCCAGGCGCACACGCGGACGATGCCGGTGCCGGCGGCGGCGTGCGTCGGGGCGGGGTTCGCGCTCGCGTTGTTCGCCGTCGCCCGGGTACCTGTCGTCGCCACCGGCGGGGTCGACCGGTGGCGGATGCTGCTCGACCGGACGATCGCGTTCCTCGGCTGCGCGGCGGTGCTCTGGTACGCCGGGCTGGCCCCCATGCTCTCGGCGCGTGAGCCGTGGAGCCGGCAGGCGATGGTGCTGGTCGGGCTGGCCTTCATCGCCGCCGTCGGGGCCGCCACGAAGGTCTCCTACATCGCCGGCGGGCCCGTCGACCGGCTCGCGATCCGGCTGATCGCGGCCAGCGGCGGCGTCACCGCGGGGATCGTCGCGGTCATCGCCGTGCGGTTCGGGCTGATCGCCGCGGTGCCCGCGCAGGCGGTCGTGATGCCGCTGACGCCGGTGCTGGCCACGCTCGGGGTCGCGGCGCAGTGGCGGGCCGGCCTGGGGCTGCGCCGGGACAGCGCCCGCAGCGGGAAGCTGCTGCCGTACCTGGCGGTCGTGGCGGTCGACGTGCCGCTGGTCGCGATGGCGTTCGGCGCGCCCCTGGACTGGCCCGGACGGATCGTGGTCGTCGCGGCGGTCCTGGTGACGGCGCTGGTCACCGCGCGCCAGTACATCGCCTACGAGGAGAACGCCCGGCTGCTGGACAGCACGCGGGTGCAGGAGGAACGGCTGCAGCACGAGGTGAGCCACGACGGCCTGACCGGCCTGGCGAACCGGGCGCTGTTCCGGGAGCGGCTCACCGCGGCGCTCGGCACCGGACACGCGTCGGTGCTGCTCGTCGACCTCGACGACTTCAAGACCGTCAACGACCTGCTCGGCCACGGCGTCGGCGACCGGCTCCTCGTCTCCGTCGCCGAGGTGCTCCGCGCGGAGACCGGCCGCGACGGGCTGGCCGTGCGGGTCGGCGGGGACGAGTTCGCGGTGCTGCTCACCGCCCCGGGCGCCGACCCGGAGGACCTCGCCGGGCGGCTGCTGGCCGCGCTCGACCAGCCGCTCAGCGAGCACCGGCTCCTGGCGCAGGCCAGCATCGGCATCGCCGACGCCGTGCCCGGCGCCACCGTCGACTCCGTCCTGCGGGACGCCGACGTCGCCATGTACACGGCGAAACAGCGCGGCAAGGCCGGCTTCGTGCGGTACGTCGACGGCATGGGCGAGCCGGTCCTGGCGCACATGCAGCTCGGCGGGGAGCTGCGGCGCGCCCTGGACAACGACGAGCTGCGCGTGGTGTACCAGCCGATCCTGCGCCTCGACGACCAGCGGCTCATCGGCGTCGAGGCGCTGGTCCGCTGGCACCACCCGACCCGGGGCGTCATCACACCGGCGGAGTTCATCCCCGCCGCCGAACGCACCGGGCTGATCGTGCCGCTCGGCCGGTTCGTGCTGCGCGAGACCTGCCGGCAGGCCGCGGCGTGGCTCGCGGAGTTCGGGCCGGACGCGTTGCAGAAGGCCGCGGCGAACGTGTCGGCGCGGCAGCTGCACGACCCGGACTTCGTCGCCGACGTCACGGCCGCGCTCACCGACAGCGGCCTGCCCTGCGAGCACCTCGTCCTGGAGGTCACCGAGTCCGCGGTGCTGCGCGGCCAGCAGGTGTCGCGCACCCTGTACGAGCTGGACCGCATGGGCATCCGCCTGGCGCTGGACGACTTCGGCACCGGCGAGTCGTCGCTGAGCCTGCTGCGCGCGTTCCCGGCCGCGATCGTGAAGCTCGACAAGTCCTTCGTGGACGGGGTCGAGATCGACGACGGCCAGCCGGCGGCGGCCAGCGCGCGGCAGGCGGTGGCCCGTGCGGTCAGCCAGCTCGCGCACGCGCTGGGCCTGGACACGGTGGCCGAGGGGGTGGAGAGCGCCGAGCAGGCGGCGGTGCTGCGCGACCTCGGGTACACCCACGGCCAGGGCTATCACCTCGCCCGCCCGATGCCCGCCAGCGCCGTCTCCGCCCTCCTGCACCGTCAACGGTCGATGGCTGCCGCGGACCTCTGACCGCCACCCGGCGCCCCCGGCGGCGGCTGGGAGCCGGGCGGGTCGGCGATGCGACACACCGCCACCGCAACCACCGTCCGGAGCTGGTCGTCTGACCCGACGTCCGTGCAAACGATCATCGGGTGGGAGCGTCATGGCAGATCCGCGGTTCGGGGTTCTGGGGCGGCTGGAGGTGACGATCGGCGGGGAGCAGGTGGACCTCGGCGGTCTGCGCCCCCGCATGCTGCTCGCGCTCCTGCTGAGCACCGGCGGTCAGGAGGTGCCGTTCCACCGCATCGTGGAGGTCCTGTGGGGCGCCGAACCCCCGGCGACCGCGCTCGGCACCGTCCACAGCCACCTCGCCCGGCTGCGCCGCGCCCTGGAGCCCGACCGGCCGCCGCGGTCGCCGTCGCGGGTCCTGGTGCGCGTCGGCGCCGGGTACGCGGTCCGGCCCGCACCCGGCCGCCTGGACGCCGACGAGTTCACCGCCCTCGCCCGCGAGGGACACGAGCTCGTCGCCGCCGGCCGGTTCGCGCCGGGCCGGGCCGGGCTGGACCGGGCGCTGGCGCTGTGGCGCGGCGGCGCCTATGCCGACTTCCCGGACGCGTCGTTCGCGCTGGTCGCGGCGCGGCGCCTGGAGGAGCAGCGGGTGCAGGCCCGCATCGACCGGGTGGCCGCCGAGATGGGGCTCGGGCGGCACGAGGCGGTGGTGGCGGAGCTGTCCGGGCTGGCCCGCGAGCATCCCGGGCGGGAACAGCTCTGGGAGCTGCTGGCGCTCGCGTTGTACCGGTCGGGCCGGCAGGTCGACGCGCTCGACGTGCTGCGGGAGGCGCGCGACACGCTGTCGGGCCGCTTCGGGGTCGACGCAGGTCCGGCGCTGCGCACCCTGGAGACCTCGATCCTGCGCCAGGAGCCGGTCGCGCCGGCGCCGCCCGGCGCGGTGGCCGGCGGTTTCGTGGGCCGGGCCGCGGAGCTGGCGGCCGTCGCCGAGCTGCTCCGCACGGCACGGGTCGTCACCGTGACCGGTCCGCCGGGGGTCGGCAAGAGCCGCCTGGTCATGGAGTACGCGCACCGCCACGCCGACCTGACCGGCGTCGCGGTGGTGCGGTGGCCCGACGAGCCCGGACCCGCGACCCGGCTGCTGGTCGTCGACGGCACGGCGGCCCCCGAGCTCGGCGGTCCCGGGCCGCGGGTGCTCGCCGCCGGCCGGGCACCGCTCGGCGTGCCCGGCGAGGTCCTGCTCGAGCTGGGGCCGCTGCGGGTCGAGGACGCGGTCGACCTGTTCGCCGCGCGGGCCGTCGGCGTCCCGGACCGCCGGCTGGCGGCGGCCGTGTGCGACGCGGTCGGCTGCCTGCCGGCCGCGGTGGAGCGGGCCGCCGCGCTGTCCAGGACGCTGCCGCTGCACGCGCTCGCCGGCCATCTCCGCGACGACCCGGTCGCGCTGCTGGGGCCGGCCGCCGACCCGCTCGGCGGGCCGCTCGCCCCGGCGGACGCGTCGCTGCTGGGGCGCCTGGCCGTGTTCGAGGGCGGGTTCGACCTCGACGCGATGGCCGCCGTCGCACCGGGACAGCACGCGCGGCTGCCGGGTCTCGTCGACCGGTCGCTGATCCAGGTGCACCGCGACGGCGGCACCGCGCACCGGTTCCGGCTCGGGCGGCCGCTGCGGCAGTACGCCCGGGGCCTGCTCGACGACGACGACCACGCGCGGACCGTCCGCCGGCACCGGGACTGGGTCCGCGGCCTGGCCGGCGAGGCGGCGGCGAGGCTGCGGACCACGGCCGCCGACGACTGGCTGCGCCGCCTGCACACCGAGCGCCGCAACGTCCGCGCCGCGCTGCGCGGAGCGCTCGACGACGGCGACGGCGCCGCCGCGGTCGACATCGCCGGCGGGGTCGCCTGGTACTGGTTCCACGAGGGCGCGACCGCCGAAGGCACCGCGTGGCTGCGGGCCGCGCTCGCCGCCGGCGGCCAGGACCGCACGTCGGCCGGGCAGGCCGCCCGCAGCCGCGCCGCGCTCGGCCTGTCGGCGCTGCGCTCGATCGCCGGCGACGTCCCCGACGCCGTGACCCAGGCGCACGCGGCGGTCTGGGAAGCCGAACGCGCCGGCCACGACTACCTGCGCGCCGACGCCCTGTGCTGCCTCTCGTTCGTGGCGGCCGCGTCCGGCGACGCCGCCTTCGCGGGCGCGGCGGCCGGCCGGGCCCACCGGGCCGCGGAGACGGTCGGCTGGCCCGACCTGCTCGCCCAGGGCCGGATGGTGTCGGGCCACGCCACGTACCTCGCCGGGGACCTCGGCGGCGCGTCCGAGCTGCTCGCTGAGGCCCGCCGGGCGGCCCGCGACTGCGGCTACGGCTGGGTGGTGACCGTCGCCGGCTGGCTCGGCGTCGAGGTGGCCCTAGACCGGGCCCGCTACGACGACGCCCGCCAGGCGGCGCTGCGCCTGTCGGGTCGCCTCGGCGACGACCCGGCGATGAGCTCCTGGCTGGTGACCACCCTGTCGCTGGCCCGCGCCCTCACCCTCACCGGCGACGCCGAAGCGGGCGCCCTGCTGTGGGGCGCGGTCACCGGCATCGGCCGCCGCGTCGGCCTCACCGCCCAGGCCATCGGCCGCGCCAACGCCCACCGCAACCACCACGGCGCCCCCGCGCCCCGCCACGCCGCCGCGTACGTCCGCGGCCTGGAGATGACCCGCCCCGAGGCGGAAGCCCTGATCGCGACCCTCACCCCGTAGCCCGCCGTTGCCCGGCCGGCCCGGGGGGCGTCGGATCGTCGAAGGGGCGCTGCCGTCGCGCCGCGATTGGGCGGCAGGTCGGCCGGTCTTCACTGGCGTGGGGGGGGGGGCGGGGGGGGGGGGGAACCCAAAAGAAAAGAGGGAAAAAAAAAAAGAAAAAAAAAACCAACACCCAAATGCCGTTGGAGGGCAGGGGTAAAACT